>SYLX01000263.1 GCA_005808505.1 Bdellovibrionales bacterium | reverse complement strand
CGCGATGTCGTTACCGCGGATCTTGCGCATCTCTTCTTCGGAGTAGTTCAGCAAGTTTTTGCCGTTGAAGAGAATCTCTCCACCCACAACGCGGCCGGGGGGATTCGGAATCAAGCGCATGATCGAGAGCGAAGTAACGGACTTACCGCAACCCGATTCACCGACGATGCCGAGAGTCTTGCCCTTTTCGAGCTTGAAGCTGACGTCATCAACGGCCAGGAATTCGCCGTCGTCTGTTTTGAACCCGGTCTTCAGGTTTTTAACTTCTAGAAGATAGCTCACGCTTTGTTTTCCTTTATCGCTGCCAGGCTTTGCCGCAATCCGGCAGGAAGGGATTCCTTATACTCTAAGCTAGAGTGAATCATCAACTGGCATTGTGACCTGGCGCCCCAACACCCCGCTGATGGAAAAAGCTTATTTATTCTTGAGTTTCGGATCCAACGACTCGCGAAGCGCATCGTTGAACAAGTTGAACGCCAAGATCAGGAAGAACATGAAGATCGTAGCGGCCATGAAGTTGCCCCAGAACGGACGTTGAAGCTCAAGCTTCGCGTCGTCGAGCATGAGGCCCCACGAAGGAGTGCTCGGATCAACACCGACCCCAAGGTAGCTCAGGATCACTTCGATCTTAATGGCGGCAACGAAACCCAAGCCGAACTGCACGAACGCAAGGTGCGAGACGTTTGGCATGATGTGTTTGAAGATCTTACGCGTGTGGCTTGCGCCCAACACGTTAGCGGCCATCACGTAATCGCGCGATTTGTGCTTCATGAACTCGCCGCGAACCAATCGGCAAAGAGTAACCCAGCTCGTGATTCCGACCGCGATGTAAACGTTGATCAAACCGCGACCGAGAACGAACGTAAGCGACGGGATCAGTAGGATGTAGGGAATTGAGTCGATCGTCGTGTAGAGCCAAACAACGAAGGCGTCGACTTTTCCGCCGAAGTAACCGGCGAGAGCTCCCAACGTCAAACCGATCAAGAGCGAGATACCCGAAGCGATAAAGCCGACGGAGAGCGCCGTCGCGGTCCCGTGGATCGCGCGTCCTAGAACATCGCGACCTTGGAGGTCCGTTCCGAACGGATGCTCCCAGGAGAACGGAAGGTACTGAGCGCCGACGGAAGATTGAACTTCCGGGAAGATCAGGCCAAGTTTTGCGAGTAGCGCCACGACGACGTAAGCCACGATGATCCAGAAGCTGACGACCGCAACTTTGTCTTTCTTGATGCGACGGTAAGCGTCCCACCAGAGCGAGTTCCGGTTTTTCGAGGCCGTCTTGAGCGTAGGTTCCGTTGCCACTGAAATCGTACCTGTAGGAGAGAGTTGAGCTTCCATCGCGACCCTCCTCAACCCAACCGGATCCGCGGATCGACGACCGAGTAGAGAATATCCGAGAGCAAGTTAAAGAACATGTAAGCGATCGAGATAATGACCGTCATCGCCTTGATCACCGGGAAATCCGATTCATTCAAAGCTTTCACGAGCATTCCGCCGAGACCAGGGATCCCGAAGAAGTTCTCGATCAGGACCGATCCTGTAATCAGGAACGGCATCTCGATAACGACAACCGTGATGATCGGAATCATCGCGTTCTTCAAAATGTGACGAGCGTAAACGCTGCGGCTCGAAAGGCCCTTGGAGCGCGCGGTACGAACGTAATCTTGGTAAGCCTCATCGAGGATCACCGATCGGTAAACGAGGATGTTTCCGCCCAAGAGAAGGACGAAGAGGATAATCCAGGGAAGTGCAAGGTACTGCCAACGACCTGTCCAGCTAGGATCCCAACCAGAAATGGGGAAGAGTCCCAGCTTGTATGCAAAACCGTATTGCAGACCCAAGATGTAAACGAGCGAGCTGATACTTAAGAGCGCAAGGCAGGCGACGACCACTGCTTTATCGAAAAATTTCCCGCGGAAGTAAGAAGCTACCATCGCGAGCGCGACGCTGAAGAAGACGCCAAAAATAAACGGAGGGGCTGTTAAGCTGATCGTGGCGCTGAAGCCGTCGTCGATCATCGTGCTGATCTGCTGTTTGGTCGCCCAGCTGCGACCGAAATCGAGAGTAACGACCTGCTTAACGAAGAAAACATATTGTTCGGGTAGCGAACGATCGAGACCGAGTTCGGCTTTGATCGTTGCGACTCGCTCTGCGGTAGCGTGACGGCCGGCAAAGCGGACCGCCGGGTCGCCGATCAGAACGTTAAAGAGAATAAATGTAATCAGAGTCACCCCGAAAAGGATCGGGATCATGAAAAGCAGGCGGCGAAGGATGTAGCTGAGAATGGGACACCTCTCTTCGGACCTGAGATCCAATTGGATCTTCTAAGTCTTTACGCGGAATTTTCTGTTCTAGCTTACTAACACAGCTCTCACGGCTGACGGACGCGGCTGTTGGTGGCAGCGACAGTCTTAGGCTTAGGGCAAAGCTCCAGCAAAATGATCAGAGCGACGCTCCAGCAAAGATTTAGGTTTGCGAAATCGATGCCTGAGACCGTGGTGTCAGAAGGAGCATAGTGCGAGATGGGCCTGCTCCGAGTCAAAGCAGGCCCGACGCGCTGTAAAAAATTACAGCTTCGGTTTCAATTCGGCACGCTTCTTTGGGTCGACGCGCACGTATTTAAAGTTCATCACCATCTCGTTGTATTTGAAGTTATTCGTCCACCCGTGGATCGTGCGGTACGCCACACGGTGTGTGTCGTAGATCCAGGGAGCTTCTTCGACAACGATGTCGCGCATCTTCTTGTAGATTTCGTCACGAGCCGGACCAGGAGCCGTAGCGAGCGACTGTTCGTAAAGTTTATCGAAAGCTGCGTTCACGAAGGCTGAGTCGTTCGGACCAGGAGCTAAGTTCTTGCCGTAGAAGAGCTGCAAGAAATTCTGCGCATCCGGGTAGTCCGCGCCCCAGGCGATACCGAAGATCTGGGCTTGGCCCGATTTAATCTTCTCTTGGAACTGAGGCCATGTGCTTGCGTTGATCTTGGCTTTGATCCCGATCGCGGCCCAGCTCTGAACGATGAATTCCGACTGTTGGCGCGACTTCGAATCCGAGAGTGTCTCGTACGTGAATTCGGGGAGGCCTTTGCCTTCAGGGAAGCCCGCTTTTGCGAGAGTTTCTTTTGCTTTCGCGACGTCGAATTGAACGTTCGGGTTTTTGAAGTTGGGATCGTAGCCATCGAGTCCGGGCGGAATCGGGCTTTGCGCGGGCATCGCGCGTCCGTTGTAGAAGCGTTCAATCAACAACGCGTGATCGATCGCCATGGACATCGCGTGACGGAGGCCCTTGTGTTTGCCAAGGATCGGATCGCGCATGTTGAAGGCGTTGTATGTGATGTCGACGTTCGGAGTGATCTCAAGGCGCATGCCTTTAGAAGCGAGATCAGGAACGATCTGCTTGTTCTTAACGGCATTCTCGAAGTTGTCGTTCGGGACTTCGACGAACTCGAAGTTTCCTTTCATGAAGTTTTGCCAGCGGGGAGCGTCTTCGGGAAGTTCGGTGAAGACGAGAGCATCCGAGAACGGAACAGGCTTGCCTGCATCCGCGAGAAGACCTTTTTCCTGGTCACCCGCTTCGCCTTCAGACGGGTAGGTCTCTTGGCGATAAGTCGGATTCTTTTTAAGAGTGATCTTTGAGTTGCGAACCCAGTCCGAAGATTTCGCGAGCATGAACGGGCCAGTCCCGACGGGGTTGTTGATGAACTCGGCGCCGTACTTCTCGATCGCTTCGCGTGGAACAACGCCCGCGTAAGGAGTCGCGAGAACGTAGTTCAACTGATAGTAGGGCTGCGTGAGTTTGATGACGAGCGTGTGCTTGTCGGTAGCTTGAAGGCCTTCGATCGTTGTCGAGTAGTCCGCTTTCTTTGCTTTAACGGCGTCCGCCCACTCTTTGAGGCCTTTGATCTTGCCTTCGAAAATCCAGTAGCCTTCGCTTGCATTGTTCGGATCAGCGAGACGCTTGTAGCTATAGACGAAGTCTTCAGCCGTGACTTCGCGGCCTTTTCCGTCCGGGAAAGCGGCGTTGTCGTGGAACCTTACACCTTTTTTGATTTTGAAGGTGTGGGTCAAACCGTTGTCGGTAACGGTCGGCATCCCGTCAGCCAAGCCGGGCTCGAGGGTGAAGGGGCGCTTCAGATAGTGATACTGAAGAAGGCCTTCAAAAATCTGCGAAATAACAGTTCCAGAGTACAGATCGTTAGCGCGGATCGGATCAAGGCCTTTGACGTTAGCGCGGAGAACGACGTTCAACGTCGTGTCCTTGTCATCGACCTTACTTGTACAACTCACGAGCGAGAGCGCCAATGCGCTGGAAACCACGAGTGCACAAGCCGGGATTACGGCCTTGGCTAAACGTGCAACCCTGCTCGAAAACGTTTGTACTTTTAGGCACATCATTCACATCCCCTTCCCTGCCAATTAGGCGGGCTCTAAGCTTCCCGGTTGTGTAGTGTTCTGTCAGAGAAATGTCAAATCCTGGGGGACTAACAACGGCATTCACCGCGACTTTTTGAGCGGCGAAATCGAGGGTTCGAGCCGGTGTCAGGACAAAGCCCAAATGAGCACCAGAGCAGGGGAATTTCAAAATGGATTTGGGATCAAAGCGCCTCCGAAGCCTGCGGCGCAAAGGAAGCTTCGGGGATGTCGGGAGAGCCTGCGAGACTCGCGAAAAGCTCGCACGCACCGTGATCCTCCTTGCGATGCTTCTAATCATCGAGCCGGCTTGGGCTTACGACTTTTTCACCTGTAATTCTCCGTCAAACATTCGCTCGCTTTCGATCCGCTCGGACCTTGAAGAGCGAGCCTCAAGTGGGGAGCTCAGAAAAAAACTTTCGCGTTTGGAATTCGGGATGCCCGCAATGGGCCCCGCAGCTGGTTCTAACCTGAGCGCCGGAACCGAGCTCAACGTCGTCGTAAATTTAAGCTGCTTACGCAACGCCGCGCACGGCAACCCGCGTTTACCATGGCTTAATAATCTTGCCGCAAGTCTGCAGCACCTTCGCGTTAGCGGTTTACGCTCCTATGTTTGGAGACTCGACAAAGACACGGATTTCTTTGAGCTGCAGCGTGCGTTCGAGAGAGAGGCTTGCGTTCATCTGGTTTCTCCGAACAACACCTTCTTTATGCACGCGGCTTTCAACGATCCGATGATCCCGAACCAGGAGCATCTGAAAAGCCTTCGATTTGCCGACGCCTTGAACGATCTTTACATTCCGCTTCTCGTTAGAAAGAAAGTCGTCATCGCCGTCATCGACTCGGGAGTCGACTTTACTCATCCGGATCTTCAGGCGAGCCGTTGGTTCAACCGGGATGAAGTCGGCGGAAACAACCGCGACGATGATCGGAACGGCTATGTCGACGATGTCCACGGT
Organism: Bdellovibrionales bacterium; assembly: GCA_005808505.1. GTDB lineage: Bacteria > Bdellovibrionota > Bdellovibrionia > Bdellovibrionales > JAMPXM01 > SYLX01. The sequence continues at coordinate 10,448 of SYLX01000263.1, read as the reverse complement.
TTTAACTTTGCAACCGAAAAAGGTGATGTCGGCCCGCAAGGGGATTTGCCCGAAGCCAAGCACGGAACCCATGTAGCGGGGTTAGCAGCATCGCGCGCCGACAATGGAGTTGGGGGCGTCGGCGTAAACGGCGTCGCGCGCGTTATGGCGCTGAATATCTTCGGACCCAATAACACAACCCGAAGTGCGTTACTTGAAAATGCGATTCGGTATGCAGCCGAAAATGGGGCTGACGTAATCAACTTGAGTTTAGGTGGCCGTGAATATAGTCGGACGATGCGGGCCGCGCTTGATTACGCGATCGCCAAGGGCTCGTTTATCGTGACGGCCTCGGGCAACTACGGACTTGAGCTCTGCGATAATCCCGATAGTTTTGGTTTTATTTCGCCTGCAGTTTACTCTAGCACCATCAGCGGCATGATGGTGACGGGCTCCGTTGATGCAGGGTCTGGGCGTTTGAGTGTATTTTCGAATTACAGTAAACGTCTTATGGAGATTACCGCGCCGGGCGCATACCTTTCGGAAGCAAAGCTAGGTCTCCTGTCGACGATTCCGGGCGACACGTACGCTTACCTTGCGGGGACGTCGATGTCGGCCCCCGTGCTGAGTGGAGCTGCGTCGCTCGTTTTTACGTGGATGCGCACGTACCGTTATCCAGTGTCGCCGCAAAAAGTTGAAACGATCATACGTGCCGCTGCGAGAAGAGACTCATCACTCGTTGATTGGGTTCAGGAAGGGCGAACTCTTGATCTTCAGCTCCTCGTTGAGCATCTAAAAACGAATTATCCGCCTCGTTGATCGAGATGCTCGAGCGTTTCTTTTAATTGATGAAATGACTTGAGCAGCAGTGTTGCGCCGGCTTCTTTCAAGAGTCCCGGTGGAGTGTAACCAAATTCAAGCCCGATTGCGCGAAGGCCTGCGGCTTTTGCGGCTTGCATATCGGGTAGACCATCGCCAATCATGACCGCTTCGTTTTTGCTCACACCTAAACGTTGCAAGGTCTCAAGAAGTGGCAAGGGGTCAGGTTTTTGTCGAGCAAGTGAATCGCCACCGAATAAACAAGCCCAGTTGTAGCGAGCAAAAGGCATCTTCTCGATCATGAGGCGCGTGAGATGCTCGTGTTTGTTGGTTACCAGCGCGATCTGGTAAGCGTGAGCATGTTGATCGAGGAACTCGAGGATTCCCGGCATCGGGGTGGTTTTTACAACCAAGTTCTGTTCGTAAATTCCAAAAAATTCTTCGGTCAGTCGCGTGATTTGAGCTGGATTCTCGGCTTCGTGAGGGAAGAGTCTTGTCACGAGCATACGACTTCCGTTTCCGATGTAGCTGATAATCGTCTTGTCAGGAAGATTAGGAAGCTTATGGCGGGTACGGAGGAGCTGAGCGGATGCGACAATGTCGGGAGCCGAATCTACGAGGGTGCCATCTAAATCGAAAATGAGAAGTTTAATCACAAGCGGACTCTAACGCACGCATCCGATCAGCGATATTGAAATTCGTAGGCGCCTGTGAGAAACCGCGTGCTGCTATGAGACCAGAAGAATTAAGCCCTCGCGACTACTACATTGAAAACCTCTACGCCCGTGAAGACGAAGGTCTCCACGCGATCAAGCAACGACTAGTCGATGCGGGTCGATGGGGCGTGAACATCGGCGCTAACGAAGGCCGCATGCTTCAAATGTTCATCAAGATGATCCAGGCTAAAAAAGTCGTCGAGATCGGAACACTCTTCGGTTACTCGGGCGTATGGATTGCGCGCGCTCTTCCGCGAGACGGTCATCTGTTTACGATTGAGCGCGATCACGTTTGCGTTCGGATGGCACGCAACGCTTTTGAAGAGTGTGGAGTTGATGACCGCGTGACGCTCCTTGAGGGCGAAGCTACGGACAAGCTTCTCGAGCTCGAAAAAGAAGGTCCGTTTGACGTCGTGTTCATCGACGCTAATAAAAGTTCCTACTTTGATTATCTCATGTGGGCGGAGCGCAATCTTCGTTCGGGCGGGCTGATCATCGCTGATAACACTCTCCTTGGCGGTGGTGTGACGGCGAATGAAAAGCCTGAGTCTTGCTCCACTCGCCAGTGGACTGAGATGAGGAAATTCAACGAAGCCATTTCGGATCCCCGCCGATTCGATTCTACGATTCTGCCCACGTCTGAAGGCCTAACCGTAGCTATCAAAAGTTAAGGATTGATCGATGAAGCTCCTTCTCTTCGCGGCTGTCATATTCGTTTCCATTAATGCTTCCGCCTACCACACTCATTGCGTGATCGAGAAAGGTCAGGCAAAGGGTTTCGTCACAACGGAAAAATGGAAGTCCGCAACAGTTTCGGGGACGGTGACGTTCGTGATCTTCGATGAAGATTGGGATGAGATCGATCGCGACAGTTCTTACGAGTACGAATACATCTACAATGATACCGAACAAATCGACGAAACGAGCGTGTCGAGCGACGCTCGCTTCTGCAGCTTCGATGTTTCGGGCGCGATTTCAGAAGACTGAGCTTACGCTCTTTAAAAACTCTTCCACAAGCTGGCGGTAAAGTGCGGTTTGCACTTTATAGCCTTCAAGGTGCCGAGCTCCGGCGAGCATATACTTTTCTACGTTGAGACTTTTCGCATGTGAGAAGTACTCTTCGATTGCCGACTCGGGGACGAGCTGATCATTCGCCGAGCGGAGGGAGAGAATCGGGAACTTACGCTTTGCGAGCGTTGCGGATGCGTCTGCGATGAACTTCTCGATTCCGAATCCACAGAGAAAAATCGCAACGGGGTTTAAGACCCTAAGTAACAATTCATTCTTGATTCCGTACTCTTTCGTATAGAGATTCCGCACGCAATCCTTGAGTTGCAGGAATGGTCCGCCGTCGCAGATCCATGCGACAACGTCTTCGTTATCGGCCGCTACGCGCACGACGCCGTTCGATGGCATTGAGAAAGAGTAGATGATTTTGCGTCCTGGAATTTGGCTTACGACGGCTTGAAGCTGCTCGGCCCAAACGCGGTAGGCGCCGATTCGTCCGCGACTTGTGATTGGAGGTCGAAGGATGGGGCCGCTTGCTTCGTGATACAGGAGATTGAAGGCCACCGCATCGTAGCCGAGCTCGTTCACGAAGCGGACGTGTCGCTTCACCGTTCGCTTTGAGCCGCCGTAGTGATGTACAAAAACGATCGTCTCTTTGAAGCGTTTCGTCGGGGCATAAAAAAGCTCGCCTCCCAAGGGAAGGCGAGCCGATTTCGAATCAGAACTTTTCGTGATCAATGGTGCTCGCTCGGATCATGCGGCGGCCAGAGTTCGCGCCAGTTGACGAAGCCGCTTGCCGAGGGCTGCTCGCCCGCAACTTGTGCGATCACCTGCGGGCTTACGCGGACTTGCTCGAGCGCAGTTTCCGCCAAGACCTTACCGCACGCTTCGATGACCGAAGCCCAATCGATGTGGTGATAAGCGTACACATCTGCGGGACGACCCGTGCGCGAGTGCTTGCGAACCGCGAGCGATTCGTGGCGAACGCCGAGGATCGATCCGATATTATCGAGAAGACCTGCTTCACCGTCGTGAACGCTCACGCAAGGAATGCGGCGACCCGAGAGTGTCATGACTTCAGCAGCAGTAGCTTGGCCATTTGCGATCGGCTGAAGCACGAGTGATCCGTTGACGCCGAGGCGTTCGCGGAGAACTTGGTAATCGTCGTTGTGCGCTTGGATACCGCAAAGGAGATCAGGGCTCGTAACCATGATGACGTTCGCGTAAACGCCGCGCTTGAGAAGCTCGTCAGAAGCTTTGAGAGCTTCCGTTCCCATCGGACCCATCGCGAAGATATTCACGACGTTATCGCCAGGCTCGTAGCCTGCGTAGCCGCGGAAGTCGACGAGGTAGTAAGCACCGGCCAAGACGTCTTGGCGGATTTGCTCCCACATTTCGTCATCACCCACGGTTGCAACTTGAGCTTCGTCAACCGCACCGGCAACGGCGAATCCTTCAGCGTGCAGAGGTTGGCTCTGATCCGCTTTGAAGCGCACTTGACGCTTCAGGTATTTCGCGAAGTCTTTTTGTTCAACACCGCGAGTGACGCCGCGGATGAGAACGCCGTTACGGCCTTCGTTTTGACCCGTCATGTGCAAGCGAATCGATTCCGACATGATCCAGTCGAGCTCTTGGCAGAAGAAGGGCTCCCACGTGATCTGGTTCGGGATTTGAATGTCAGACTTCCAACCGTGTTGCGCTCCTTCAGGAGACAGCGTCACGCCCGAGGGAGTTCCCACGAGGATGAAGCTCGACTTCCAGTAGAGGTCGTAGAAGTACTGATCAAGTGCGCGCTTAATGAAGAAGTCATAGACCGTCATGAGCGGGAGAATCGGGATGCCGAGGAAGTCGCGGATTTTTCCGTAGCTACCCACGCATGACATCACGTTACCTTCTGCGATTTCAAAGCGCAGGAAGCGATCGGATTTCTCTTCGCCCGGGATCAAGTCAGGAAGCTTTTTATCTTTAACGCCGAGGTCGGTTTCCCAGTCGGGAGTCACCGCAACGCCGAAGATTTTTCCATCCATCGCCGGGTTCAAGTTTGTCGATGTTCCTACGTCAGGAGCCATCGAGACGAGCATTTCGGCCGGAACTTTCCACGGGCGTTCTTCAGCCGGAAGCGGCTTCTGATCACCTTTAGCGTCTAAGGGCATATTCGCAATACGCGTGAGCTTCGCCGTACACTGACCAAGCATCCACTGCGTGTGGGGGTAGCTCGCCATCTTCAGGTTGATGCCCATCGAAACGGGAATCTCGCCGAGATCATTCATGCGTTCTTGGAACGAGTTCCAGTTGCGATCGCGAAGTGCATAGTGCTCGCGAATCTGCGCGTAGAGTTCATCGCCGCGCTCTTTGAGGAACTTGCTCTCTTCCGTGTTGTCTTCGAAGGGCGCGAAGAGTTTTCCTTCAGGCAAGTTCTGGGCTTTGCGAAGTTCATCGACTTCGTCTTCCGCAGGAAGTGCCGAGTGGTTGCCGGGAGCTGCCGCCGAGCGGAGGCCCCATCCTTTAAGCGTGTGCGCGAGGATGATCGTCGGCTTACGCTTGTTCTCTTTCGACTTAAGCATCGCTTCCGCGAGCAAGAGAATGTCGTGACCACCGAGATCGCGAAGACCCCAGTAGAGTTCCGTATCGCTGACCGATGCGAGGAACTTCTTAAGTTTCGGATGTGCCTTCTCAAGACCTTTGCGAAGGCCTGCCATGTCTTTCACGAGTAAGAGAGCTTGGAACTCGTAATCTTGCAGGTCTTCTTCGAGGAACTTGCGGAAGAGTTCGCCGTCAGGGCGCTTGAACAGCTCAAGACGCTTGTGACCGTGACGAACTTGAATGACTTCCCAACCGTTCGCCGCCATCGTGCGCTCGATCCGCTGGTCGTCCGTTCCGTTCATGATTTCTTTGTTCGTGATACGGTGACCATCGAGCGATTGGCGGTTGTAATCGACGATCCAAGTGAGGTTGCCGATTTCGCGCTCGGCGAAGTCGGGGACCGCTTCGTACACGGAACCTTCGCGGAATTCGGAGTCGCCCATGATCGCCCAGAAGTGAGCGTCGGGAACTTCGTAGCCGTGCTCTTTCGCGAAACGATAAGCGTGCGCGAGGTAGCCGACGTTAACTGGCGGAATGCCGACCGTGCCCGAAGGTAAGAAGCCGTGGTGATCGGGATCGTATGCTGAGTGGTAAGACTGCAAGACGGGTTCGCCGTGTTTCGGGAACGCGCGCAGACCTTGCATCGCGATGTCTTTGTTCTCTTGCGTGAAGCGCGAGTGATCTTCGTTCAAGAACAAATCGAGAAGGTAATTCCAAGTGTGATCGACGGGTGCTGCGTGCGGCTTGTTGCCGATGAAGTCAAAACCTGACTTCGCGATCAAGTGAAGCGCGCCGGTAATGTGCAAGGAGCTCGCGCAAGCTGCGGGGTGACCGCCAACTTTCGGATCGCCTTTCTCTTTATCGGAGCGGTGGTTGGCCATGTAGATCATCTGCGTGGTCATGTAGTGGACGCGGCCGCAGATCCGATCCAAAACTTCCTTGCGGATTTTGATCTCTTTTCCTTTTTTAGCCACAGGAGAATCCTTTCGGGAGATATCGCATAAAACGCCCACAGCGTCGCTTCAAGTCAACCACCGGACGAGCGTGCAAGATACCGAATTACGTAGAGCCTTTGGTCTAGCATAAGGGTACCCGAACTCAAGGATTTTTAAGGACTTAACAGCTCTGGGGAGGGCTTTCGAAGTGAGTCCGAAAACGTCAGAGGACCAAGGTTTTCATCAAGGGATCAGAGCGACGATTGCTGAGTTTCATCGTTGGAAGACTTAACGGCCACTTCGATGGCGACGATTAGGTGCGAATTCGTCCAAGGCGTCGTGGCAGGAAGCCGCTTCAATGCCTGGAGTCCCGTATTCGTCACGATCTGGGGGTAGCGGCTCTCGCTTACGCCCGGTGTCACCGGCCGAAGCACGTCCACCTTTTGCGTAGAATCGAGGCGCAGCAGTGCGAGTTCGAGTTCGGCCCAGCTTTGTGCGGGGAGTAGATCTTGGCCGACCGGAATCACGAACGCGGGACCATTGACGGCGTGGAGTCCCGCTTTGATTCCCGAGAAATAATCGCCCTCGTAGTTCGGATCGAAAACGAGATCGCAAGCCTCAAGCTCTTGGCAAGAGCGCAAGAGATCATCGCCGTCGGGTCCAAGGACGAGAACGGGATTCTTTTTGCGCGCTACCAGCTCGCGAATTAAAGCATCGAGTTGGCTTGCGTTGATGACTTGAGTGGATCCCGCAGTAAGGAGAATAGCGCAATTGGCGAGCATGCGATCAACCTGCCGATTTAGCAAACCGGATGGCGTTCAAGAGTCCGTTGTTGTTCGCTTCGAGGATGAAGTCCCAACGAATCTTGATCGTCCCGTCGGGATCAACGATCCCTTTCGGAGGATTCGGAAACGGAGCGGCTGCGCGGAAAGCTTCAACAGCAGCATCATCGAGGTCGTTCACGCCGCTTGGTCCAACGATCTGCACGCGTACGAGCGTACCCGAAGGATCGAGATGGATCACGATGCGCGTGATGCGGTTGGAGTCCGACGCAATCGTGCGCCCTTGGCGAACGATGCGCTCCATCTTTTCTTTGATCTTCGGCTCCCAGTGCTGGCGGAGTTTGTCTTTGATGCGATTGTAGTAGGAGTAGTAAACAAATTCACGCGTCGACAAAAGTGTCTGCATTCCGGTTGCGACGTTCTTCAAATGATCGTCGCTAGCGGAAGGACCTTCGCCGCCACCACTCGCAACATCTTTTGATTCAATGGGAGGAGGACCGGGCTTAAAACTCGGCATGAGGTCTTTGAGCGTCGGTTTTTTTCCGCGAACGGCGGGGCCGTCTTCGGAGGTGAGAAACTCTTTTGGAGTTTCTTCTTTTTTCTCGGTTTTCTCTTCGGCAACGACGTCTTTATCCGATTCTTCGCCGATTTTTTTAACTTCTTTGCCGAGTTTTTGTTCAACCGATTTTTCGCCGCTCGAAGAATCCGTGTTCTTGAATTTCCCGTGCAGCTGAGCCTGAGTCTCACGCACGACTTTCTGATTATGCTTACTCAAATACTTCGCTTTGTCGTCGATCTCGTCATTGAGCTGCTGATCTTGCTCAACGATTTGTCCTTGCGGAGGAAGATTCTTCTGCGCCTGCAGTGCTTTCTGAAGTTCCTCGGGACTCATGAGTTCGACTTCAACCGGTTTTTGTTTAGTCAGGACTCGGCTGGGATCGAATTGCGGATTGAAAACCACAAGCGCCGTCAGCGCCGCGTGAATCGCGACGGAGAGGAGGAGAGAAATGTTGATCGCTCGTTTGGTCTTCATCCCTGCCCTAGGTCAGTGGAGGTTCTCATGAAATTATCGGCGGAAAACTGCGTCTGGTTGAGAAAATCTCGGTAGAGAGGGGGCCTGAAAAAGGCCAGCGCCATAACGCGCCTACTGAAGGCGATCAGAGAACATCCCGTCCTGCTTGAACGCTCGAAGAGCGAGCGCGATCCTAGAGGAAAGAACGGGTTTGCCCAACGCCACCGAGAATCACAGATCCGTCACCATCTATAGATCCAGTTAGACTGCCAGCCGGTGAGCCAGGAAGCTGGTTTTTTCTTTGGTGTGAGGCGGAGCCTTACATACAATAAAGGGGATGAACTTACGTGTTTGGTGTCAAACAGACGTCGGGCTTCGGCGCGAGAACAATCAAGATTTCGTCCTCTACGACGAAAGCTTGCGCGTCTACGTGGTCGCCGATGGAATGGGCGGCCACCGCGGCGGAGAAGTCGCTTCGCGCATGGCTGCGGAGACGTCGATCGAAGTTGCGCGCAAAGCGCTGACCGAAAGCGGGAGCCGGCGCCTTCATCCGCGCATGCTGATGACCCAAATATACGAAGAGGCGAGCAAGCGGATCTATGACTCGAGCCAAGAGCCGAGCACGGATCTTGCCGGCATGGGTACGACCTTGGTCGTGGCTTTTCTCTTAGACAAAACCTTGTACATCGGCAATGTGGGCGATTCGCGTGCGTACCTGTTTTCCGATCAAAAGCTTTGGCAGATCACCGAAGATCATTCGCTTTTGAACGAGCAGCTGCGCGCAGGTTTGATTCAGGAAAAAGACATTGTCCGGTTCACGGGTAAGAACGTGATCACGCGCTCGGTAGGTTTTGAGCGCGAAGTGCAAGTCGACGTCATCGAGCGTGAGCTTCGTTCGGGCGAGATGGTTCTCATGTGCTCGGATGGACTTTCAGGCCTTGTGTCGGATGAGCGGATCGCGGAGATCTGCCGGACACAAAAGCCTCAAGACATCGTTTCGATTTGCGTTAATGAGGCTAAGAAGAACGGGGGAGACGACAATGTCAGCGTCATGCTGCTTTATGCGGAGCCCCAATCAAATTAATACGGTTTGACGCGTTTGGACGGCTTCTTTTAGAGTCCGGGCATAGTTCCGGCTCGAGATGCCGACATTAGTGATCGATATCGAGGGCTTAACCTTAAGATTTGCCGTTTCTAACGGCACGAGTGTCATAGGGGTTGAGCCAGGGGACCCAGTCGAAGAAGCCCTCTCGAAGGTGCGATTCGGACGGTGAGCGTATCAAAAGGGAAATCGGAACCGTAAGGATTCCGAACCTTTGGAGAATCTCACCTTGGGCCGCTTGAGATATCGCGAAGACAAACCGATAAGATCCCAAGGAATTCTTTAAGGGTTTCGACCGGATCGAGTTGAAAACAGGACTCACTCGAGGGGGCTCTGCTTTGGATAGAAAAACCGTCACCTTCCTGATGGTGAGCAATCGCAAAGGGATCACGAAGCGTATCGTGGTTTCGGCGGCGTGGCTCAAAGCTGGGCTAGCGCTCTTCCTGGTTCTTTCGGTCATCGCCTCCGCGTGCGTGGTCGACTATGTTGGGCTTCTCTCGCAATCCATCGAAAACAAACGCCTCCGCGCGGAAAACTCTCAGCTCAAACAACAGTTCCAAGTGGTCGAGGGAAAACTCAACGCTCTTGAGTCTGGTCTTGAGCGTGTTAAGGGCTTCGTTACTAAACTGAAGTTGATTACGAATGTTGAAGGCGAAGATCGCGCGCTGAAGCTAGCCATTGGTCCGCTTCCGAAAACAGGTCAGAGTGTTGAAGCCGAATTCCTGCCTGCTGGTCGACAACCTGCCGCCGTGCACGCTCATGCTCCCGGCGGCATGGATGATCATCACGATGACGTCTTCTTCCAAAAGCCACCTGTTGATGAACTCCAAGGTGAACTCGCGGTCGAAGGCCAGCGCGACTACGCTTCGCTCGCGATCCGCATTGATCAAGCCGTTCAAGAAACGGTTGTTCGTGAACAAGGGGTTCTGGAGCTTTGGGAAACGCTTTCCGAACGTCAGAGCTTGTTAGCCGCTACACCGAGCATCAAGCCTACGCGCGGCTGGTTTACTTCAAAGTTCGGTTACCGCATTTCGCCGTTCTCAAATCGTCCCGTCATGCACAACGGCCTGGACATCGCAGCTGCACCGGGTGCTCCGATCTACGCTCCGGCTGATGGTGTGGTGAGCTTTGCGGGTTACGATCCTGGTTACGGAAAGCTAGTTTCAATCGATCACGGCTACGGTGTCGTCACTCGCTTCGGTCATACCTCACAGATCTTTGTCGAGGTGGGCCAAAAGATTCGCCGCCGCGACACGATCGCGTCGGTAGGTAACACGGGCCGTTCGACAGGACCGCACTTGCATTACGAAGTGCGCGTCAACAACGTTCCCGTCGATCCACAGAACTACGTTCTCGACGAATGAGATTCTTGCGGGAGTGAAGCCTCACTCCCCACATTGAGCGCGTCGCTCTAACATGCCTTGAAAGTAGAATTGAATTTTGTCCGCGGCCGCGTTGATGCGCGCGCCTTGATCGGGACATTCGTAGAAGTGTTTCTCGAGCTGGCGATCG
>SYLX01000262.1 GCA_005808505.1 Bdellovibrionales bacterium | reverse complement strand
CTGGCCCTGGCCCTGGCCCTGGCCCTGCGTTTGCGCTTGATCGCCTTGAGGGCGCGGCTGACGTTGAGGACGTCCCTCAGCTCCGGCCGTTGCTCCTTCAGCTCCCGCCACTTGCGGATCTCGCGACGGACGGCTTTCGCGTTCACCGCGTCTTCCGCCACGACGACCGTCGCCGCGTTCACTGCGCTCGCCTCCGCGATCGTTGCGTCTTCCGCTATCGCGACGGCCTTCACCGCCACCACGACCTTGGCGTGGCTCGCGCGGCCCACCTTCGCGAGGCCCACGGCTTTCGCGCGGTCCCCGATCCGACGGCATGGCTTTGAATTCTTTTACGAGATCGCCCTCTTCGAGGAATCCGGCTTCAACTTTATGTTTGAGATACTGCTCAACGCGCGACAAAGCGTCGACGTCGCGATCGGAAACCAAGCTAAATGCGATTCCTTTTTCACCTGCTCGCCCCGTGCGGCCGATGCGGTGAACGTAGTTTTCTGGATCGTCTGGGAGCTCGAAGTTAACGACCATGTCGACGCCTTTGATGTCGAGGCCACGGGCCGCAACGTCAGTCGCCACGAGAATATTGTGATCACTTGAGCCTTTGAACTGTTCCATCACGCGGTTGCGCTGAGACTGCGTAAGCAAGCTAGAGATTCCGACAGCTGGGCAACCATTGTCGTTCAAAAACTGAGTGATGCGCGGAACGTTCATTTTGAAGTTGGAGAAAACAATCGCCTGACGAGGTTTGTGCAAGCGAAGGAGCGAGAGAAGATGAGGACCTTTTTCTTCCTGACCGACGTGGAAAATTTTGTCTTCAACGTTTTCGGCTTTCGCCTGATCGCGAGATACGTTCACTTCAACCGGATTCGCGCCGAACTGATAAGCTGTATTGAGAACATCCAGATTCAAAGTCGCGCTAAAGACGAGGAATTGGCGTTCTTTCGGAACGCGCTGAAGGATGTACTTCATGTCGTCTTTGAAGCCCATGTCGAACATGCGATCCGCTTCATCAAAGACGATCGCGCGAACTTGCTTCAAGTCGACGAGATTTTCTTTGTAGAGATCTAGCAAACGTCCTGGAGTTGCGATCACGAACTCAACGTTGTTGCGCAGTCCTTCTTTTTGTTTGTCGTACGAGACTCCGCCGTAAATCGAAACAGCTTTGAGGCCCGATTCACCCACGAACTTGATAGCGTTCTCGTAGACTTGCTCCGCTAATTCACGCGTAGGAACAAGAACGAGAACGAATTGATTTGAGCGCCAATCCGCAAACATGCGCTTATCGCGCTTTGCTTTCATCTCCTCCGAAAGCTGCTCAGGATTTTCGCGAGCCCAGATGATTCTTTCCATCATCGGAAGCAAGAAGGCGGCTGTCTTGCCGGTCCCGGTTTGCGCAAGACCCGCGACGTCGCGCCCTTCGAGGGCGTGCGGCATTGTCGCCGCTTGGATGGGCGTCGCTTCTTCGAATCCGAGTTTGTTGATGGATGCTTGAAGAGTGGGGTGGAGATCAAGATCAGAGAATTTCAAGGTGACCTTCCAAAAACTGCTGTGCCAAGCGGATACTGCCGATCTTGGCTTGAGTTCCCGAAATCGATTTTAAGTCGGGAACTTGATTGTTGTCATCGCGCGTACTTGAGTGAACCAATCTCGTTGCTACCAATCGCAGAGCTAAAATCATCACAGAACCGAAGCACCGCAGACCCGAAAAGATAACGGGTTCCGCCAAATAGAAGGCCATCAGCAGGTAAGTCATAGGTCATAAGGAACTCTATCGATCTTGCCGCGGCCATTAACACGATCTGTCAAATACGCCCCCCGACTGTAGCTGACTGCTAGCTTTTTTGTCAAAGAACCTTCCGTTTTCAAGAGGTTCTAATGGGGCTCAATGCCCGAGTCCGCGACCTGTTTTTTGACCGTCGAGGAATCGACGAACGACTTCGATGAACAATTCTGGCTGATCACTGTGGACCCAGTGGCCTGAATTTTTGATCTCGACACCTTCAATGTGTCGATTGGCGGCGAGCACCTTCTCGTAGAGATCACGCGGGAGATCTTTGGAGTTTTCGCCTCGCACCAGAAGAGTCGGAACCGAAAGCTGTCCCAGATCATCCCAACGCTCGGTGGCCCGTCCTTGAGCGATGCTTTCTCGGATGCCGGGAACAGAGAATCGCCAGACGGCTTCTTTGTCTTCATTCTCTGTAATGTTGGCGTAGAGGTAGGCCGAGAGCCCCATGACGTTGCTTTGATCTTTGAAGATCAGCGGAAATTCGTGGTCGAACCAGAGTTTCGCTTCTTTCTTCGACGCGAAAGGCACCGGTACCGTGTCGAGCATCCGGGCAACAAAGCCACCTGTCGAGGCATTCATGCTCGGGCCGATGTCTTCAATAACGAGATGAGTCAATCGCTGTGGATTTTGCGAAGCAAAATGGTAAGCCACTCGACCACCCATGGAATGTCCGACCAGCGCAATTTTTGACCAGCCGAGCTCATCCAAGATCCCTTCGAGATCTTCGGCATAGTTCTCGGGAGCGTAGCCGATCGCCGGCTGAAACGAGCGCCCGTGGCCGCGTTGATCGTAAACAAGGACTTGATAATTGTCTTCGAACGCTTTCGCGATCCTTCTCCAATTAGCCGTGAAACCCATCACCCCATGGAGGAATACGAGTTTCGGTTTGTCTTCAGGTCCCGTGATCTGATGGTAGAACTTCGAAAGGATCGACATATCCTCACTCCCTACCGCAACTTGGCCCGCGGTTCACAGAGTTTTGTGTACCCTTCCGGCCAAGGTCGTCGTTATACTGCGAGCGCTATGTCCGTGACGCGCAAGCCAGAGCTGCATCAAGATTGGATCGACCCACACGCCTACGGGATCGTAAAAGCCCTCCAAAAAGGAGGCTTCACGACTTTTCTCGTCGGTGGCTGCGTGCGCGATTTGCTCCTAGGTTTTCACCCGAAAGACTATGACATCGCAACGGCCGCGCATCCGCCGCAAGTGAAACGCATGATTTACATGTCGTTCATCATCGGCAAACGCTTCCGTCTCGTGTTGGTGAAACGCGACGATCAACAGTTTGAGGTGGCGACCTTCCGCCGCGAAGTTCGGCCTGAAGATTTGCTCGATCCCAACGCTCCTCAAGGCGACAATATTTTCGGCACACCTGAAGAGGACGCTCGGCGCCGCGACTTCACGATGAACGGTCTGTTCTACGACCCGATCGAGAACAACCTCATTGATTACGTTGAGGGACTTCCCGACATCGAAGCGCGCATCTTGCGCATGATCGGCGATCCTAACATTCGCTTGATCGAAGACCCGATTCGAATCCTGCGCGGACTGAGACTCTCACATAAGCTTGGCTTTACGATCGAGCCGAATCTTCGTGCGTCGATGGCGACCCACGCATCAGAACTCGAAAAATCCGTGCTCCCTCGTCGTCGCGAGGAGATTCTCAAAATCTTGCGCCTCGATGAGCCTGAGCTCGCAATTCTTGAGTGCTTTGATCTTGGGATATTGAAACATGTGATTCCGACACTGCACGATTTGCTCTCGCACAAAGATCGTCGTGAACTTTTCTTTGAACACTTCAGCGCTTACCGCACGTTGGTTGATGATCCGGCCGATACCACGCAACTCTTCGGCTGGCTTACCTTCGCGATGTATCAGGCGGCGGTATTAGGTCCGAGCGATCGAGCTGAACAAGGTCTGGAACCGCTCACCATTGAGGACGAGATCTTCCAACGTTTGATGCGCGATGAGCTTGGCATGTACAAGTTCGAGCAAACAACTTTGGTTAAGGCTATTGAACTTCTCCCCGCGCTGGCGCGAACCGAGGACTTCAAACGTCGCGGGGAACGCCGTCAGCTCGCGCTGATGAAAAACGAAGGTTTCAAACTCGGCCTTCGCCTAGCGGAAGTTGATTATCTCGTCACTCCGGACCAAGCAGGATTTTGGCGGAACGCTTACCGAAAACTTCGCGACGAGATCAAAGCCCTCGAAGCCGAAGCGAAAGCGAAAAAACGTCGCCGACCGCGTCGCCGTCGCCCGAACGAGGGTGAAGCCGATGGTGGAGATCGCGTTGAATCTCGCAACAGTCGCGGTGGTGATGCTGACGAGGCCCCGACCGGTGATGACTCGGATGACACCTCGACAAATGACGCCGCCCGCCCACCCCGCACGGCCATTGATCCTTAAAACGCGCCAAACGTGGCGCGTTCCGACCGCAGGTGGGATGCGGGCGGAGGCGTATCTCGAAAAAGAAGAATATCCTTACGGAGCGTCTCATTCTGAGAAGAAAGATGAATTCCTTAGGCTTTTCTGCTAGTTTCGGATGAAATCAAATGAGCTAGCTGCTTTTGAATGGCTTCGCGGCAGAATCATCTAAAGGAGAGCCCATGGGCGGTTTTTCGATTCTTCACCTGATCCTGGTCTTGGTTATCGTTCTTGTTTTCTTTGGTCCTTCCCGTCTTCCGGGTCTTGGCAAATCGCTTGGTGAAGCGATCCGCGGATTCAAAAAAGGCATGGACGGAGACGAAATCGACGTCACTCGCCGCGAAAATCTCAATGCTGGCAATCAATCTCAAAATCACGCTCAGAACGAGCAAAAAGCCGCTGACGGCAAAGACAAGCCGCAAACATAACTGGTTTGATCCGAAATTTTTGCGACAAATAAAAAACGCGCCCCGATGAGGCGCGTTTTTTATTTTCAGGGATCTAGGGGCGTGGCCACGCCCCTTACTGGTTAAAGAAGTTCGCTCGCCGCTTTCGCGATCGCTTGGCTGTCGAGTCCGTGGCGCTTGTACAGATCAAGCGCTGAGTAAGCGCTCTGCCCGAAATGATCACCTACGCCGAGTGACTTCACTTTGAATGTTTGACCTTTAAGTGCCAACGCATGCGTGAGCATCGCGCCCATGCCGCCAATCAAACGATGTTCTTCAACCGTGATAAGGCGCGAGCCTGTTTTCGCGAGGGCTGCGGTCACGGTCTCGGTGTCGGTCTTATTCACGCTCGAAGCGTGAATCACCACGGCGCCCACGCCCTTTTCGCGCAAAACATCGCACGCTTTCAGCGCTTCAGGAACGAGCGAGCCGCTTGCGATCAGCGTAACGGATTTCGAAAACTCTGACGTTGTGTCCATGACAACTTGGTCTTTGCCAAGCTTGTACGGAACAGACTCTTCCGTCAGGCGACGCGGGAAGTTTTCGCGACCAAGGAAGAAGAGACGTGTCGGAGGCGTTTTGCCTTGGCGGCGATCGCTTGCAAACGATTCGACTGCTTCCGTGATGAGCGCATCGGCCTCGCTGCTAGTCGAGAGTGAATACACTTCGACGTGCGGAATCGAAGCGACTTGTGCAAAGAAGCTCAGCGCTTGGTGAGAGGCTCCGTCCGCCGCATCTTGGAACCCTGTGTGCGAGAAAATGCCGATGACCGGGCCTAGCGACAAGCTGGCCATCGTGAGAGGCAATGCACCTTTCGTTACACCAAACTGCGCGAAGGTATCGACGACAGGAATGTAGCCCGCAATCGAAAGGCCAATGGCCGTCGAGATCATGTTCGACTCGGCAACACCTACGTCGATGGCTGATTCAGGATGAGCTTTTTGAAAATCCGCTAAGCCCGTTGAACCTTGCAAATCGGCGGAGACCGAAACAACCGGAAGTCCTTTTTGACGTGCGCGGATGAAAGCCGCCGCGACACCGGCCTGGATCTTTTCGTTCGGAGTTTTCTTTAAGAGTGCCGCACCCGGAGCGAGATTCGAAGCTTCCGTTTTTCCCGCCGCTGCTTTCTTCGCTTCGTAAGCCGTGAGTTCCTCAGCCCAAGTGAGGAATTCTTGCGGCACGTTTCCGCTGTCGTAGATTTCGCTCAGGAACGCAGGCAATTCTTCGGCTTTCTTTAGCGGGAATCCGTGGGCGCCCGTTGCTGAAGCTTCCGCTTTCTTGCTGCCTTTTCCTTTGATCGTACGCGCGTGAATCGCTACCGGAACCGTAGGATCAAGGCTCACTTGCGCGATGGCTTCTTCAAGTGTTGAGACGCAGGCTTGCAGGTGGTGTCCATCTTCGAGACGGAGAACACGCCAACCCAATTTTTCGAGCGATTGGAAAGTAGGTTCCATCGAGAACGAGTCCGTCTCGATGCGGCCCGAAAGTTTGGTGCGGTTGTCGCTGATCACGAGAACAAACGGCGCAACTTTCCCGCGCTTCGCGAGACCCGGAATCGCCGTCAAAGCTTCTTTGGCTTCGCCTTCCATTGCGCCACCATCAGAAAGCGCGCAAACCGTGACGCGCTTTTTTCCCGCCAGCGCGTCGGCAATCGCGAGGCCCTGGGCTTGCGGCAAACCAGAACCGAGCGGCCCGTTGGAGACAAGAACACCTTGCGGGAACAAGTGAGCCTCACCGTGACCCGTGAGAACACTTTCAATTGAGCGGAACTTCTTCAACGCGTCGACCGTGATGTCGGCGAATCCGTAATTCGCTTTGAGAGCGTAGATCCCGTTTTCGCAATGGCCCGCATCGTTTACGAAGTGAAAAGCTTCGTGCCATTCGACACGTGCTTTGCTTGAGAGATGGAACATCAAACCGTGAGTAGCCGACATGAGTTCCGCAAACGCCGCAGGTCCGCCGTAGTGGCTGGCTGCACCCCCGTGGAGCGCATTCATATCCATGAGCGCTACCATCGCGCGAGTGGCGCGAGGATCCGCTACTGCCACAGCTTCGCCGGAGTTCAGTTGAACCGTTGTTGCGAAGCGAGGTTTGTTTTTGGGGGTTCCGGCCAAACGTGAAGTAAGAGTGAGGGGTGTCAAAGCGTTCGTCACGGCGCTCATAGTTTTCTCCCTGAAATGATCAGCGTAAGGATCAGCCAATTCTTCGAGGCCAAATTTTTGCGAGGAGCCACTTTTCTCGCCTGACTTGAACTTCGCGTCAACAGATTCTCCGAGTTGTCAGGTTGAGCGCGGGTGCCTAGGATGGCGTCACGCGAACAGGAGGCATCCCATCGACGACTTGCGCCGAATTCCCAAAGCCGAGCTCCATCGTCATCTTGAATGCTCCATGCGTTTATCTACGCTCCGTGAGCTAGCGGTCGCCGCTGGTCTTGAGGTCCCAAGCAACGATGCGGAACTAAAGCAAAAGTTTTTGGTCACCGAGCCGATGCGGGATCTTGAAAGCGTTCTCAACAAATTCTTAGCTACGCAGAAAGTTCTCACTTCCGAAGAGATCCTTGAGCGGATCACTTACGAGGTGATCGAAGACGCTTGTAACGAAGGCATCCGCATTCTCGAACTTCGCTACGCTCCTACTTTCATTCAGCAGGGTCACGAACATCTAAGCTTCGATCAAATCCACCGCGCAATCGAGCGTGGACGCGATCGTGCGAAGCATCTCCCGATTGCGGTTGGTTTCATCGCGATCATCCAACGGATCCTCCCGTTCAAGGACGCCGTTCGCGTTACCGACTTTGCAATCGCGAATAGAGGCTCCTTCGTGGCGCTCGACCTCGCCGATAACGAAGAAGGTTTTGATCCCGCTCCGTTCGCTCCTTTGTTCGAGCGCGCGAAAAAAGCGGGACTTCACCTCACCGTGCACGCTGGGGAAGCTAACGCGCCCGAAGCTCCGGGCTACGTGAAAACAGCGATCGAACGTTTAGGCGCTGAGCGAATTGGCCACGGTCTACAAATCCAGCACTCGCAAGAGATCATGGAGTTTGTTCGCGAACGGAACATTCCGCTCGAGCTCTGTCCAACGAGCAACTGGTTGACGAACGCCGTCAGCTCTACGAAAAGTCATCCGTTCCGCAAGCTGATGGATTTTGGAATTCCGGTCACGATCAACACGGATGACCCTGGCGTCTTCGACATCGATCTTCTGCATGAGTACGAACTTTTAAGACGAGAACACGGTCTCACGCTCGCAGAGTTTGAGAGGTGCAACGATACGGCTGCGGCCGCCTCTTTCATTCCTCTCGAAGAAAAGCAAAAGCACTGGCCACGCGCGATTCAGAAACTTGGCCGGAGTTCACGATGAAACTTTGCATCGGCAATAAGAAATAGTCTTCTTGGTCGCTTCGACCTTGGCTTGTGCTCAAACATTTTGGAATCCCTTTCGAAGCGGACCTCGCTTGATTTGGGATTCGCTCGCAACCTACCGCTGAGTGGATCCGAGAAGGATTATGTAACGCTTTCGCTCAATCACCCTGCGATGAAGCAATGGAAAGCCGAAGCTGAGACAGAACAATTGCGCACTAAACGGTACGAGTAATTGCAGCTCGAGCGGTTTGCGGTAACGATAAGGGCGTGAGACTCGCGCCCTCAAACTCTACACTTATGGCTGTGCTTTTTGCGCTCGCCCTAGTTGCGATGGCAGGTTGCCAATCGCCGCCAGCGAGGAAAGCAAAACCGCAGCGTCTCCAAACTCAGCTTGTGGGGCAAAGCTATCCGTCGAGTAAAGACTTCGAAGTTCAAGTCGAACTCAAGGCGCGATCTCCCCGACAGTTTGACCTCACTTACGTTTTCTCCCATCCGCTTAAGAGCTTTCAGTTTGAACAAGATTGGAATGCGTATCGTGCCCGCACATGGAAACCTCTGACACCTGGCGCTCATTGGACGCAAGGGCCAGGAAACACCGAACGACTTGAGTTCGATCAGCCCAGCACGCAAGTCACGTTCCAAATTGCGCCGTACACCGGGCGCATGCAGGCGTATTACGATCCCTTCTTGGAGTTTTCAAATGGATCGATGGGTGTGCACCTCAAACAATTCGCGGTGAAGGTGCAGTTTGAAAAGCCGCTCAACACGAACTACCGCATGATCATCACGGGCTCGAAGCTCGGGCAAAAATACGTGGTGATCGATGGCCAGAGACTGAAGCTTCCGGTCGAAGTCTCATCGCTCCTGAACAACTCCGGCCAAGACGCCTACTTGTTTTTCGGTGATGGACATGTTCGCCGCGAAGGCTCGCTTGAACTCTTGATGGATGAAGGGCTTCCACAATGGTTGAGCGCTTCGATCCGGCGCGAACTTGTGGCCGCGAACGCTCACTACACCCAACAGCTTGGCGGCCGACCGCACGCGAAGGCTTACTTCATGATCAACTGGGTGAAGAGTTCACCTACCCTCGGTGTCGGGGGGAGCGTTCTAGAAAATACCGAAGCTCGTACGGTCATTCTTACCGTCCGAGGACCAAGGCTCGATGCCGAAGATCCGCAGTTCACCCGACGCGTCCGAAGCACCATTTTCCACGAGCTCGCGCATTTTTGGAACATCAGTGACGATGAAGATTTTCG
>SYLX01000001.1 GCA_005808505.1 Bdellovibrionales bacterium | reverse complement strand
TGAGACTCGCCGAAAGACTGATCTAGCGGCGATTTCCGCTCGTTGAATCAGAGCTTACGAATTTTTTCGATGAGCGTGCTTGTCGAATGACCTTGCGAGAACTGAAGCGACTTCACTTCGCCTCCCCGACTCATCACGAAGTCGGCACCCACGATGCGATCGATCGTGTAATCGCCGCCTTTGACGAGAACGTCGGGTTTTACTTCCTTGATCAAGTTCAGCGGAGTTTCTTCGTCGAAGTAAGTGACGAAGTCCACGCAGCCGAGTGCGGCCAAAATTTCGGCGCGCGAAGCTTCGTTCTGCACCGGACGTTCTGGACCTTTAATTCGGCTAACGCTTGAGTCGGTGTTGAGTCCAACGACCAAGAGATCACCCTGCGCTCGTGCTTCTTGAAGATAACGAACGTGTCCCACGTGCAAGATGTCAAAGCATCCGTTGGTGAAGACCACGCGTTTACCGGCTCGACGAGAATCGAGCGCGGTCACCAGTTCTTTCCAAGAGCGAACGACTTGACCCATCTTACGGCCTGTTAAAGAGCTGAAGGCCCGTGATGTAGCGGAGAAGATCGCGGCCGAAAATGAGCGACATGAGCGGAAGCAAAGCTAATCCCGTGAGCGTGACCGCAATCGATCGCCACGCAACTTGAAGCGGGTAAGTGGCGCGAGCTTGATCCGCATCTGTTCCCATCTGCAGATCGAACGCCCATTCACCGAGGCTCGCGCCGAAGAAGCTTCGCGCCGTGAGGAGGTACAGATGCATAACTGCGATGCCGAGAAGCGCGAGATGGATCTGCGTTGGTCCATCCGTTTGCGCATTGGAGAGAAGCCCCATCAAGTTCACGCGCGTGATCGCGACGATGCAAACCAGAAGGATTGTGGCCATTCCGGTGACGACCATTCCGTCGACGAGGATCGCACCGAAGTGCGCCGGAACGGGAACAACGTTTGTCGAAACGGCAGCCGCTTTATCCGTGGCAACGTCGGTTTTTTTCTCGCCGAGTTTTTCGGCGTGCGGGAAGGCGCGCGCAAAGCTTTCGTCCAGTCTCTCTTTGAAAGGCGAAGGCGCCGTCGGCTTCGGAATCGTCGGGACAGGCACGGCCGGCATCGTGGAAGTCGTGACTGCGGCCTTTGTTCCCGGAGGAGGAAGAACGTTCCCGATGGTCGGTGCCGCCGGTGTTGCAGGCTTTTTGCCTAGCCCTGCACTTGCGCCAGTTCCAAACGAATCGCTGTAATCACTGCGCGCGAGAGGCTGGAAAATCTGCGGACGTCCTGTCTCAGGCTCGGTTGTCTTATATGTAGGAGTCGCCGGGCGAGTCGAACGATCGAGTGACTCTTCTTCTTTCGTCGAGATGAAGTCCAATGAGGGAGGAAGCGACGCGATCAAATCCGAAATTGATTTTGAAGAAGGAGTCGAAGGAGCTGTTGGAGTTGGCGTATCGAAAGAGAGACGCTCTGGCGTCTCGTTGTCGTCACCTAACAGGAGTGAACGCGCAGAAGGAACTTCAATCGGAGCGCGGCTTGCACGTTCAGCAGGTTTTTGCGGTGCACGCTCTGTCTCGATCGACGAACGACGAGTTTCGGCTTTAGGCTTTTCGGTTTTTTTATGGAAGCCCAAGCCTTCCGTCAGCGGCTTGAACTCGAACTCATCAAACGGATCTGCCATTCCGCCCCCCTCAGCCCTACCCGAGAATCAACGCATCAAATCAAAGTCATACTTTATGATGCTCACTAGGGCGACGCAAGCCGTTTCCACGCGCAGAACTTGTGCTCCAAGCGTCACGGGTTTCAGGCCCGCCGCTTGGAAAAGCTCGACCTCACGGTCCGAGAAACCACCTTCGCTTCCAACGAAAACCCAAACCTCGTCGGGGGTGCTTTCTTGCACTCGACTCAAGCCTTGTTTGGCCGAGAGGACGGCGCTGCCTTCATACGCAAAAAGACCCGCCGCTCGCCCATGCTGGTTAAACGTTTTGAGCCGCTGCTCCAAAGCCACAGGCTCGTGAATAGGCATCAAGTCACCACGACCCGATTGCTGAGTCGCGCTGACTACAATCTTCTCAAAACGCGCGCGCTTCTTTTGAAAGACGTCTTCTTGTTTCCGAATGAAGCTGAAATCAGAAAAACAGGGATGAATCGCGGCGACTCCGAGCTCGACCGCTTTCTCAACCACGGCTTCGAAAACCGGAAACCGCGGAACCGACATCACAAGGTGAATGTGCGGCTTCGGAATTTCTGGAATCTTTCGCGTCTCCAAAACTCGCGCGCGAGACTCTTGCTTGGATTCGCTAGTCACCTCGACCAGGTGAGCTTGCCCACCCTCGACGATGACTTCGAACTTCGCTCCTGCGTGTAGACGACACACATCACGGATGTGATGGAGCACGTCTCCGCGCAAGACGACTTCATCTCCTTGCAAAGCTTCTTTGGGAATCCAATAACGTCGCACGATCAAACTCGCTCAAGCAAAGCGCCGGACCACTCGCCTTCCGAAATTTTCTTGATCACGCGAAGGCCCGTATCCTTGACGAAGGTCTCGTAGAACTCTGACTCGCGATCCATCAACACGCCCGACAAAACCATTTTGCCTTTGGGCTTCAACACGCGTGTGAGATCGTGGCGCAAAGTCGTGAGGACACCGTCGATGATGTTCGCGATGACGAGATCGTACGTGCCCGTGATGTCTTCTAAGTTCTTATCCGGAATCTCAATTTGCGTTGCGTGGTTACGCTCGAGATTTTCGCGAGCCGTGCGGCGCGCTTCGGGGTCGATGTCGATACCAACGTTAGTTGGAACTCCCATGCGGAGAGCGATCAACGCGAGGATTCCCGTACCTGTTCCAACGTCGAGGACCGACTGCGGCTTGGAGCGCGGAAGTTCCTCGATGATGAGTTGGGCGGCAAGACGAGTCGTCTCGTGCGTGCCGGTACCGAACGCCATTCCAGGCTCAACGTAGATGTGCAGGTTCTTATCTTGCGGAGCTTCGGCCGGTGGCGTGAGCCAAGCGGGAATGACCCAGAACGGGTGCGCGAAGAGAAACGGTTTGAAGCCTTTCTTCCACTCCTCTAACCAATCTTTGTTTTCCTCGGCCGTCATCTCAAAACGTGCTTGCGGATAGTGAGACTGCAGTTGGAGCACGGCATCTTCACCAGGAGCCTCGGTGAAGTAAACGTTCATATCGAGCGTCGGCGTTTCGACAACGTCAGGATCGTAGCGGAGATCTTTTTGAACGAACTTAAGATCTTCGGCGACACCTGCGGCGCCGAGTTCAAAGCAAGCGCTTGTGAACGCGTCTTCTTCTTTGCGCGCAAGACCTAAAACTTTCAGCTGGAAGTACATTGATTTGCTCCCGGTCACCCGCGCCGAAGCACGGGCTCTCAAGAGCGAAGTCAGAGAGTCGTCGTACCGGCGGGAATTGGAACGCGGACCATATCAGGCGAGTTCGTCGACGGGGAAGAGTTTTTCTGCACTGCAGCTGCCGGCCCTTGAGGCGCTGAAGCTGGTGCCGGAGCCGCAGCCACCGCTGCCTGGGTGGCCGCAGCCGGAGCTGGACCCGCCGGAGCTTGCTCGGCCACGTCCACCTGCACGAACTGCTTAGGCTCTTCTTTCTTTGATTCCGCAGACTTAACGCCTTTTTTCTTTTTGGCCGGAGCTTCCATTGTAAGTGATGCGGGATCCACCCGATCGCCGATCATGACGGCTTCAAACTCTAGAGTCGGCCGCTCTTCATCCGTGAATTCGGAGTGGAGTCTGGCGACCGTGATCGTTCTTTCAACGTGAATCACCTGAAGACGAGCTACGGTAATGTGCAAAATTCCCTGCTGCTTATTCTGCACGGGATCGTGAACCGGCACTTGGCGCACGACCGTAACGAACTGCCCCTTCTTGAAGCCGGCATCAGGACCCGCATTGATGTAGAAGTCGTGGTAAGCGGGTTCGGTCGGCTCAAGCGGCAACGACTTTCGCACATCGAAAATCATCGGAGCCTGGTTGAGGTTTTGGGCAAAGGCATGCGCGGGCCAAAGGATCATCAGCGCACTTGCGAGCGCGATCCATCCGAACGCACGAGCCACCATCCGAGTTGGTAGCGTCTTGAACATGTAACGGTTCCCTTCACAAGCGGGCACACCATCCTGGCCACCCTGGGAATACACCGTACTGGTAATGAGTGGATCGGATTAAGACGATGGGATCTTGAGGGTCGAGCTTCGGGAACTAGACCTTGCAAGCTCGCCTGCGTGTGCGGCCACGCTGATCATTGCCCTGGTCATTGTGCGTCGCTTCTGTAAAAGGAAACTGGTACCTACAGGTTCGCGAATTTCTTTTCGTCGAACCCAACAACTCCTGTTTTGTCGGTCAGAACGAAGGGCCGCTTGATCAGCTTGCCGTTCTTCGAAAGAAGCTCGATCGCTTCGTCTTCCGTCATGCCGGCTTTGATTTTTTCGGAGATGCCGAGCTCGCGGTACTGCACTCCAGAAGTGTTGAAGAGTTGTTTGAAGCTTCCGCCCGCGTCCTTCAGATGCGCGAGCATCTTTTTGAGTTCCGCTTTCGTTGGAGGCTGATCCACGATCGGGAGCTTTTCGTACTTCACTCCCCGCTTATCGAGAAACTTCAGCGCTTTCACGCAAGTGCTGCACTTGTTGTATTCGTAAACTTTCATCGTGGGCATGGGGCGGTCTCCTTAACAGGCCCCGAGAAGTAGCATGAACCGGAGCGACACCGGAGCGGTTTTGCGCAGCGTCTTCCTGAACTTCGGGATCAAGGGCTCGGCTCCGCCAGGGCCCCAAGACGCAACCACGTCTTACCTTTTTTCAGAGCCTTTGTCGTCTACCTCGCTTTAATCGACTGTAGGCCTGGCACCCGGCTTGAAATACCTCCGAGCGAAACACATCGAAACTCGATAAAGGAGATTTGTTTGAAAACGATTCTTTTCGCCCTCGCACTCACTTTCGCTACTTCGGCTCACGCAAAAAGCAAAACATACGAAGCCGAACTCACAGGCACGTTGAAATTCAATAAGACTTCGACCGTGACGTGCGCGGCGATCGGCTGCCCTCCGAGTCAGCCTTACTTCGAAGGCATCCTCGTTCTCGAAAACGGCGAAGAGATCACTCTCCCGAATTTGAAATCTGAGTACGGCATCTCCGAGAAGCCGGCTTGCCTTCCCCACAACGACCAGTGCCTCGCGGAAGGAACAACCGCGACTATCAACGCCGACATTACTGAGTTCGATACGATCGGCTACAAGTACGTTTCGGAAATCCGCTCGATTCGCGCTCACTAATTTCTGAGCTCGATCCGAAGTTCGGAAAAAACAAAAGGCTCCGACCAGATTCTGGCGGAGCCTTTTTATTTGTTGAACCTAAGGCCAACGAGTCGGCCGTTGATCAAACCAAGATCAAGGTGTCGCTTCCGGCTCGCCGCCTTTGTCAGGCAAACGAATCGCCACGCCCCAGTCAGAAGCTTGGCTCTTAATCGAGCTTTGCGGATTCTGCACCACGCGGCTCTGGAGCTTCTGGAAGATCGGCTCACGAATCGCCAGGTTGTTGTCCTGGAGAACAATCTGACGAGCGACGCGCTTTTCGATGTTGATGACGACAGGCGCTTTTAAGTTCGCCGTCATCTGCGTCGGATCGTCGGGAATCGTGATGATCGAGAAAGAGCGAATCTTCTCTTGCTTCTGAAGACCAAGACTCTCTAAATCATGTTTAGTGAGTGCGATCTGATAATTCTGCGTGAAGAGTTCTGGCTCAAGAACCGGGAACGCGATCTGCGGAACTTCGCACGATTGGAGCCACGCGAAGATCTCATCGTTCGGGTCATCGAGCAGCACGAACTGCCGAAGGTCGTTGAACCCAAGGATTCCTTCCGGGAAGGAGAGGATATCCTCTTCTTGCAAATTGACGGGTCCGAACCTCGACGTTTGGATCAACATAGTTCTCCCCCAAATCCCCTCGAGCTATCCATCAAACGCCAAGAACAGAGTGCGGTTGTTCGTCCCAGCTTCACCAACATTTCGGCCCAATATTTGAGCCGATCCCCCTGGTGAAGGCAGGACCATAGTTTGAGGATGCCCACAATCAGAAGACACAGCAAGTTATTAAATCGGTAAAGCCCGACTGAATTTTTTGAAGAGCGCGCTGCAATTCTGTGCCTTGTTGATGACTAGCGTAAGGTCAGGAAATCATTGGCGGCAAGCAAATAAATGAACCCTGGCGGAGGCCGTCGCAAGTCGCAGCGGGAATGGGTTCATCTTGCGCCTTCTTTGCGCCTATTTTGATGAGAAAAGCGGCAAAAAACAAAAGCGGTCACGTAGTTCGCGACCGCTTTCATCAATCTTCACCTTGTGACTTCACAGTATGACTTCAACCAGTGAAGTGAGAAAATTAGGGCTTGAGGAGTTTTGCCACGGAGCGCGTCGTCTCCGAAGTTGCTTTCGCAGACTCTTGGTTCTGGCTTTGGATCGCCAAGTAAACTTCTTCGCGGTGGATTTTCGTGTCTTTGGGAGCTTCGATCCCGAGGCGAACTTGCTTGCCCTTGATTTGGACAACCCGGATCTTGATGTGATCGTCGATCGCAATGGATTCGCCGAGCTTACGGGTAAGAACTAACATTCGAAATCTCCTTCAACATCCTGGTCAAAGTTTTTGAGCTCACGGTCGACTTACCAAACTTAGTCGTGCCGCCGCGTTCCTAGCTAATGGGACTTCCCAGGCTGCGTCCAGTGCCCTTCATCTAACGTCTTTTCTGATGCGTCCCTGCCGGAACGGACGTCGTGAAGGCGTGACCTGCGGAATTTCGCGTTTTGGAGCTCGAGAACATGATCAAGACTGAAGAGTCGTAGACCAGAACCGTGAACCAAGTTGCGATCAGAGCGGAGTTCTCTTTCGTTGGACGATTCCACGTACTGCGGAAACTCGACCAAATGAAAGCTCACTAGCCTGACCGCTGAGTGCGAACTCTTTCTCACTGTTGCGCACTCTCGCGACCATCATGTCAGCTCTTACGGCTGAATTGAAACGGAACTGTAGCTATTATTTTTATCTTAGGAAGTCAAGGAGACTCGCCTGGATCAGTTTGCCTGATGTTGCAAGCGAAGCCTTCAACGTGCTTTCTGTTTTGTTCAGATCCGTGACGAGTTCGAAGGTGTCGATGTCTTCCATCTGACTTGCCATCGTCTTCGAATCCACTTGCCCCTTTTGCAGCGACTCCATCGCGCTGTTTAGAGTAGAAACGCGAGAACCCAGCTGCGCCCTAGCTAGAACAACCTGGGCTAACGCATTGTCGAGCTGATCCAAAGACTCCTGAACGGTTGCTTTGTCGTTTGCGCGGAGTCCCGTGTTCAGATCGCGCAGCACATCGAAAACATTTACACCCGCGCCTCGCCATGAGGACGTGAGGTTCACATCTTCGTTTTCTGCATTCTCTTGTTCACCTGCGCGCAAAGGAATTGCGCCTGTTTCAGAGGCAGGTCCACGCATTTCGACACGTTCTTCGCGTGGGCGCTTAGAGTCTAATGTCTGGGCAGGATCAGGGCCGGCATCCGCCGGGGCCTTCGCATCCTGACCCAGAAAGATTCTGTCACCAGGCATATTCATGGCGACAGAACCCTCTTTTTGAATCGAAATTTTGATCTCGCCGCTATCTCCGAAATACCGACCTTGGGCATCGAAGGGAGCTCGAGTCGTTTTAAATCCACCGAACAAGAATCGATCCGCAAGTTTGCGGTTCCCAACTTGAACGGCCTGACTGAAGAGTTGCTCGATTTCTGCCGCGACCACTTGTCGCGATTGCTCACCCGCCGAAGGATCGTTGGACTGCGAAAGCGCGAGTTCTTTGGCGCGGCTGATGATATCGGTCAACTCACCGAGCGACTGATCGGAATACTCGAGGAACGCTTTAGCCTGGCTGACGCTTTTCAAAAATTGTTGGCCGCTGTTGATTTCCGTGCGCGCCTGCAGGACTCGAGTCGCGGCGAGCGGATCGTCCGACGGCTTGTTCACGCGTTTTTGCGTAGCCGACTTGTTCTGAAGATCCGCCATCTCCGCACGATTTTTGGAGAGGCTAGACTTCACCTGGTCGTAGTTCATCTTGTCGGCGATTCTCATTTAATCACCTACATTCTCTTCAGGCTAAGAACCGTATCGAACATTTCGTCGGCCGTACGGATGAGTCGCGCCGAAGCGTCGAAGGCCTTCTGATACTCGATCAGTTTCGTTGTTTCTTCGTCGAGGCTGACGCCGCTGATGGATTCGCGGATGTTGCCGAGCTGCTTGACGATGTCGCCTTGGGATTGGGTCGACATCTCGGCTCGCCGAGCTTGAATACCCACTTGGCCAACCATTGAGTTGTAGAACTCATCAAGCGTTGAGCGGCCATCGTCCATGACACCCTTGAACTGAAGCTCGTGGATGCTGTTGGCGATTCGGTTATCACCTGGTGCGAACGGCGTTGCACCGGCGGCGATTCGTCCCACGTCCTGCGAGATAGCAGCCGAAACTTTCAAACCTTCAGCTGCGTTCTTTGCATCCGTCGGGATCTCGAAGAAGTTCACCGCTTGCTTGTTGTAAGCATCGAAGCCTTGGCGATGAACATCATTCACGGAAGTCGCGATCTTGATGGCCATCTGATCAACACTGTTGTGAAGATCGGCGATGACTTTATCGCGAACCTCGAGAAGTCCACCGATTTTTCCACCGGTGAGCTGCTCCGTGAGGTTATAGGGCTCAGCACCGTCGGCGTTGTAATAGAAAACATCGACGTTTCCATCGTTCTTTCCGCCGCGCGCGGGGGTTCCGCGAGCTTCGAGACGTTTTGCATCGTAACCCGCCACGAGGAGACCGGAGTTTCCGGCCGTGATCGTGACCATTCCGTCTTCGCCTTCGGCCCAACGGATATTGACCTTCTCACCGAGTTGTTTGATCAAAAGATCGCGACGGTCGCGTTCGTCGTTTGCAGGTCCACCCTGAATCTGAACCGTCTGGATTTTTTCGTTCAGGCTCGCGATTTCCTTCGTCGCCTGATTGATCTCTTCGATGTGCGTGACGATTTGCTGATCGACGTCGTTTTGAATCTCGGTCAAGTTGCTGCTGATCCGCTGGAAGTCACGTGCAAGGAACTCGGCGGTTTCTTTCACTTGAGTACGTGTCGCGAGACTTTCAGGGTTGTTCGCGAATTCGCGGAAAGAGTTGAAAAACTCCGACACGAACGTATTCAAACCTTTGTTGATCTGCTCGTTGTAGACCTGCTCGACGCGAACCATGGCGTCGCCTTTACCTTGGAAGTAACCGAGCGTGCTTTGCTCTTTTCCGATTTGCTTTTCAAGGTAAGGGTTGTTGATGCGCGTGACGTTTGCGGTTTTGGAGCCAGTCCCTACGCGGAGTTTGCCGAAACCAACGGCTTCGTTGGACTGAATTTCTACGCGCTGGCGCGAGTAGCCTTCCGTCCCTTTATTCGCGATGTTATGGCCGACAGTCTGGAGCGCCGTTTGTGAGTTCATCATCGAGCGGCGGCCCGTATCCATCATGCCGTGGATCTTCGACATCCTGTCCTCAGTGGGCGAAGAGTTCTCCTTCGCACCGCGGGTTGCGATCGACTTGCGATCACTCCCCGTTCATCGATCCCGTTTTGCCAGGGCGTCCTGCTCTGGCGAGTTGTTCTGGACTCTGGGGTCCCGGTCTCCGACCGGTTCCACCGAAATCGCTTCCAATTAAGCTTCTTTGCTTACGAGGCTTGCGCCTTCCGACTTCACTTCGCCTTTGAAGGAACCTTGGCGACCGTAAGTCGGCTTCGGCTTCAAGCCATCGCGAATCGCTTCCATCGCGCCCGTGATGTTGCTGAGTGCCGCTTGAACGAGTTCTTCGTTCTGTTTGTTTACGTCAGCTACGCGACGAACTAGCAAATCTAAAACCGAGTGCATATTGCGAAGACGTTCCGCCATACGAAGCTCGGAGTGATTTGCGATATCGAGAAGGCGCGGATTCTCTACGTCAGCGCCAACGGCTGCTGCGAGATCGCGCGCCCACTTCGTGCGCTGATTCTCCAGCGAACGAATGCGAATCAACATCGCGTCTTTCGATTTGTTGTTTTCATTGAGCTCGTCGAGCTTGCTCGCAACGAGAATTTCTTTTTCGCGGCGAACAACTTCGAGAAGCGAGCGGTAAACCTTGACGAGGTTTTCGAGATTGTCCACGAGCTCCGAATAAATCTTCTCCGTAGAGAGCTTTTCGGTATCGCTCGAGCTTTCGATATTTGAGTTGTTTGCCGGAGTCTCTGCAGGCGCGTTCGGATTCATCCTTGGATCCTCGTTCGCTTAAGTCAAAATCAGTTCATCAATCGAGTCAGCGCGTGAGCCCTCTTTAAGAGAGCTCGCAAACTTTAGGGCATCTTCGTGTGTTCATCGACCAAGCGATCAGCAATTGCCGACGCGTCGATTTTGTATTTGCCTGAATCGATGAGCGCTTGAAGACGCGCAACTTTTGCTTCGTCGATATCATTAGAAGGAGTCGCGAGTTCTTTCGCTTTCGCCATCTCTTGCGCGCGCGGAGAGAGATCAACGCGAGTCGAATCAGCGACGCCTACTGAAGGCTTCGATTTTTTTCCTTCGAGCGCGGCTTCAGCACCACCGAGTTTCGTGCTTTTCGCGATTTCCGCCTGCTGCATCGGATTCGGCGTTTTATTCGAGATTTTCATTCTTATGACCCTCCGTGGGAGCGCTTAAGCCAGTGTACCATATTGAGACGCGGCTCAAGAAACTTTTCTCGCGTAGCGCAAGCCAGGATCCTTCACGGATCCTAGTCCTGCAAGAATCGTTTTCATTGAGCAGGACTGCCGTCTGGGTTCGCGATCGATCTATTTAGATTCCAGAAGAAGGTGCGGATCTCGGGGCTCAAAACTGCGACCTGCGTTCCGCGAGCGATCTTCGCTCCGGGCTGTGCGTCCGCACTCGCAACTCCTTGAAAAATCAGGGTCGATTTCAAACTGTCGCCATGCTTGAGCGTGAGTGCCGTTTTTCCGCCCTCAAGGCGCGAATTCGACACCACTTCGGCATCCCAAGGAGCTTGCAATTTCGCTGGACTTCCGTCGGCAGAAGGCTTGAGTTCCACTCGAAGCGGGACCTGGCCGGGAGTCTCGGTCGTTTTCACACGATGAACTTTTGCGAGATCGCGATCCGTGAGAGGAATCGCACCTTGCTCTTTCAAAGCTCGACCACCGGCCGAGCCGTTGAAGTAGCGCTCCATCACTTGATCGTAAATGAGGTCGGCCAGACCGATGCCGCCCTTATCGCCCCACGATTCAACGTATTGATTGTCGAGCTCGTCGCGGTATACGTTTTCGGCCATTGACGGCTTTTCGATTCCGAAACTCACCGTTCCGCGCATGGCTTTGACCATCTCGCGCAGAAATTGTTTTTCGTACATCTTCGCTGCTTGATCAAGCTGCGCATTGCGGGGCTCTTTCATCTCGCGATCATCACGCTTGCGAATCGCTTCGAGGCCTTGCGACTCTTCATCGCGCGCTACTCGCTGGAGACCGCCAACTCTTCCGATGGAACTCACGCCGCCTCCATCAACATTTTTGATTTAAGTGCCTCTGTACTACGTAAGGAGCTCTGCTGGGTCGTGTGCGCAGCCCACACGAACATGCGAGCGAAGCGCAGCACTACTGGGCCTCGTAAAAAGCTCTGCTTTTTTGCGCGCGCAGCCCGCGCAAACATGCAAGCGAAGCGCAGCACACTTCCGAGATCTAGTAAGGAGCTCTGCTGGGGATCCAAGGGGCCAAGCCCCTGGCGTTCGCGAGAACCGAGCGGAGAGCGAGGATCGCAGGAAAGAATCACCGAAGGTGATTCGGTACAAAAAAATGGAGAGGTGAGCCAGAGCATCGTCGCACATCCTGTGCTCAGATTCTTAGTACAGCTAAAAGTAAGTGCCTTTCCTGGCGCCTGACTTCTTGCTCCTGTTCCCTGCTCGAAACGGTCTAAAGCTCTTGAACCTTCCTTGGTCATCGAACTCCGACTCACCGTCCCCCGAGGTGAACGCATCCATGTGTTCACCCGTGTACCTTCTTTCATTCTAGATAATCTCGTTAAACTCCGAAACAGTTTTCACAAAATTTCCAGCTCGCCCTGAAGCGCACCGGCCGCTTTGATGTTTTGCAAGATCGTAATCAGGTCTTTCGGAGAGACTCCTAGCGAGTTCATCGCTTTAACGAGATCTCCCACGCTCGTACCTGTGTCCAGGACGGCAACCCGGTCCTGGTCTTTACTTTTACCACCGGACGTGCCGGAACCTTTGCCGGCATCGACTTTCACGGTGAGGTCTCCGTGGCTGATCGCGATCCGAGAAATGCGAACGTTCTCACCGATCACCACGGTTCCCGTCTTTTCGTTCACGATCACACGCGCTCGCGAATCAGGAGTCACTTCGAGAGACTCGATGCTCGCGAGAAGTTCGACGGCGCGACCTTCATAAGAGAACGGCACAACGATATCCACCGTGCCCGCATCTTTTGCCGTCGCGTACTTACCGGAGAGATCGAGATTGATCTTCTTCGCTAAACGAGCAGCCGTCGTGAAATCAGGATTGTGCAGAGTCAGGCGAAACATTTTGCGCGAAGTGAAATCCTCTGCAACATCGCGCTCGATGATCGCGCCATTCGGCAGCCGACCCGCGGTCAAATGCGCGTCGTTGCCGTTACCAACGAGAAGCGCACCTTGCGCGACCGCGTAGATCTGTTGATCGGCCGCTCGCAGAGGCGATTGCAAAAGTGTTCCGCCCGCGAGACTTGAAGCGTCGCCAATTGAATTTACAGTTAAATCGATTTTGTTTCCGGCGCGTGCGAACGCGGGAAGTGTCGCGGTGATAATAACCGCCGCTACGTTCTTGCTCGCGACTTCTTTGTCCTCAAGCTTGATCCCGAGCTTATCCAACATGCGCGAAACAGACTTGTTCGTGAATTCACTCTTTGAGTCACCAGTGCCCTTGAGTCCGACAACGATCCCGTAACCGATCAGTTGGTTGTCACGAACGCCGCGAACGTTCGCGATGTCTTTCACACGTGCAGCGTCAGCGGGCATCGCTAAGGCAAGAATCGAAAAAAGGGCGAGAAGTCGGATCACAACGTTGCTCCTTTTTTCGAGCTCACGATATCGAACTGGGGATCGAGAAGACGTGAAGCATCGAGACCGGCGTCATCGAAATCTTCAGGCCGAACAATTCCCGTGACGATCACTTTGTACTCACGCTTGCCGATCATGAAGGGCTGCATACCGCGCACACGGTAGCTTCCGTCTTTGAGCTGCTCAACAATTCGAGTAGGAACTGTCTGCACACTAAAAGGAGAATCACCCTTCGCCTGAGCTTCACCTTCTTTGGCAGCGGGTTGCTGCCCGTCAGCTGCAGGTGCTGCCGGATTCGCACCAGCGGCCGGAGCCGGTGTCGCCGGCTGCTGCGCGCCCGGTGCGGGAGCGTTTGCGCCTGGCACACCCTGTGAAGCTAAGCCGCGACCGGGATTATCAAGACGATCTAACAGCTTTGCGATCACGCGCACTTTTGTTTGCAACTGAGATTTGGGAGAACCCTCGATCTTCACGTTGAGAAGATCACCTACCATGCGCATTTGGTTTTGCGAGAAGAGGTAAGCGCCTTGTCCTTCCATCACCCAAAGTGAACCGGCATCGGCTTTCAGTTCTGCTTCTTCCTCTAGCTTTTGGCGATTCATGCGCTTGTACTGGCGATCCCCAGTTGCGCGAACGTTTTCATTTTCAGAAAACCGAGGCGTGGAGACTTGTTTCACCGGAGCTTCGTTCGAATCACGACCCGTGATCAAAGCGCGGAGCGATTTTCCGAGGCTCGAGCATCCCGATGTCATCGCGGCGATCAAAACGAATGTGAAGAGCAGAGCAAAACGTTTCATCGGACTTCGACCTGTCCTTTTTCAGTTAACAATCCCGAGACGACTTTCTGGGTGCGCGGAATTTTCACGCGGATCATGTCACCGATATAGCCCGAGCCTTGCGCAACGCCGTCGATCGAAACTTGCCAGCCGTCTTGTCCCGCCATGACTTTCACGGCGTCACCAAGTTTTACGGCCATTTCTTTTTTGAGCGCATTTCGCCAAACCACTTGGCCCGCTCCGAGAGTGCGTGCCGCTACGGAGTTAGCAATCTCCGCTTGGCTTGCGGCCGTATCGTTTTCAAAAGTGACGTCGCGCATCTGCAGCGTAAAGTCGTTAGGCTGGATCTTTTCGCCCGACGAGATCGATCGGCTAGCAACCGGAACTTCACGGCGGATGTTGAGCTGGCCGCTAATCCAGTAGGTGCGCTTGCTTGAATCTTCGTGATTTACTTCGAGCGGAAGAGAGAAGCTTCCCTTCGGCATATCGTGACGAAGTCGAATCTTCCACGAAGAGCCCGACGGAATGCTCGTGGGGACTGCTGGAAGTTTCAAATCCGTAATCTCGATTACGCATTCACTGCAGAGTTCTTTGAGCTGGGCTTTGAGTTCTGCTTCAACTTCTTCCGGGCTGATACGGAACGTTTTCCGCACCACCGTCACGCGAGTCGGAACGCGGAGGTTGATTCGCTCTCCTCGACGCGCTTCGATCTCGCGCAAGTACGGGCGAAAGATCTGCTCAAGCGCCATCGCAGTGAATGTGCGGGTCTCACCCGCACGCGGCGAATCCGCGAGACGAACAGAACGGAGTCCGTGCAAAGCACTCTCGCTTACGTTGCGCGCGATCATCAAATCACCAAGCGTGATCTCAGGGCGCGTGCCGTCGATTTCGGTGACGGACTTCACCTGGATGGAACCGTCTCCTTCAGTTTCAGCGTGAGCCGCGGGCGCCGAGATGGCTCCAAGGAGCGTCCCGACAGTGGCCATCGCGCCGACAATCAACCAATTAGCGAGCATTGCTCAATCCCCTCTCAAGAAACCTTAGCGGAGCTGGTTGATGTTCTGGAGCATCTGATCAGAAGCCTGAATCACCTTCGAGTTCGTCTCGTAAGCGCGCTGAGCCGTGATCATGTTGACCATCTCGTCGACGATGTTGACGTTACTGGTCTCAAGTTCTTGCTGTGCAATCGTACCGAGACCCTGTTGGCCCGGTTGCGCTTGCTGCGGAAGACCGCTCGCACCCGAAGGAACGAAAACGTTACGACCCAAAGCCTTTAAGCCGGCTGGGTTTACGAAGTTTACGAGTTCGATCTGCCCGATGTTTTGAGCATCGCGGTTGTTACCAGAGATAACGCTCACACGGCCCTGCGCCGTGATCTCGATGCCCGTTGCGTTCGGCGGAATCACGATTTCAGGTTGAAGCGCGTTTCCGTTCTTATCGACGATGCGACCGTTCGGATCTTTTTTGAACGAACCGTCACGCGTGTATCCAATTTGTCCGTCGGGAAGTTGGACCGGGAAGAATCCAGGACCTTCGATGAACATATCGAGCGCGTTCTTTGTTTGTTTCGAGTTCCCCATTTCGAAGTCTTTTTGAATGCTCGCCGTGCGAACACCGAGACCCGTCTGGACGCCCGTGGGAGATACGGCGTTGAGACCTGAAGCTGCGCCGGGCTCTTTGATCGTGTGGTACATCAAGTCTTCGAACTCGGCGCGCTACTTCTTACAGCCCGTCGTCGAAACGTTCGCCATGTTGTTGGCGATGACGTCCATGTTCGTTTGTTGAGCTTGCATTCCGGTAGCGGCGGTCGTTAATGACTTCAACATCTTAAAGTCCCCAGTTCATGTCTTTTTTCAATGCGAATCGCGGGAGCGAAGAACGATCAAGTTTGCCCTGCGTAGGGCTTGCAGCTGGCTTTGTAGCCGGCGTTGCGACTGACGCAGCATCTGTCGCTTGGGCGACAGGCGTCGCCACCTTCGGTAAACGACCGAGAGCATACCGCTCCGTCTCAACCACGATCGAGTCGGGCTCAGTAACGCGTTTTGAAGCTTTCCCAAAACACTGAAGCCAAGACGTCTTGTCGTCGACGAGACGATCTTGAATTGCGTAGGCCTCTTCGATTGTCTTCGTTCTCACCACGCACGACGTCGTCTTGCCGTGAATGGAGATTTGAATCGGTCCTTCGTTCGAAATAACGGTGCTCAGGACCGATTCATTGCGAGCGATTGTTCCGTCTTTTTCGACGAATGAAAGCTCCGACGCCCAAACGTTTCCGGCGGCCAGGAGTGTCGCAATCAAACCAAAAAGTAACGTCATGCCTTCACCTCAACCCAATTTCGGAACGTCGTTGACGGCTTTACCGATCATCTGATCGTAGGCCTGGATTCCTTTTTGCGTGCTTTCGAACAAACGCGTAGTCGCGATCATCTCCGTCATCTCGCGGATGGGATTGACGTTGCTCGTCTCCAAAAAACCTTGGTTGAGCTTGAGATCTTGGGCGACCGAAAGATCGGGCTCGAGATTGTCCTTGAACGTAAAGAGGTTCTGCCCTTGTTTGAGGAGCGCGTCTTTGTTTCCGACCGAAACAAGAGAAAGCTTTCCGATACTTTGGTTGTTATCGAAGATCTCACCGGCTTGGGAGATCGTGACGTTCGCACTCGTCAACCGAATCTCGCGACCTGCCGCCGCCTGTCCAGGAGCACCGTCACGAAGAACCGGGTAACCTTGCTTGGTCACGAGGCGACCTTCACTATCGACGGTGAAGGATCCGGCACGCGTGAGACGAACACCTTCGGGAGTTCCCACTTCGAAGAAGCCATCGCCTTCAAGACCGATGTCGAGACGATTGCCCGTCGACTTCATTCCGCCTTGAGCGAAGTCCGTGTACGTCCCGTTGAGGTCCACGTAGCTCTTATCTCCACCTTGCATGTCATAGAATGACTCGATTGAAGCCGGTACGCGAGGAACCGTGATCGTTCCGGGTTCTTTCTCATAGGACGTCAGGTACTCGCGAAAGAGCTGGCCGTCTTTTTTGAAGCCGGGCGTGTTCACGTTCGCTAAGTTGTTGGCGATCGTGTCGAGCTTTGCACTTTGCGCGATCGCGCCGCTGACGGCGGTGAAGATCCCTTTGCTCATCCGTGACTCCTCACGTTTGGTTCATCACCCTCATCCATGAGTGTGATGCCATTCCTCATTAGAGAACGGTCTTCACTCATGATGAGCAAACGCGATGCCACAAGCTCTTTGCTTGACGCGATCGAAGTCGCGTCGAGCGGACCTTCGCAGAGATTTCAATGCTCAGAAAGAATTGGACTCATCTTCGCGAACGCTCGCGCCGACGAAGGCACCTAGCTCACAGAAAACTTTGAACCAAAGTCGCGGCGAGAAAACAAACGCAAGCGTCAATGCGCTGACGTCACCGTCAAAGCTTTCGTCATGAAATGAGTGTCTCCACTAGTCCTCGACCACGCGGATGTCGCGATTTTTAAATCAACGACTCTAAGATGAAAGAATGAGCTTCACTCCGAGTCGGAATCTTTCTCTCTTAGCTGTCGCTGCGTCTCTAGCATTCGCAAGCGCTGGCTGCGCTACGAAGTCAAAGGCCGTGGCGTCTTCTGCGCGAGGGTCCGCCGCGAAAGCTCGCTTCGTCGGTGCTCCTCCTCCCGCAGTGAAGAAAGCGAAGTCGGAAATTGAAAATGAACTCACGCAAGTGGGAGCGAAAGAAGATGGTGCGCTCTCTCCAGAACTCGTTCGAGAGATTTTGGAAGTCACCCCACCACCCGCGCAAGCCCCGGTGATCGCTTCTGAGCCCGCAAAAGACGAGCCGCAAGAGTATCCGCCTCACGCGCTTGACGAAATGGATTCGAATGCACGCGGCGGTGAACGCTTGAGAGCGATTCCCGTAGCTCGCTTAAACCAAGCCGGCGCTCCCGTAGCACCTGAGCCATTGAAACGGCTCGACGCTCTCGAAGCTTCAAGCTTTGAGCTTTCGGCGTCGGAAGAAACTCCGCTCATCTTCGACATCCCGGTGACTTACAACGACCGCGTTCGCGCGTGGATCCGTTACTTCCAAACGGAAGGTCGCACGAGCTTCCGCATCTGGCTTGAGCGCTCGGCACGCTATCTACCGTTCCTTCAATACGAGCTTCAGCGCGCAGGGCTCCCGCAGGACCTCGTTTACGTCGCGATGATCGAGAGCGGATTTAACTCGAATGCCGCAAGCCACGCCGGTGCGATGGGCATGTGGCAATTCATCGAAGCGACCGGTGAGAGATACAATTTGAAAGTGGACTGGTGGATCGACGAGCGCAAAGACTTTCACAAAGCCACACGTGCGGCCATCCGGTACATGAGTGATCTCTTTAAACAGTTTGAATCATGGTATCTCGTCACGGCAAGCTACAACATGGGTGAAAACGGCGTTCGTCGCCTCATCGCCCGACACAAGACCCACAACTTCTGGGAACTTGCGAATCGCGGCGCTCTCCCCGCTGAAACAACAGACTACGTGCCGAAGATTCTTGCAGCGGTCTTGATCTCGAAGGCACCTGGTCTCTACGGATTCCGCGATCTCAACTACCAAATGCCACTTTCGTACGAATCGGTCGTCGTTCCTGGCGGAACCGATATCATCAACTTGGCGGGCTACCTCGGCGTGAGCGAAAAATATTTGAAAGAGCTCAACCCCGAGCTTATAAAAGGCTTCATTCCACGAAACATTCGCGGTCACAAAATTCGCGTTCCAAAAGGATCTTCCCTCGCCGTTTCCCAATTCATTCGGCAAGTGGTTAAGAACGACCCACACGCGACAGCCGCAAACTGATTCGTGAGAAGCGAAATTCTTTTGAGGATTCCAACTTGAGCAACACCGGTTCGCGTTCACTCATCGTGCAGAAATACGGCGGAAGCTCGCTGGCGAAGCCCGAGCAGATCCAGGCAGTTGCAGACGTCATTGCCGGTCTCCACGCCAAAGGCCACAAGCTTTTGATCGTCGTGAGTGCCATGGGAAAAACGACGGATCAACTCGTTGAACTTGCCTACAAAGTTAGTCCGACTCCGAATCGTCGCGAGCTCGACATGCTTCTGACGACAGGGGAACGCGTGAGCATGGCGCTGATGAGCATGGCCCTTAATGACCGTCGCGTGCCGGCGATCAGCTTCACCGGAAGCCAAGCGGGCGTACTCACAGATGAGTTGCACTCAAATGCGCGCATCATTGACGTCAAGCCTGTTCGCCTCGAGCCCGAGATCAACAAAGGCAACGTTGCGGTGCTAGCAGGATTCCAAGGCGTCTCCCCTCGCACGAAAGACATCACGACGCTTGGTCGCGGTGGCTCTGATACGACGGCCGTCGCCATGGCTGCGTACTTCAAAGCTGAGCGCTGTGAAATTCGCAAAGATGTCGACGGTGTTCATTCGGCCGATCCGAATGCGGTGAAGGGAACAGCCCACCTCCCTCACCTCCACTACCACTCGCTACTTGATATGACGTACTGGGGAGCCAAAGTTCTTCACTATCGAAGTGTCGAACTCGCCACGCTCTTAAGAATTCCCGTGCTCATCGCGCTCGCGCATGGGGAAGGTCCCAGCACATTGATCGATGGAGAAGCTAAGATGTACGAACAAGCCCGCATCCTTTCTGTGAATTCGCACAAAGAAGTCCGCTGGCTTCGCGTGAGCAAACCGGATCTCGCAAGCGCGTTCCAAGAGTTCTCCGCTGCGCTCAAGCCCGGTGATCTTCCGCTTCCGCAATTCCTCGATACAGAAATGCATGCAAACGGTTGCTCGTTCTTGATCACGGCTCCGCAGGAAACGCTGACAGCCGTCTGCCAAACGGCGATCAAAAACCCAGCGATGACTCTCGATCAGCGCGATCTTGCGACTGTTACGGCAACTTGCCAGGGCGCATATGCATCTCCGCTCCCGGCTGAAATCGCGAGCGCATTGAAGGCGCAAAGCATTGAGCTCCATAAAATGATCTTCGGCGCACTTAGCGTTACGGTTGTCGTCAACGCAAAAGATCGCGAGCGAGCCATCCAAACAATTCACGATCTGCGTCCTAGCGCTTAATTCGATCTCAAATCGAAATTTTAGAAAGGTGCCCATCTGCGGCACCAAAATCTCACGTTTCTAACTTCTTTCCACCCCCGCTTCCGGCAAACAATCGCTGTGTTAAATTGCCTTCACCTCAGAAGTATTTGAGGACGGGGGTTCAACAGATGCAGCTCAATATCGAAACAGTGAAGAATACGATTCTCGGTACGATCGTGGTTAGCATTGGCGTTTTTGCCCTCGCGCATGGTCGCCCGGAATCGAAGATGGAAATGTTGAACGTCTCCGACAGCGCCAACATTCAAAAGGTGGCGCAGGAATTCTCGCGTCTGCAAACGGGCTTCGATTCGGAAGTTGAAAGCGAGCAGCTGTTGTATCGCTTGCGCAAACCTTCGACCGATCTCGCTCCTGATTTAACGAAGTTGTTAGTGGATCTCAGCGGAGGCCCCGACGAAATCCCCGTTCCTGACCTCGTCGAGATGACGGCTCAGTCGGACGTTGCGGGCCTTTCACGCTACTTCCTTTCTGAAAACGGCGATCGGAGCTTTGACTCCGCGTTGAAGTCGGTGCTCGCATCTCCCGAAGCGAAAGTTTTCTCGTCGGAAGTTTCGGAGCCCACGGGTCCATCGCGCGTTTTGATCGTGGCCGACGAAAAAACGAACGAGCTTCTTTTGCTCTTCGTCTCGGTTTCTGGTGAAAAGCGCCTCGCCTCTACGACGAGATATTGACACTCTCGTAAAGAAATTCTTTTTCCGCATCTCTAGAATGGCCTCCTAGTGCTCAAAAGATCTTGAGCGAAACAGGAGGCCGCATGGATCAATCTAAAAACAATAACATCTCGACTCCCACGGATACGGCGACTGACGATCCCATGGCGGAAGCCAAACGCGTCGACGCCCTTGCCGACTATCATCACTCAACTGAACAAAGTGCTCGCGAGAATGCCGGTAACACTCGTCGTCCCGACGATGGTCATCCGTCTGATCTCGGCGTGAGTGATACTCCTAACGCACGCCCCGACCGCGATCCTTCGCAAAAAGGTCCCTACGATCCTTCGCACCGTGGCTCTACGAAAATCCAAGGTGAGGATGTTCCTACAACCGGCGATAGCAGCGAACGCCGAAACGAAGAGAC
>SYLX01000261.1 GCA_005808505.1 Bdellovibrionales bacterium | reverse complement strand
TGGCGATTGCGGATGGTCGTGAGCCCGTAAGAATCGTTCGACTCAGCGTACTCATCGTTGCCGATTCGGATCATGGTTTCTTCCATGATTCTGACGACGGCCGCTAAGACCATCTCGCGAGAAAAATCGTTGCGCTTAATATCCTTTTCGATCTGCTCGCGAATTTTCGGGAGAGTTTCGCCAAAGAGAAGGAGCTTATTAAATTTCGTTTCGTTTCGCGCCTCATGCCATTTGGAGTGATAACGATATTGCTTTCGCAGTCTCTGATCGCGACCCGTCGCTTGGATGTGACCGTTACCAAAACGGCAAATCCAAACGCCTTCCCATGCCGGAGGAATCACTAAGCTCTGAATTCGGGAGAGTGTCCCATCGTGACTGATTTTATTGTTCTCATGGTCCACGTAAACAAAGCCTTTGCCTCGGCGCTTGCGGGTAAAGCCGCGGTCCCGATCGGTGACGTAGCGTAGTCCGATTTCCTCGGCGATCGCTTCGCTCTCCGCTTTGTTGTAGATGCTCAAGTTTTCGATTTGCAGACTCGATTGAAGGCTCATTCCTTGAAGCTCCCAGTTCTGGCGGAAGTCAACTGCCGAGACGTGGCGAAGACTTGGCCGCGAGGCGTATCATAGCGACTGAGGCGAAAACGGTGATTGTGATTTCTGTGATAGGGTTTTGTAGATCCTGCCAAGCTCCGTTGTAAAAACAACCTGAATCCATGCATGAGACCTACCAACTACCTTTGGGAATCAAGCTAAGCCGTCCTGAGCCGGCCAAAAAATGGCACCGCACTTGCTGAGCCCTATCATGTCGAAGTGGGTTGAATCGGGGTCATTTGTGCGGGATCAACAGCTTTTTAGAATTTCGCTCATCTCCATGAAGGCCTTCACGGCCGTCATCGCGCTCCTTCTCGGCTTGAGTGGATGCACCAAAGCCGACGAAATCGAAGATTCTGACGAAATCTCTCGAGCCTCTTATCTCATCGACAAAGGTCATTACAGCGAAGCGATCTACACACTTCACACTCGTGTTCACGAGCGACCTCTCGATGTCCAAGCGCGCGTTCTCCTAGCGTCGGCGTACGCCGCTCGCGGCGGTTTATTTCTCTCGAGTTACCGAGGTTTTGCCGACGAGATGTTGAAGTGGGAAGATCGCCAAGAAATGATCCCCGCCGGATCCGATGATCCCTTCCTCGACGATTTGGCGATCGCCTCTTTACGCGTCCATCTAATCGTGCGCGCGTTTGATTCGCTTCCAGTTGTTTCGACGCCCTCGGCTTACCAAGATCTCACGACGGCGGTGTCGATCCTCGAAGCGATACCTCAACTCACCGGCGGACCTTCGATTTACCGAGCTCTTTTGCGAACGGCCCGATTCAAACACGATCTGCTGAACGTCAACCGGTTCCCCAGCGTCAATCTTTGCCAAGTGGAAATCATATCGCTTGTGCAGTGGATAACGAAAATTGAAAGCGAACTCCGCGGCATCGTTGAAGACGTGGCGGGCGGAATCGCGGATCAGGCGGCTAAAGAGAAGCTCCACGCCCTCGCAAGTGAACTCGATATGGGTCTTGAAGAGGCCGCCAAACAAATTCAAGCAAAGTCGAAAAGTAAGGATCCTATTTTAATGAACATTCCCTGGGCGCTCCGGCGCGTGAGCGGCTCTTGTCCGCCCGGGAGTCCCTGATGCGGCCCTTTGGCGTTCTGTTCACAAACTTGGCGTCGTTGTTCGTGATCTCATCCATCGCCCAATCGGCCGAAAGAGTGGGGGGGATTCCGAATTTCCACTTAGAACCTGCAAGCAACACGCTCCACGAGCTCGTTCTTGGCTCCGCCTGTTACTCGCTACCGGGTACGGCGCTCGATCTCAGTTGCAACCCTGCTTTTCTTTCGGTCGAAGAGA
The DNA here is from genome assembly GCA_005808505.1 of Bdellovibrionales bacterium. Classification (GTDB taxonomy): domain Bacteria; phylum Bdellovibrionota; class Bdellovibrionia; order Bdellovibrionales; family JAMPXM01; genus SYLX01. Next base: position 2,426 of record SYLX01000261.1, on the reverse strand, counting down.
AGAAGCAGTTTCGCGTCAACGTCTCCATCAACGAACAAGTCAAGATCGTGAACGAATACAGAAAGACTCTTGATAGCGGCGACCCCGTGAGCGTGGTTGATGCGATCTTGAATCGAAACGAACCCCTACTTGCGAAGGCCGTGGGAAGCGTTTGGTTTCAACACGAATGGTGGGCGATTGGGTACACGCCGATCCGCGTAGGTCTTGCGTCGTTCATTCGCAATCCCGCTTATCCGGAAATTACTGCTCACATCTTCAAAGAGTCTGAAGTCTTCGCGCGTGCCGGCTTCGTCGCGACTGAAGAGCCGAATTTTCATTTCGGCGTTGAGCTCAAGTATTTAGACCGCGATTTCTTTCGCAATCGGTTTGCGCTCCTCGATGCACGATCGGCCCCCGATTTACTCAAGATCGAAAAACATCGCGCTTTCCACGTCAATCCCGGGATCAGTTACGATTTCGAAGGAGCCTGGGCTTCGGCGGTTTCCCTTGCGTTGACGAACCTGCGGGTTTGGCAAGAAGGAGCCTCGATTCCCTTTACGCCGGTTTTAGACGTCGGCTTCATGACGTCACCTCCATTTGCGGGAGGGAAGCTTAAAACAACGACACACTTCACAAACCATCCCGATATTCCGGATCTGTTTTCTCGCTTTCGCTGGGCCGCGATCTACGATTGGACCGATGTTGTTTCGGTGTCGGCAATGCTTGGCAAGTCTTCGGCAGGATTAGGAGTCAACGGACATATTGATTCCTTGGTCCTGGGCGCCGGGATCAAAACAGAAGAAATCACTCCCGACCAATGGCAATCGGAACGAGTTTCGACGGTGCTCCTCGAACTCGGACTCGTTTTCTAAACTAAACGATCGACTTCGGAGAAGTGGGCCGCAATCTTATGGGCCTCTTCCTTTGAAGGGAGCAGCTCCTCAAGCGTCAACCGATCCTGCAGACGATACGCTTCGGCCTCAAACGAGATCGCCAAGTAAGCTTGAAAATGATCACGCAGCCGCCAGAGATGGCGCGAATATTCTGCTAAATACGCAAAGTAAAAACGAAACCAGCCGAGTCGGCGAACCTGTTGAACGTGAACGAGCTCATGGCGCAACACCGAAGCTGAGATTTTTTGTCGTGGTTGAGCAAAAAGCACGTAAGGGTACAATACGATCGCTTCCGCGCGGATCAAGCGGGGGATGAAGTGGCCAAATCGCAAGCGGAGTGCTAGAGTCATCCCATGGATGTTCGCTCGGCCGTGGCAAAAGTCAACAAACGCGGAATGCTTCTGGTTTTTCCGATCAACAATAAAAAAGAGCCGCCCTCGTTGTGGACCGAGTTTTTCCCTCGCACCGAAATGAGGTGGGAGTGGGATGAAAACGGCGATGAGCGCGTTTCTCAGCTTTGGCATTTGCGCGAACGACTCTCGGTCTCACGGAAGGTGGTCTACACTAAGTGGTTCCGAGGCCGCGCAACGGTGATCTCGTTCGAACTCTTCCGCGCGATGTTGGTGGTCTTGTCTTCTTCGCAGTCAGAACATCCGACGCTCAACTTCCAGTCGCGGGAAGTTTTGGATCTCCTCAACGAAGATTCGCCGCTTTCGACTAAAGCGCTCAAGCGCGCGGCGGATCTTCAAGGGCGAGAAATGGAGAAGGTCTACAACGCGGCTCTGAAAGAGCTCTGGGCACGACTCTTCATCGTCGGTTTTGGGGAAGTTGACGAAGGAGCTTTCCCTTCGCTCGCAATCGGATCGACTCGCGTAATTTTCGAGGAGCTTTGGCATGAGTCTCTAGCTCTCTCGGACGATGACGCTCGCGAAATTATCGAGAGGTACCTGCCCAAGGGAAGTGTCTTCCGGAAATATTTCGACACGGTTGAAAAAAGCGTGCGGAGTCAGTTGAAGACCGCTGAAGAAGAGCTAGCTACCGACTGAGCGTCGACCTTGTCGTTGACCCTGGCGTCGCGATGAGATGTATTGAGCCGTGGCTATTCTATTAAGTGCGCAAAATCTCGAAAAGTCTTTCGGCTCGCAAACCTTGTTCCGCGGTTTGAGTTTCGGCATCGAAACGGGTGACCGAGTCGGGCTTATCGGCCCGAACGGGGCCGGGAAATCAACGCTACTAAAGATCATGGCGGGGCTCGCCGAGGCTGACTCCGGTGATTTGGTGAAAAGCCGTGGCCTCAGGGTTGGCTACCTCGAGCAATCGCCTTCTTTCCGCGAGGGCGTATCGATTTTTGACGCGGTCGCCGAAGGTGCTGGGGATGATCCCGAAAAACTTCAACACGTTCACGAATGGCTCGCGCGCCTTGAGCTCACAACAGCTGGACGCACGGAAGAAACTCTCGTCGATGATCTTTCGGGCGGATGGAAAAAGCGCGTAGCCCTTGCCCGTGAACTCACCCGTGAGCCCGATCTTTTGATCCTCGACGAGCCGACCAAC
>SYLX01000260.1 GCA_005808505.1 Bdellovibrionales bacterium | reverse complement strand
TCGATGAAGCCCGTGTTGAGCGCGATGTCTTTGCTCTTAGGAACGTAGCGGAAGAAAACAAATAAAGTATCGCTCACGCGGAAAGCGGCCGGTTCCGCGAGCGAAACCATCAAAAACTTGCCGGTGGTTCCCGCACCTGCGGTTGCCGAAGGCTGACAGCCTTTGGGAATTTTCAGCTTCGCTTTTTCGGCGCGAACGGTTCCTAGGTGGAAGGGCTCTCCCATCCAGTCCCAAGAAACGGTCTCGCCCACGCGGAACTCGCGCGCATCGAGAACTTGATCATGCCAGATCACCGTCATCTGCAACGCTTTGTCGCGAGCTTGATGGATCATCGGATGAGGCGCAAAAAGAAGATCACTCAAATCAACATCGACGATCGGACCTTTTGCTTTGCCGTGAACGCGAGGGTCGTGACGGATGATACTGTGTTCGTCTTCTTCCTCATGTTCAAAGCGAAGCGCGGTTCCACCCACGACGGTTTTAGCTTCGCGAAGCGACTCAAAACCCTGCGTGATCTCGGGCATCATCTCGAGATGGAATTCGATCGTGACTTCTTGGATCCGAAACTCAACGCCGTCTTTGAGTTTCACCTCATCCAGGCGATTTGTGCCGTCACCGAGCAAGCCGTTCTTTGAGCCCAAATCGACAGCCATCCAGCGCTCGCCATCGAAACGAAGTTCGCAGTGATACCGCGAGACGAAATCGAAAGGGAGAACGATGTCGTTATCCAACAAACGACCGATCCGAATCGGCGTGTGCTGGAAGACTTGTTCCGAGAGTTGCTGACCTTTGCGCACCGTACGGATGCGGATGGCCTGCTTCACTAAACCGTTCAACGGCTTCGCTACTTCCTTCATTGACCACTCCGATCAGCCGAAGCCGGCGCACGATTTTCTTCGGGCCAAGAGACTTCGAGTCCGTCCGTCACTTCTTTGCGGAAATTGTTTCGATATGAGACACGGTCTGCGAGTTGGTGCTGATCGCGCGCCGACATCCGCAAGCGGTTGTCGTTGAGCAATTCACCTTTGATGTTCAAGTCGTCGAGGTCGACGCGGTTTTGGGCGGCGGCAGGGGAGGAAGTAAAAGCAGCCATTACGAGCATTAAGCCCGCAAAAACGTGTCGACTGTTTAAACAAGTGTTCAACATTTCTCGGCTCTCCCCGCTTAAATTCGTCGAATCCATGTCCCGACTTTGCATCTTAGTAGGCTAATACCATTGCGCTCATCGACCGATCAGTGGTGAGACCGACATGGTCAACGGGGTTAAACGATGCGATTCAAAACCGCGTATCTATATATCGGCTGCTTCGCGGTACTATTAACCCTCATGCAAAACTGCGATAACGTTCGTCTCGAAATGATACAGCCGCCGCCAGTCACGACGAAGGCGATCGGCGAAGTCTGCGCGCTCGAGCCGAGCGAGTTGAAGAACGTGACGAAAATCATGTTCCTGGTCGATAAGTCGGGTTCTAACTTCACCGGTAACAACGGGGCGGGAAGCGGAACGGACCCGAACAAAACCTTCCGTTCGGAGACGATCCTTGAGTTCGTCGATAAGTACGCGACGAATACTTCGGTCGAATGGGGCTTCGTAGCCTTTGGTCTCGACAACACACAAGAAGGTCGCGCGATCGCCTACATCAACGAGCAAGGCGATGAACAACAGCCGGTGTTCTCACCTGACTCTCAGCGCATGTACGACGCGATTGAGCGCATGCGCGCAGATCAAGATACAGGTTCGACTCCTTACTACTTAGCGATTCAAATGGCGATTCAAGCCATTACCGAAGATCGTAAGAAGGTCGATCTCAACCGTACAAAGTATCTCGTCGTTATGATTACGGACGGGGTTCCGACATCACCCCAATATAAAAACGGAAACGACACTGTTCAGTCTAAGATCGAAGATCACCTTCAAGCGCTCGTCGACATGAAGGTTCCATTCTCCACGATCTATTATGGTCCGCCGAACGCCGTAGCTGACGGTATTCCTCCTTACACGCCCCAAGCGCGTCTCGAGCGCATGGCGGAAGTCGGTAAAGGGAAGTTCAGTGACGTGAACGCGGACGGAAAAGTTCCTCTCGAAAAACTGTTGATCTTCAACATCGGTGAGCCGTGGTTGATCAAACGTTTCGTCGTGAACAACTTGAACTCAGCACCTTGCGATGATGGAACGATGGATGTCGATTCGGATTCCGACGGCCTTTGCGACAAAGACGAAGAGAAGTACAACTCTTGGCTGACCGACCCGACTTACCGAGTGTTCGGCCAGCGCATGAACGGTAAGAAGTTCGATCCGCAAAATCGGAACTCGTTCAGCGAAATTTACAGCGACTTGTTCTATTTGAAATACATTCTCTTTAATGAGTCGCTAAATGAGTATTGTGATCCGACCGAGGATCTCGACGATCCGACGAACCTCGATGAGGACCGCGACTTCATGAACAAGTGCGAAGAAGACTTCGTTCGCGCGACGAATCCTCAAGGTCCTACGCCCTTGTGGACGAGTAAGATGGGTGAAACTTCTGACTACCAAAACTTTGATAGCGACGGTGACGGCTTCATCGATTGGCTGGAGCTTGTTTACAGTCCAGAGCGTTCAACGTTCCCGGTAATGGATTACTCAAGCTTCCGTCGCGAGATCGATAAGTTCCGCATGGACCAAATTATCGAGCAGCATCGGAACCCCCGAGCTCCAGCGCTGACGGCGCAACCTTACGACGGAATCTTCCGCTACAAGGGCGTCAACAGTCAGGGGCAAAACTGTTACTCGTACGATCAAAGCGTGCTGCCTCTTTACAAGACGAAAGAGTTCACGACGGAGCAGGCGAAGAAGCATCCGGAACTCGCGCACAAAGCGGGTGAGAATATCGTGATGATTTACTTCATCCAAACGGCGCAGACAGATCATAACGGTGCCGGGGAACTTCGCTACACCTTCCAGAAGATGATGGTTGGGCAAACGCAGCTCAACCTGAATTTGAAGGTCGACGGCTACGAAGCTCACACGGCTTCGAAGGCTCGCGTGCAGCGCCAGCTGCCGTGATGACAGAGCGTCAGCTGCCGTGATGACAGAGCGTCAGCTGCCGTGATGATAGAGCGTCAGAAAGAGTAACCCAAAGAAAGCTTTGCGGCCGCGCCGGTCGGGAAGTACTGCATAAAGCGGATCGCGTCTTCGATCCGCTCGCGATCTCCCTGATTGTTGACGTAATTCAAAACATCCGTGCTCGAACCTAAGTTGGCCATCGGAAAATTGAGCAATAGCCAATCCACGCCGATCAAAAAGCCATTCTCAAATTGCCATCGGTTGCCGAAACCAAGTTGAAGTCCCAGTGAGCGCGTCGATAGCACATCGATGTTCGGCGGAGCATTCGGAATTCGCGAGAGGATCGAGCTTCCGATTGAGGCATCGTAGCTTTGGTAGCCGACGCCTCCGATGAAGTTGAAGCTTTTCCCGAGATAAAAACGTCCGTTTGCCGCAATGACGGTTTCTGACAATCCACCGAGATCGATGAACGGGAGGCTTAAACTCCAACTACCCGTGAAGTAACTAGCCTCCAGAGTCATCCAATCATTAACGATCCACGCGGCACTGAGACCGTACTTTGTTGGAATCGCGAGACCAACGAGAGCACCGTTGATCGCAGCGGAGACAACTTTGTCACCGCGAGGAGAATAAGTGACCGAAGTCGTTTCTTCGGGCGTTTCAACTTTGGGTTCTTCAACGACCGCCGGAGATTCTTGCGTGCGTTTTCTCAACTCTTCGTACTCGCGTGGTGAGCTGACTTCTTCGACTCTCCGATTTTCGACAGATTCCGAAACGGGCGGCGCTGTTGGTGTCGGCGAAGGTGTCAGCGTTGGATTCGTGCGCACCGTTGTGCCTTCGGTCACGACCGGTTCCGTCGGTAGAGGCGTCGCTGTTGGGCGCGGCTTTCGCACGTTCTTAGCAGCCGGCTTCGCTGCGGTTTTTGGAGCCTGACGTTTTCGTGTCGTTTGGTTTGGGGTTTCGGTCTGCGCACGAGCGGCGGGGGAAAACGAAGTAAACGCAAAAACCGTGAGAATGAGCGACGTGATAGTTTTCATTAAAACCGAACTCCTAATTTCGCGCTAAAGACGGGGAGCGTGTAACGATCGATTTGAAGGGAGAGGAAAAATTGCGAGAAGCGAAGGTTCGCACCGACAAGAGCGTGCGATCCCGTCACCAAGCTTTTCGCTTGAGCTCGTGCTTCGGGATCTGTCGGTGTTGGTTCATCGACGAGGAAAATGCCGGAAGATTCAATTACACCGCCGCCGATGTACAGGGCGAGATTGTCAACATTGACCCCCGCGATCAAATCAGCGCCGTACGAACGCGCGTTCAGTTGGTTTCCGATGTTCGCGCTATTCACATGCGCGATGAGCGAGAGGCCAACGGGCAAATACGAGGCTTGGTAAAAGCCCCAGCGAACGAAACCCCCATACTGGGCGAGTTCTTCTTGCTTGGTGTACGGGGTGAATTGAAGAAATAAATCGACGTCGTTGTAGACACCTTTTCCGATTGTGAGCTTGGACAAAAGCACTTCTTGTTGCGGAGGGCGCACACCGTTTCCGAGTCGGCTGAGATCTTCGGCAACTACATTTTCAAGCGAGAGGCCGGCTTCAAAACCAGCATGGCCGCCTAAAGGATAGGGATCCGACAAGATCTTGGAGCTTGTGCCGAAGCCAACTATCCGAAGCGCTTCTTCACGATCGGCAACCGACATGTTTTTCGGAAGCTGAATGGCCGCGAAAGCTGGGTGAGGAACAAGCATCCAGAATGCGAGCAGACCGATGGCAACCCAGTTGTTTCGGCCAAGATAAGACCGGGAGAAAAACCACATTGAATCGATGGTGTGCGAGCGAAGACGTCTCATGCGCCCCATGTTCGTTTGTGGGCGGGCGCGTATCAAGCTCTTAAAAGAATCGCGGATAAAAAATCAAAATCCTCCCGCGGTGCGAGAGGATCAACGGTCGCGTGGGTTCTTAGCTTAGTTCGTCGACGGGCCGAGAATCGAGCGAAGCTGGCCCAAAGCTTCTGTCGCGAGAGAGCGTACACTTGCGTCGCTGTACTTTTGCGAAGCCTGTTCAAGCACCGGAACAAACGCGCTGTAGTATCGGGCAACGGCTGCCGCTGCCGGTGCGCGAGGCGACGAGCCTTGTTGCGTCGGCTGTTGACGCTTCAAGATCGCGTTGAACGACGCCTGTAGAAGTTTAATCGCCTGGTAAGCAGCGTAAGCGTCGTTATTATTCGTAATCACCGACGAGAGATACTTTACGTTTTCGAGGCGACCGTACAATTTGATGTACGTTTCTGACTGCGTCCGCAAACGAGTGCCGCTCGGCTCAGAGCGCGAGAGTTCGGCGAGAAGCGTAAAACTTTTCGGATCCGGATTCGCGCCTAACGCCATCACCGCAAGCTCTCGCATATCACCACGTGAGTCTTGAAGCATCGCCTCGACAACGTGGAAGAATATCTCCGACGTTACGATTCCGGTTTGATGGTATTTAATCAAGCGCGTGACGCGCTCAAAGTCAGCCGCTTTGAGAATGTAGTTTTCCCATTCCAGAGCCGTGCGCGGAATTCCGTCAAAGGGAGCTGGCGCAGGTCCTGCGAGTTCGGCCGTACCTTCACTGTCAGGACCCAAGTTTCCGCTTTCGTTGTCCGAGTCTTTTGTATCGGAGTCCTCATCCTCGTAGCCGGAGTCCTGCTGCGTGGGAGCGTTGGGATCGTCAGATTTTTTCTTCTTCTTTTTTTTCTTCTTTTTCTTTTTCTCTTCTTCCGCTTTTTTCTTCTTCGCTTCTTCTTCAGCGTTTTTCTTTTTGGCTTCTGCATCGACTTTCGCGCCGCCATCGTTTGTCGAGATGTCCAAGCCCGGTGCTTTTGCGACCGGCACCGAGTCGTTCATCGCAATTTCATCTTCACGACGAGGAGCTGCGGGAGCTGCGTATTTCACTTTTTCTTCAGCGGGAATGTAGACGGGTCGTCCTTCATCCATGAACGTTTCGAACTTCGTGAATCCCGCGAGTTTAACGGGTGAGGCAGAAGGCGCTTTCATGAACTCCAAGCCAACGCCTACGGCGAGCCCGAGCCCTAAGAAGATCCAAAATCGATTGCGGTCCATACTTCACCCTCTTCCAGAGATCCATCCACGGATTCCGAAGGTTGGTAGTTCACGAACCGAGCCGTGGAGAGGCCGGCGTAAGTCTATGAAAACAGACCGAAAAACGAATGGATGCCCAGACTTCCCCCGGAGCCGAGTTGTCTAACCTCTCGACACCGCCGGGGGGGTGTGTAAAAAGTTGTGTTTTTTCATAGGGTTAGCTTTAATACGAAGCCAACGTATGAGTGACCAATCAGGCGAAATTTTAAAGCGAGCAAAAGCCGGGGACCTGCAGGGGTTTGCGCGACTTCTCACGCTTCTTGAGCGCGAAGGTCCGACTTCTTTCAATCGATTCCCCGAACTTCTCGAAGCCCAAAAACCAGCGTTTCGCATCGGCATCACGGGCCCGCCGGGTGCAGGTAAATCAACTTTGATTGGTCGGTTGATCGGGCGGTTCCGCGAGAGAGGGATGAAGGTCGGCGTTATGGCTGTTGATCCTTCAAGTCCCTTTTCAAAGGGCGCGGTTCTCGGCGATCGCATTCGCTATACCGCTCACTTCGGCGATCCAGGAGTATTCATTCGTAGCCTCGGCTCGCGAGGAAGTCTCGGTGGTTTGAGCGCGTCCGCGTATTTAATGGTGCGGGCGTTTGATATCGCTCAATTCGACGTCGTCTTGATGGAAACTGTGGGCGTAGGCCAAACGGAACTCGAGATCATGAACGTTGCGGACTGGGTTTCGGTCGTCTTAGTTCCAGAGTCAGGTGACTCGATTCAAGGGATGAAGGCAGGGCTTCTCGAAATCGCCGATATTTTCGTTGTAAACAAAGGCGATAGACCTGGCGCAGATGCGTTTGCCCACGAGCTTGAGTCATCGCTCCTTCTAGATCCACGTGGACCTTCGAAACCCATCCGGGTTTTGAAAACAACGGCTCTCACCGGTGAAGGGCTCGACGCGTTTCTCGACGGCGTTGATCAAGTCATGAAAGGTGAGGAGTGGAAACAACGTCGCGTAGCTCCCGCACGCATTCGGGCTGAAGCAAAAGCTTTGCTCCGTAACCAACTCGAGCGTCAAATCGACGTGAAGGCCCAGACGGTTTCATCTCCGCGCGACTTCCTTTCTTTATTCTCAAAGTGAGACGTTTCCCCTTGAGAAATTAGCGCGTCGCATCGGGCGCGCTGTACTCTTGTCCAGGTGAAGGTTGCAGCGCTGTCTCCTCAATTTGTTTACGAGGTTCCCACCTCGGCGGAAGAAGCGGATCAGAAAAAGATCGCGCGAGATCTCCATTTGAAGTTGGTTCGGCCTGAAGAGTCGGCAACCACCGGTGATGCAACTTCGGGTCACGAGCGGAATCCAAGAGAAGAAGCTTCAGGCGAAGTCGGAGAAGAAAAGAAGACTTCTCTCGATGACGAGACCAAAGAGGGTCTTAAACGGCTCTCGCAACTCCTTCGCGATAAACGTGATCGATCCAAAAACGAAGACGCGGTTCTCTCGATCCTTCACGCGCGTGATCGGCAAAAGCGACGAGCGTTCTCAATTTACAAGGCGATCGCCGAAGCCCAAGATCCACGGGCCGGTAAAGGCGAGATTCTCGACGACTTTTATTGAGAGCTTCTGTTAGCGTATTCGCTATGAGTAAGCTGCCCTCCGAGTTTCAGCCAGTTAGTTTCCAAAAAGAGCTCGAGAAGATTCTCAAAGAACTCGATTCGCGTCTCCCTGCGGTGACGGCTATGGCGAGCGACAAGAGTACGTTCCAAATGACCGTGCATCATGTTCAAGACGATGTGCTTTATCTGAACGTGGCTTCACCCTCGCCTCGAGAGTTGAAAGCGGGCGAGCGATTGCAGCTAGCCTTTGGTCTGAACGATGGCCAGTACGTTCTTGCGACGACAGTCAATTCGGCGACACGAGATCGCATCGCGGTTCCTTTAGGTTCGGAAGTTTACCGTTTGCAACGTCGGAGCAACTTCCGCACACCAGTGCCGTCGGGCACGAAAATCTCTTTTAAGCTTTCGAGTTTCAAAACCTCGACGGCTGCAAGTGGAAGTGTGCTCATGCCCGTTGATCTAAGTGCCGGCGGCACGCGCGCAACATGGCCAGCGCAATCGGGTGTGAAGCCCGCTGAAGGCGACTCTCTGACGGGAGTCATGACTTTGCCGGGCGGACGGAGCCTTGAACTCTTCGGCGTCATCCGGAAGCTCTATCCCCAAAAAGATGGAAGCTTGCAGATTGGCATTGAGTTCCAGAATCTCTCGATCCGCGACGAGCAGACGCTTCTATTTGTCTGCATGGAATTTCACCGCGCAATGGCGCCCGTTTGATGTCTCGTTTTGAATCGAGATGCGGATTCCTCTAGTCTCTTCATTTACTTAACGCGCAGCCGCAAATTTACCTTCAGTTATAACGCAGCGCGCCGATAGGTTAGGTGACTGCTGAAGCGTTCTTTTATGTGGGCTACGTCTCCTCAAGCCCGACTCCCGGTGACTCCGGGTTTCGCGGCCTCCACAGAGGGGATTTGTATGGGATTGAGAATTGGAACCAACGTGGCTTCGCTCGCGGCGCAAAGAAATTTGGCCAAGAGTGATGCGGCTCAAACTCGCGCCGTGCGGGCTTTATCTTCTGGAACACGTCTTGTGACTCCCGGAGATGATGCCGCAGGATTCGCGATTGCTGAAGGTCTCCGTGGTCAGATCGCGGGGTTGCGGCAAGCGAAACTCAACGCCGAGAGTGCGCAAGGTCTTATCCAAGTCGCCGAAGGCGGCCTCAACGAACAAAACAATATCCTCATTCGTTTGCGCGAGCTCGCGGTGCAATCATCGAGTGATACCGTTGGAAATGAGGAGCGAGAGTTTCTCCAGACGGAAGTCGACGCACTCGTGAGTGAGTTCGATCGCATCTCGCGCACCACGACGTTTGGCCGGAAGCAGTTGCTCACCGGATCGAACGAAAGTTTTCAATTTCACCTAGGCACAGGCGGAACTTCCGACGACATCATCAAATACACGCTCGACGCGGATACGCGCGCAAGCACGATGGGAATCGACGGCATGAGCGTTACCGATCGAGATGATGCGCGCGGCTCTCTCGAGACGATCGACCAGGCGCTGACGAGCATCGCACGTGCGCGTGCTGGTTTCGGAGCTGTGCAAAGTCGATTTGAAATCGCGGGCAACAACCTCGACATTCAACGAGAGAACGTAATGGCCGCGCGCTCGCGCATCGCAGACACGGACGTTGCGCTTGAAGTTTCAAACCTCACGCAAGCGCAAGTAATGCAGGATTTCGGTGTCGCGGTTCTTGCTCAAGCCAACCAAAATCCGACCCGGGCCATGCGGCTTTTGGGCTAATTCCCACCTTTTTGAAGAGGATCCAGGCGCTAGACCTGGACCTTCCTCGGGTCCTGAAAAATATTTTTTTTAGGGCATTCCTCCAGTCACGGCGCGGAGAAGACGCGCTGCATCCAAATCCTAGACTAGACCAAAGGCTAAAGGTTCCTAGACCAAGGCCGAGAAGTAGCTTGAACACGTTGGGACAATCCTGAAAGGGACGCTTCAGCAGTCAAGCGAAGTGTCACCTCCTCTCGATCAAACCCGGGCGTTGGAAACGGACCAGTCACCCGTCTCCAATGCTTCGGGGAGTCTCCAACAAACAAAATTCGTTTTGAACGGCTGTCGGGCGCAATGGGTGCGTTCGTTCGGCCACTAACAAACGGCATGGAAGCACCGGGCCCGCGAGTTTGGCTACTCGCTTGTGCACCGGACTGTGGGAGCCCTTAAGAGGGCATGTTTGTGGAGGTTAGTCATGGGCTTAAGAATTTCAACGAACGTACCTGCGATCAATGCGCAGAGACAGTTGTCGACTCAGCAGAAACGCAGCGGTCATGCGTTGGCTGCCTTGTCTTCAGGTTCGCGGATCGTGAATGCAGCGGATGATGCCGCTGGTCTCGCGATCTCCGAGAACATCAAGGGTCAGACAAAAGGTCTCTCGATGGCTCGCCAGAACGCCTTCAACGCGATCTCGCTCGTGCAGGTCTCGGAAGGTGGATTGAACGAAATCAATAACATCTTGATCCGCTTGCGGGAGTTGGGCGTACAGGCTGCTTCCGACAACATCGGCGATACGGAACGTCAGTTCCTGAATACGGAAGTAAAGCAGTTGGTCGACGAATCCAACCGGATCGCGAAGACGACTCGCTTCGGTAGCCGCACGCTCCTCGATGGTGCAGGCGAGGAACTCGAATTCCACGTCGGTCCTTTCGCGGACGAAGATAACGTCATCAAGTACAACATTTCGGCTGACGCTACGACGGGTGCTTTGGGAATCGACGGGCTCAACGTCGAGGACAAAGGCGCCGCTCGCGACACTCTCGGGCAGGTCGACGAAGCGTTGCTGAAGTTAGGTAAGATGCGCGCCGACTTCGGTGCGGTCCAATCGCGACTCAATACAACGGTCTCGAACTTGGATATCCAATATGAAAACTTGTCGGCTGCGAACTCTCGCTTGCGTGACGCGGACATCGCGTACGAGAGCGCGGAGCTTGCAAGCTCGAACATCTTGCAACAAGCGGCGGTCTCCGTAATGGCGAGCGCCAACCAGACTCCTGCGTCGGCGCTCCGCCTTCTCGGTTGATGGTTTCTGATCTCAGTCTAGTCACAGCATTGCATTGGCAGCTTTGATATTTCGTACTCGTCTGCCGGGAGTGATCCCGGCAGACGGGGAATCCAACCAACCCCGACCTTCGTTAAATTGCGAAGGGTGACGGTCAACGGTTGGAGCTGCGAGACCGCTCCGCGCATTGGTCTCGCATGGGTGAAAAGAGGATTGCGCGGTAGTGACCCTGCGTTCGAACTGCGTTTCTGTCATCTCAGGTTCTGGCCGGTTGTTGAAGAGTCCGGCGGGTGAAGCGCGGGGGATCTAAAGAACTAAGAACTTAAAGAAGTTCGCGCAGGGCCGCGACCAGATTTTCGGTTCGACGAGTCGTAGCCCACAGACACGACTCTTAAGCCCGCCCCGAGGGGTTCCCCCTCGGGGTTTTTTATTTGGTACCAGTTTCCTTTTGCAGAAGCGTTGCGCCACCGCCGCGGTGTCGCAACG
>SYLX01000259.1 GCA_005808505.1 Bdellovibrionales bacterium | reverse complement strand
TGAGCTTCGCGAAACATTCCGCGAAGGTGGAGTCGTCTTCGTCACATGGTGGGATGATGAGGCTGGTCACTACAGCCTCGTGCGCGCGATCGGAAAAAGCGAGATCATCCTCATGGATCCATGGAGTGCGCGCGAGGGACGCGAGACTCGATTGGTGATCGAAGATTTTGAGTCACGCTGGAAGATGCGCGGGGCCGTCTACATTTCGGTTCACGCCAAAGAATCCCTATCGTTAGGCCACGTCTATTGAAGCAAATGCCAACAGGCACTTCTGTCGACCCAAGGTCGAGCCGACGGATCCTGACTTGTGCTCCGAGCCTTTTTCGTTGTTCGATAAAGGAGTCACGAACGAATCGGAGTGGCTATGACTTCAATACGTGTGGTCCAGGTTTTCTTGAGTCTTGCGATCGGAGTTTCAAGCGTTGCATCTGCGACAGAAACTTTTGCTGAGCACGAAGTTCAGCGAGTGATCGATGGCGATACGGCAGATCTCAACGGCATCGGACGCGTGCGCTTCATCGGCGTCGATACTCCCGAGACGGTGCATCCGAATAAACCTGTTGAGTGGTACGGCAAAGAAGCATCGGCATTTACCAAGAAGATGATCGAAGGTAAACGCGTTCGCGTGGAGTACGACTGGCAGAAGGAAGATAAATACGGCCGCACCCTCGTCTACATCTATCTTGCGGACGGAACTTTCCTAAATGCCGAAATCATCAAACAAGGTTACGGCTTCGCGTATACGCGGTTTCCGTTTAAGTTCCTCGATGAGTTCCGAGCGTACGAGCGTGATGCTCGCGAAGCGCGTCGTGGCTTGTGGGGACCTCGCGATGAAGTTTCGGGAGTCGTACCGGCGTCTGCGCCCATGACCGCGCCGGCAGCTGTGCCTGCGGTTGCGCCAGCGGGTTCAGGATTTTCTTGCTCACCTCGAAAGACTTGCGGTCAAATGAGCTCATGCGAAGAAGCTCGTTTTCAGCTTAGCTCCTGCGGAAACCGCCGACTCGACGGAGACGGCGACGGAGTTCCGTGCGAGAAGCTTTGCCACTAATCTTCAATGAGGGTGTGGAGTGAAGTCGCCATCGAAAAAACGCGATCCCTGGATTACGGAATACATCGCTGACGCTGAGCCCTTCGCGCGGCCCATCCTCAAACATCTTCGCAAGCTCATCCACGAGGCGTGCCCGCAAGCGGAAGAAGCGGTGAAGTGGCATATGCCGACCTTTATGTATAACGGAAAGATCCTCGTCGGCATCGCGGGCTTCAAAGCTCACTGTGCGTTGTGGTTTTGGAAAGGTTCGAACTTCCTCAAAGCGGAATCAGGCGCGAAGCTTGGCAAAGCGATGGGAAACTTCGGCCGCATCACAAGCCTCGACGATCTTCCGTCTGATGCCGCGATCAAGAAGTACATCAAGCTTGCGATGAAAGCGAATGACGAGGCTGCGGCCGCCGCGAAGGTGAAGAAGCCGGCGCGGGCCTCGAGGAAGGTAAGCCCGATCAAAATCGGGCGCTCCTAAGTTACATCAATTTAATTGTGCAGACCAAATAAGTGGCCGGTAACGCGACGGGCGCGTTGATGTAGCGGATGAGTGGTCCCGTGAATTGCTGGCGGTCCGTCGACATCAAATCCACCGACATTTTTACTTTGTAATTCACGCCTGCAGAATCCAGTGCGAGCGAAATGTCTCCACTATTTGACTGCTCGATCACGGCCATGAACTCCTTTTTGAGAAGGCCAAGTTGCGTGCTCACGATGGCGACTTCACCAGGCATGGTCATTTTCTCGAGATTGATCTTCACGCCGTTCGTGCCTACGCACGAGAGTTCTTCGATTCCTACAGCCAACTGCTGCGGAGGCGAAGCTTGCGCAAAGAGAGGAAGGACGAGAGTAGCGAGAACAGCCAGAGTCGATTTCATTTTGTCTCCGATGAGAACCGTTTTTGGGGCCAGCATCGGAGAGCTTACAGGAGGCATTCGGACGGGAATAGGGGCGGGAAGATATGACTGGGTTGTCGAAAGTTTAGACACTCTCGACATGACCGACCAGACTTATGCAAGTTTCCGCTTCGTCTTCTTCCCGGCACCGTGAGCCTTCAGCTCCTCGCGCCAGTACTCGAAGATCATAACCATCGCAAGCGTATCCAGCTCGCAGTATCGAAGCAGTGCTGTCCTCAGGGTCTCAAATTCCTTATCCGACATCTCGGTAAACTGCATGCGAGCATAGGCCGTCATCGCGGCGCCGCCATCGGCGAGTTCATCGTTCTTATAGTAAGTCTCGATCTCTTCTTTGCTGAGATCTTCGAACAGCTCACCAAGCCGCTTATACGGATCAGACGGATGGCCGTTCTCGTCTTTTTCAATCCAATGCCACTTCTGGAAGTTGTGGCTTGGCAATTCTGTCGTTCCGTAAATAGGGAGACCATACCGAGTCTGCAGATATCTTGAGTGATGAATAATCGCAGGAAGAACTTTCTTAATGGAGTTCGAGCCTCCCATGCGGGGATGGAAGTAATACTTCTTCACGAGATCACATAAATCGATCATGTTCCGGGGACCTTCACGACGGATATCACCTTCATCCCACTCGGTGATCGTATCGATAAACCGGATTAATTCGGTGCGATCAACTTCAGAGGAGTTTTCAAGCTGAACGCGAATTTGCCTGAGAACGGTGTTCTCGTGGGTGGCGTAACGGAAAATTGTTCCTTCATTGGTTTCAAGCGTTTCCTTCAACGCACGCAGAAAATCAAAGTTGGGAAAGTGCCCACGCTTAATGTTGATGTATTCTTTCGCGTGCGTAACGCGACCATCCGCCGTCACGATATGGTGGGAGAACTGAAACGCCGACTGCTCGTATGGTCTACGACCTTTTTGGAATGGGATCGCCGTCATCATCGTCTCGAAGTCGATGAAGTTGAGAGGGTACGTCCAGCTCTCCATTTCATGCGCAAGGCCTTCAAAATCGATGAATGGTTCCTTCACGTTTTGCTGCGTGAGTTGAACTTGCAACCACTGGCGCTGCGTTCGTGAGAGTCCGTCGTCACTCTCTTTTGGTTCGATGTCCTCTTCGGTGAGTTGATTCATCAAGTACTTGCCGAGGCTGATGAGTTTTTCTCCGCGGCGCATATCCCAAACGTCGAAGACAAAAGGCTTTTCCAGGTCGGCAGCTTTGAGCTTACGAGTTTCCGACCAGCATTTATCAAAGCCACTTTGCAGACCGGATGCTTTCGCTTTTGCATCGATACGGAACTCGCACTTCTTGCAATCATTACCGGTAGTAGGGGTGTGCCACTTGCCTGTTGCCGCAAGCT
>SYLX01000258.1 GCA_005808505.1 Bdellovibrionales bacterium | reverse complement strand
GGTATGGGCGGCATGGATATGATGTAATCAGCTCCCCAGCTGAGTGCGTGCAAAGAGGCGGCTGCGGTCGTCTCTCAAATAAAAAAGCCCGTGACGAGTTCACGGGCTTTTTCTTTTTGCGCTCTGGTTAGATTTAGAAGAGGTAGTTGATCCCGCCGCTTAGAACCGAGTGACGCTGGCTTAAGCTCGTTGCTTCTTCGGGGGCGCCGTTCGCATCCACTCGAGACCCCGGCCCGCCAAAGCTCGTGCTGTAGAGCGAGAAATCAAGTGAGCCGACGGCTCTCAAGTTTTCCGCGATCTTTTTTTCCACGAAAAGAGAAAAATCGACGATGGAGTTTTTGGGAGAAGATCCGGATGACGCCGGCTTCTCTTGAAGAGAACTCACGAGATACATGTTGAGTCTTCCGCCTGCGTACCAATCTTTTTCCTCAGAGACGGGGAATGATCCGCCTACGCCGACGATCAGTCCCGAGTACGTCGTTGTGGTGAATGCGCGGGGAGTGATGTCGTCGAGTTGCATGGTGTGAGTTCCGAGACCTGCACTCACGCTCAACTTGGGACCAAAGAAATCATCGCGGAGAAGAAAGTTATAACCAAGCTCCAAACTGTAACGGCTCATGGCGTGTTCGATCTTTGAAGACGAGCCGCGTGGATTATCGGTTGAGATGACACCTTGTGAAATCAATGCCCGCACGGTCCATTCTGGGCTAATCCAGAGTTCGCCGTTCGCTTCAATGCTGGGATAAAAGGCGCTCTGTGCTTCGAAAGTTCCAGCATCTTTCAAGTTCACTGAGCTGCGGTAGCTGCCGAAGCCGAGCTTCATTCCCACTTGGCCGAACGAAGGTGGGCGCATAGGCACCCACTCTTTGGGCTCTTTGCCAAAGCTCATGTTTGCGTCAGGGCGTGAGGTTACGTCACCAGCAGCCGTTGCGGCTTCGATCTGTCCAGGGTCGGGATACGAAACTTGGTTCGTGCCGGAGACTTTTGCAAAACGCTGGATGGCGCCTTTTTCTTTCTCCGAGAGGATTGCGCCAAAGCTCAAGGTCTCGTCGACTTTCAGAATCTTGATGCGACCGAGAATCTCTTTTTCAGAGCTGATGATGAAGTTGAACTTCGGATGACGATTCACGCTGATGATTTGAACCGCCGTGACCGTTTGATCTTTTTTGAGGCCATCGGACTTTCCAAGGTTGATCGTTACGCGGTTTTGCTGACGACTTAAGATCAAACCTTCGTAAGGGATCTTTGCGACTACGCGAGCGTAGAGTTCATTGATGCGCGAGCGGATTTCCGCAAGCTCAAAGCGCGGGAGATCGCGCAACACCTCTTGCGAGATCAGCTTGCCATCTTTTTTCGAGAAGAGACTCAATCGCAAAGAGAGACCGTTCGGTCCCCGGCTTGCGGCCGCACTAAGAAAGGCATCGGCCTCTAGTGAGCGAGTGACGCGTTGAACTTCGGCGGGGTTTTCTTCAAGTTCGATCAGAGCCGGGATCGAGCCAACGATGTTGCTCTCGACTAAATCCCATCGGTGAGAGTCTTTCACCAGATCGTTAAGTTGCTTCTCGATGGGTCGCGCATAAATCCCGTCGACGTTATCGGTGACGGGAAGAACGGCAACTCGACGTAGGGTGAGATCCTCATCGACTTGACTGACGTAAGTCGCGCTTTGCTCGAGATTTTGCGCACGTGCCGGCGAGATCGCGGCAAGAAGCGAAAGAGCCGTGAAGCCAACGGTGAGAACGAAGCGGAGATTTCGATAGGCCAGCATGCTCTCAGTTTGCCATCGTTCTGAAGGGCCCACCAAACGGAAATCAGGAGGGTCCAGAGTGCCTAAAAAACACAAGGGTTGCGTTCAGAGTACGGGCTTGTTTTCCGATGAGTGGAACATGAAGTCGGGTTGGTTTGTCCTCTCAATCAGTTTTGTTTTGTCTTCGAGCGCGCAAGCGCAGATAGATCCTTCTTCGGCGTTGCTGTTCAACGGTGCTAAGCCGGCAGCCCGAGAAGGAACGCCCGACTCAAGTCGCTATACCGTGAGGCCGAAAGCCGAAACGACAGTTCGTCGTGAAGAAGCTCGCCCACCAGCAGCTCGCCGGACGATCGTCGTAGAAACAAAAGAAGATTCGGGACAACCGCTTGAGCCGGTCACCGTTACGGTTCCGGGAAGTGATGCGCCCTTGGCTGCTCCTGCACTTCAGCCTGAGACGGTCGTGACACGTGTTTCGCGTCAACCGATCGTTTTGGGTGCAGCAACCAATCAAGGAATCATCGACCAACGTCGACTGAACCTCGTTGAGCTGAACCTCTCGTCTGGATACCTCTATACGAATGCTGAGAGTTCCTACTTCTACCGTCGTTATACGTCCTCAGCCCCCGTGGTTGGTGCTGAGGCCGATGTTTGGTTAACACCCAACTTTGGTTTGAACGTGAGCTACTTGGGTACGCTGAGTGGTCACGTGAGTGATTCGTTCGACGGATCGAGAAGCATTCCGGCTACTCAACAGTGGTTCACCGCAGGTGTGAGAACTCGCAAGTTTTTCGGTGGTGATGCTTTGAGCCCGACGATGGTCTTCGGTCTTGATTACTATGAATATCAGTTCCGAGTCCCTAGCGACTCGGCCCTTCGCGAGAAGCTCGCAAGTATTGGCGTGCGGGTTTCGCTCGAAGCGGATGTTCCCGTAACCGCAACGCGCTCTTGGACTTTAGGCTTTATGGTCACGCCGAAGCTTCAACATAAAGAAACCGCAACCGGCGTAGAGTATCAGTCGGGAGGAAACGTTGAAGCTAACGGCGTTGGCGTTTCGCTCGGCGCAAGAGTTCAATTCGAACGTCGAGATGCGATTTTCGTGAAACTCTCGTACTTCATCGAAAAAGATCTGTTCTCCGGCGATGCTTCAATACCAGATCCGCTCACGGGAGTGACGCCTTCAGGAGTTGCGGTTACGACCACGCAATCGCTTTTGCAGTTTGGATATTCCTGGGGAAATTAAAGTCTATAGGCGCGCAGCCGAGTCAGCGCGTTTTCTTTTGATCAGCTTGAAAATGACGTAGATCGCGATCACCGCCGCGAGACCACCTAATACGTAAAGCTGAACGCTCTTTGCTTCTTCAAGCGCAACGTCAAACGCGTCTTCAAAAGTATTCCCGAGCCACCAACCCAAGCACACCCACAGCGGTACGCTGAGAGCGGCCGCGAATCCATCGAGCAAAAAGAACGTCGCTGGACGAACGCCGAGAGCTCCCGCCATCGCAAAGACGGCCGAGCGAACACCCGGAAGAAACCGCGCGATGAAACAAATGAAGGGTCCGTTTTTGCGAATGCGCGCTTCGGCTGCAGCAACACGCTCGGGAGTCAGGAAGTTGCGAAGGCCAGGAAGTCCGAAAACTTTTTTGCCGAACTTTCGTCCAAGGAAGAAGAGAAGTGCGTCCCCGATCATCACTCCGACAAAACCGGCGATGAGTGCACCGGCAAGTGTGATGCGTTCGGTGGAAGCGAGAAGACCCGCAGCTAAGAGAGTGATGTCTTCGGGAATCGGAATCCCCAACCCACAGATGAACAAGACGCCGACGATCGTCGCGTAGGCCGGAAAGCCGGAGAGCTGCGAGATCGTGTGGAGAAGGTTGTCGGCGATCTGGCTTGGAGTCATGGCGGGCCATTATCCATTTGGGCCTATGGCGCCGCAAGAATATAATGGGAGCAGATGACCAACTTGAATTTACGCCTGCTCGTAGCAGATGACGCACCATTCATTCGTGAGATCGTTCGTCACGTTGCTGAAAAAAACGGGATCGAACTCGTCGGCGAGGCGGCGGACGGTGCGGAAGCCGTTACTTTAGCGCAAACGTTGAAGCCCGACGTGATCTTGATGGACATCATCATGCCGAAGATGAGCGGAATCGAAGCGACCAAGGCGATTCTTGAATCGCTACCTTCGACGAAAATCATCGCGTTCTCTACGACCGATCAAGAAACGGTTGTCATTCGCGCGCTTGAGGCGGGGTGCGTGAGTTTTGTGGTGAAGCCCTTCAAGGCTGAAGAGCTTCTCGCCGTCATCAGAAAAGCGGCGGCTAAGTAATCTTTCGAAACATGGCTTTGATGGAACATGGAGGTTTCATGAGCGAGTTCTTTTTTGTCTTAAAAACATTCGCAGTCACGGTTGTGATCTTAGCACTTTTGCAAATCAAGATCGGTCGTTCGACGATCGAACAACGAAGCATGGCGTGGATGCATCAGTCAGTAGCCATCGAAGTTCTTCGGAGTGTTGCGGATGGTGCCGTAACAGTCGCTGATCGCAGCTACACGTACGTGAAATCAGCTTTCAACAAACACGTGGGCAATCCGTTTGAAGGCTCAGCAGAAGAGCCTAAGCGCGCAGTTCGCAAAAAAACGTGGGAAGACGAAGTCCACAAAGCGGAAGGCGAACACGTCGATTGATCCCCAAGCGTTGACTGCGCGACCGTCCGACAATTGACGGTCGGCAGTTGGAGGATTTTTTCCGCGAGAAGGCTAGCGAACTTGTTTTGCGTTTTTAGCTGGAGCTTTCTCTTGAGCTTGGGGCGGGTTCGAAGCTGCCATTCTCGATACGCCCGAATTTGTGAGCGGGCAGACTTTATCCGCACTTTTTGTACGACGCATGTTCGGATCAGGATCTTGTCTGTAGGCTGCTTGCTGCACGATTTGTGATGTGCGCGAAGTCTCAACCTTCTTCTTCGAATTCACGTTTGCTTCAGCAGAATGACCGATAAAAGCGAACGCCATCAAAGCCATTACGATCTGCGTTTTCATAGAAATCCTCCTAGAGACACGTCGGCCTCATAAAGACGCATACAATGTCCTATTACGAGAAACGTGCCAGTTTGATACGCGTTTCAGATCGGGATTTCTACGAAGAATCAGGGGCTTAGGCAGGGTTTTCGACCTGTGCCAGGTGGGTGCTCAAATTGAGACGTTAATTGGTCGAGCAGCTGATAAAACTTTGGACAGCTTAAAAAGCAAAAGGCCAGCGTGGTGCTGGCCTTTCTCGTTTCGATTTTGAAGTTGGGATCAGTCGGTTGCTTTCGCTTTTCCAGGGGTCTTCAGCTCGGCCTGTTTCGTGTATTTACCACAGCCTTCTGCAGCACCTGCGGGCATGATCGGATTCTGATCCGCGACCGTGCACGCAGCCGCAGCCTTTGCCGCTAAACAAGGTCCGCAGCACCTGGGATCATCAGGCGGGCAGGCCGCAGTGATTTTAGCTTCGGTATTCGTCTTCTCGTTCACCTGCTTCAAGTTGTCATCCAACTTGTTCACGCTGAACGCGGGAAGCGAAAACAAAGCAATCATGAAGACCGTGATCAGCTGCATCGGGAAATAGGAGATCTTTTTCATCCTGATTCCTTCCTTACAAGTTCAATTCAGAAGTAGCCGGGGCGATGATGTCGAGCAGGTTGTTGAAAGTCGATGCGATCTGAACCGCTACCGTTGGTCCATCGCTACTTTCGACTTTGTTGATCTCGCCGTTCGGTTTGTATTGCACATTAATCGTACCGACTTTTGGACGAGTGATCTGCGCGGGCTTGCCCGTCTTATCATCGTACTTGATGAGCACTTCTTTTTTCGCTTGGTCCGCGATCGTCGCAATGCGGCCACGGTCGTCATACGAGAGACGAACCGATTGGCCATCCGAGTTCTGAGCCGCTACCAAGTTCGACTTATTGTCGTAAGAGAAAGCCGTCTCGCGCTTGCGGATGACTTTTCCTTTTTCGTCGAAGAAGTCGGTCGTCACTTTCGAGACTTTGTTGAACGTGTTCTTGTATTCAAACAACATGCGAGCCGCCGCTGTTGTCTTTTCTTTTACGAGACCACTTTCGTAGTAGCTGAATGTCGTCGTCACACCGTTCTTTTTGATCGAGAGCGGACGACCGAACTCAGGATGGTAAGTCACGTCGAGAGAATCAGTCGAAGACTTGGTCAACACGCGCTCAAGGGATTTTGAGCCGTTGGGTTGCGTCTTGTGCCAGAACTCGAAGCGAGATTCAGCTACGACTTCGTTTCCACATTTCTTCGTCGCGATCGACCAGAAGTGATCCTTCGGGTTTTCTTTGTCGACTTCGTACTTATACGTTTCGGTACAAGCGACGTTGTCGTTTGCGCGATCGGTGAATGATGTGACCCAATCGTTCTTCGAATTGTAAGTCAGAGCTTTGAACGTCTTATCGGGGAAGTTGATGCGAGTCAGGTTGTGGAGTTCGTCGTACGCGAACGTGTACGTGTTCTTCCACATGTTTTTGACTTCGACGAGGTCTTCGCCTTTGTACTTGTACTCAGCTCGGATGTTGCCGGGGGCAACGATCTCCTTCACGCGGCGGTTGGGATAGAACGTGAACGCAAGTTTCTTACCTGTGTTCTCGATGACTTCCTTTAACTGCGTACCGGTATAGACGAGCTTCAAGTAGTTGCCGTTCTTATCGTAGAAGGCAACGAGCTTTCCCATCGCATCGAATCGTTGAGACGTTCCATCCGAGAGGACTCGTGTAAACAAGTTTCCGTCGAACGTGATTTGCTCAACGCTCAAGTTGTCGGCCGAGTAGACGACACCTTTTTGCGCTTCGGGGAGCGGAAGATTAAACTCTTTCGCCCAAGCGGTGCGCACTTCATCGCTCGAGAGAACTTGCGCGCGAAGAGTATCAACCGTTTGCGGAGTCGCTTGCGGATTTTTCTTCTTGTACTGCGCGATCACGTTGTCGGCGAGCTTGTTGAGCGTCGCTTGATCGAACTTCGAAGGCGTGTAGTAGACTTCTTGTCCAGCACCGCACTCCGTAAGCTTCAAGCGGCCTTCAGGCAAACGCTCAAGGGTGGTCTCGAAATCCGAGCACCAACCAAAGCCGAAGATTCCGTTGAACACGGAACGGCTGTTATAAGATCTGTTTACGCGCAATGCGTAGCCTGTACCAGACAAAGAGATATCCACCCATGTGTCCGAGTAGTTGGCGTTCTTCATGTCGACCAACGCGTGGCTTGCCGTAGGCGCAGCAAGCGCAAGAGCAGCCACAAGCGCCAGAATCATCCGTTGACGCAACATCGAAAAGCTCCTTCTTCTCACACGTTAATTCTAACAATCTTCCTGATCATTAAGCCACCGATTACTTGGAGGAGCAGCATCGCAAAGAGCGCGACTAGACCTAAGGGTGTCGTAAAGAGTGGTTCAACGAACTTGGGGTCGATAAAGTAGAAAACCCCTAGCAAGAAGAACGGGACCATCGAAATAATCACGCCCTGGGTGATCCCTTGCGCGGTGAGAGCTTCGATTTTCTTCTCGACCTTTTGCCGTTCACGCACGGTAAACGTGATCGTAGCGAACGTCTCGGCGAGGTTACCGCCAGTCTCTTGGAGAATGTTCACCGAAGTGACGAACATTTGGACGTCTGGTTTTGGGATTCGAGTGCCGAGCTCGTTCAGTGATTCTTGTAAACTACGACCGATGCGCATTTGACTCAAAACGAGACCAAACTCCTGGGAAATAGGGTTTGGCATGTTCTCCACCACACGCTCCATACATTGCTGCACGGAGAGCCCGGCTTTGATCCCGTTCGACATCAACGTCATACCGTCGACCATTTGATTCACGAAAGCGGTGCAACGACGGTCCCACAAATTCTTGATGAAGAACTTCGGAACCGACCACATCAAAATCGTGAACATCAAACCGAAGATCGTTCCCACGATCACGTGAGGCCAGCAGATCAAGAAGATCAGTGCGCCGAGACCGAAGCTTGTTGAGACCATTGCGAGCGTTACTTTCTTGCGGTCCGTCTCGACGAACATCCGTTCGAGATACCAGAGAACTTCTTCACGCTGACCGAGACTTCGGTAGTGGAGGAAGTTCAAGATCCGATCGGACATCAGGTAACTGAATAGAAAAACCAAACCGCCGACGGCAATCAGGAGAACAAACTCCGTATGTCGGAGCGTGTAGCCTAAGCCACCGAACGCCGCTAATGCGATGAGCGGAATGTAGCTTGGTTTCTTCCGCTCACTCATTTAGTGCCTCCAGAAGCCTTCTTCAGCTGCGTAGCTGCGTTCGGTGCTTGCGACGGCGAGCCTGCCGGCGCAGGAGCTGCCGCAGGCTTCGGAGCCTGAGGAGGAGCTGATTTCGGCGGATCGTTCGAGAAGAGACTCTTCGGAATCGTGATGCCACGTTTTTCGAACTTCTCGATGAACTTTGGAATCAAGCCCGTTGCTTGGAACTGACCGATAATTTTTCGTTTTGCATCGAAGCCTTGCTCTTTGAAAACGAAGACTTGCTGTTGAGTCACGACTTCTCCAGAGAGACCTTGGACTTCGGAGATATCGATGATCTTACGTGAACCATCAGAGAGACGTTGGATCTGAACGATCAGGTTCACCGAGTTAGCGATCTGCTCGCGAATCGCTTTTGCCGGAAGATCCATGCCGGCCATCATGCAAAGGGTTTCCAATCGACCTACGGCTTCTTTCGGATTGTTCGCGTGGACGGTCGTCATCGATCCGTCGTGACCCGTGCTCATCGCCGACAACATGTCGAGAGCGGCGCCGTCACGACACTCACCGACGACGATTCGGTCAGGACGCATCCGGAGAGAGTTCTTCACGAGATCCCGGATCGTTACGGCGCCGGTCCCTTCCATATTGGCTGGTCGGGTTTCGAGACGCACGATGTGATCTTGTTTCAATTGAAGTTCGGCCGCGTCCTCGATCGTGACGACACGTTCGTTTGCGGGAATAAAACCCGAAAGCGTATTGAGCAAAGTCGTCTTACCGGATCCGGTACCACCTGAGATGATCACGTTCATTTTGTTCGCGACACAGATACGAAGGAACTCCATCATGTTAGGAGTCAGCGCATGCCATTCGTTCGTATACGTTTCAGGGCTAACGGGTTTCTTCCGGAATTTACGAATCGTAACGGCCGGTCCATCGATCGCAAGAGGTTCGATGACCGCGTTCACCCGGCTTCCATCTTTCAAGCGAGCATCCACGTAGGGAACACTCTCGTTGATCTGACGACCGAGAGGCGACACGATACGTTCGATAACTTTTCTTAAGTGGAAGTTCGAAGTAAACGTCACCGGTGAGAGCTGTACGATCCCGTTTTTTTCGATGTAGATCTTTTGGTGACCGACGACCATGATCTCGGTTACGGCGTTGTCTTCCAGCAAATCCTCTAGGGGACCTAGGCCGAGCGCTTCATCGAGGATTTCTTTGATGAGCTGAGCTCGCTCATCGCGCGGAAGCCCCTTTTGCTCTTTATCGATGATCTCCGAAATGGAGGCGTTCGTTTTCTTGCGAAGTTCTGCTTCTTTCTGCGGGTCACCTTGCGTGTCGGTAATATTCTTTTTCAAATCCAAAGTTTTGATAAGTTCCGCATGAACCGTGAGCTTCAAAGCTGTCCGTGGATCGACGTTCTTTGGAGCATTGCGGTTGAACCGACTTGCGCCGGCCTCAACGAGTGGTTCTTCTTTTTTGAACTTCAGACCTTGCGGGCGAGCTTGCGCTTTTAAATTTTGAAGAAGTCCGCCCGTGAGTTTCCGTACGATCTCAAAGTGGGCTGCCGAGACAGGTGATTTCGGAGCCGACACCACGAAAGGTGTCGAGCGTTGCAAAGCTCCACCAGCGGTCACGTCATCTTGCGGGATCGCGCCAAGAATCGGACGACGAAGCGTCTGACCGATCGCTGCTGGAGCGAGGGCGTTGGAACTCGCTTTGTTGATTACAACCTGAAGCATCTCGGTCGGAAGACTCGCGGCAAGTAGATCAGTCATCGCCCGCATCGTCTGGTTGACTGCAAGAACTTCGGGAGTAGTCACGACCAAGAGAGCCGTTGCCTTTTCGATCAACGTCATTTGAAGGTTCGTGAGCTGGTTACCCAAATCGACGATGATGAAGCGATAGATGTTACTCAATGCTTCGATTTGTTTGATCGCCGTTTCGGGAACAACATTGAGCGTCTGTTCGCGACCGCGAACGGCGCCCACATAAGCCAGGTTCGTACCTTGATGGATACTCACAACTTGGTTGATGTTGCTTTGGCTAATCGAACCATTGAAGTTCACAAGGTCTGACATCGTCTTAGGTTCGCGCAAACCGAGGATGACGTTCTGGTCACCGCAGCTTTGGCTATCCAAATCGATCAAACAGACGGGAACACGCATCTCCATAAGAAATGCGAAAGCTAAGTTGGCGCTGAAGACACTCTTGCCTACGCCGCCTTTGCCACCCGTAACTCCAATAATGTGTGCATTCGGATTCACTGCCATGAATACTCACCTCTATCGACACTTATCGGTCGATACGTCTCAAGATGTGACTGGTATGAAGTCTAAATCACGTGACTGGACCCTGCGCGGGTCCAGCCTGATTAGTTCCCCATGCGGAACTTCTGTTTGATCTTCTCGGCGCCTTGGCTAGCGCTAGACTTGATGATCGGCGTAACGAAGACCACGAACTGGCTCTGGTTCCGTTGGAAGGATTTGGAAGCAAAGAGCGAAATGATCGGATCCGTATTGTTACCTTTTGGAAGCTTGTTGTAGTCGGTACCTGTGGAGTTCGAGATCAAGCCACCGATCGCCGCACTCTGACCACTTCGTACGATGATAATCGTTTGGATCGAGCTGTTGGAAACCATCGGACCCGTATCCGTGAGACCGAGCAGAGCCTTCATGGAGAAGTCCATCTGCAGACGGATACTGTCGGAGCGTTGGTTCAAGATCGTGGGCGTGATGCTTGAGTTAAAGCCTGCTTCCTCAAACTGCGTGATTGGTTGACCTTGCGCACTCACAGTTTGGTAAGGGATTTTCGTTACGTTCTTCAAATCGCCTTTTTGACCGTCGAGAACGATCAAGCTTGAGCTTTGAAGAATCCGCGCGTGACCGTGCGTTTTGCCCCAGTTGAGCTTCGGCAATAGATTCGAGACAACGCCCGTGATCGTGCTGATCACTCCACCCGGAGCTCGGCTATCGTTGGTGAAGCTGATCGTCGAGTTATCTTGAAGCGTGGGCGTAAATTGGAAGCGGAAGCTCTTCTGATAGTTTTTGTTCAACTCAACGTAGTGAACAACGAGCTGAATGATTTTGCCCGGTTCGCGCGGCGGCGCTGCTTTTACGGTGATCAAGTTTAGAACGAAGGTCTTCCGGATCTTCACGATCTTACCGTTGATCTCGCCTTCTTCTTTTACGATGTCGGGCACGTACATCTGCGCGATCGCATCGGCGCGATCTTTTTCCGTCTGATCGCCCGCGGTTCCTTCGAGGATGAACTTATCGTTGACCGCGCGGACCGTGATCTCTGGGTTGTTGATGTCGTTTGCGATCGCCATGGCGATCTTCTTTTGCGCAATCGGTGAAAGCGTCACGATCGACGAGGCTTGCTGTTCGCCATACTGACCAACAACGCTAATGATCCGGCTCATGTCTCGCGGCAAGAGCACTTGGCCGTCGACGACGACGCGGTTGTTGACGATCTTGATCGAGATCCCCTCGATGTCGTTCAGAAGGGAACGCATTTCATTGGCAACTTTAGTTAAGTTGCTCTTCTTAACGTCGAGTCGGAAATCGTAGATGAGGCGACCATTCGTATCGTGGATCGTGAGAGTTGCGACACCTTCTTGAGTCGCTTGGAATAAGAGGACGCCCGTCTCACGATTGATCGAGAGTCGAGTCACTTTTTTGAAGTCGCCTTTGAAGCGAGCTTCCGGCGGAATGTAAGGAAGCTTCTCTTGATGTTCGATCCCGATATAGAGAGGAAGCATTTTCTGACGGGCGCGATCGATGAGTGGAGCATCGACGTCGCCCTTCTCGGTCTCGTCGGCCGGCTTCGGCTGCTCGAGGGAAGGCGGCGCCTTCTGCGACTGCCCAAAGGATGCAACCGGCGCAAGCGCCATCAGGACCGCGCTAAACGAGATCGCGGCGACCTGAGCCTTGTGATGTCCTTTGAGAGTTTTCATAACCACCTTCTCTTTTTTCGAGATCAAAGATCTTCAAAGCCGTTGCGACGCTTCTGCGGTTGGCGCTGCTGCGGCTTCGGCTGCACCACCGGAGGCGGTGGAGGCGCGATCTCCGCTTGCGCCGGTTGGCGAAGCACGTTCGGCTTTCCGAGAACGTCATCCACGCTCGTGCCCCGTAAAGGAGCCATCGCGCGGTCATTCGGGTGACGCAGAGTCGTAAATAAGCTTCCGGGCGATGTCGCCAGGATGTAGACGAGCTGTTGGGCTTCGTCCGGCTTCACTTCAACAATGATCGAAGTGAAGTTCGTGTTGCCGCTTAGGTTCGTGCGGCTCACGGTTTTGTTATCCGCTTCGAGTTCGAAGCGACGTGGGAGCTGGTTCACAATGTTCACGCCCGTAGCGAGAATCACAACGTCTTGAAGGATCGTGCGAACTTCGCGTTTGGCTTCTGCACCTTTGCCGTAATCGAGCGCCGCAACGATATCGATGCGATCACCGGGCTTCAGCAGGCGCGCAACACCGCGCATGTCATCGACAGGAATCGGAATCGCACGTTTACCAGGCGCAACCTCAAACGAGAGGCCCGTGTAGGGACCTGGCAGGAGAAGTTTCGTCTTCAACAATTGCTCGCCCTTTTTGATGGGAGCCGCTGCGACTTGTCCGATCGCTTCTTCGACTTCGCTAATGTGCTCCGGCTGGAGGAAGTCGACCGGCTGATCGACGTAATCCAACATCCCTTCGTTCACGGTCGCCATCTCCGCGATGTCGGATTTCGCGACGACCACGCGCTTGGTGGATCCGAACTTGCGCGCCATCTGTTCTTTCTGTTCTTGCGACCAGCTATAGAGCAGGAAGATCGCAAACAGTGCTGCGCCGATCGAGATCCAGAGTGTCCTTGACTCGTTTGCATTCATAATGCTGCCTTCATTCCTTGATGTGCCATCATCCGCCGCACTTCATATCTAAACAAATTCCGTATTGGACCATGATCCAAACGGGGCTGACTTCGACTCTTTGGTTTCGTTTGCCGTTCGCAAGCTCGTCGGCCTCATGCACTTTTTGGTTGTGGATGCTGCCGTCGTTCCGGCTCGGGCCGGGCTCGATCGTGATCCCCATGCGAATAGCGCGTTCTGAAGCTAAGAAGTTGTCGTCGCCATCGGCACGACCCTCGGCAAGGATCGCGTGGACACGGTTGCCGACATCTTTAAACTGGCGCGGCTCGGCCCCCGGGATATCGCGGAAGTAAACAAGATTCGTGCGATTGCGGAAGGTCTCGAACGCGTACGTGCGCGCCGAGATCGAATGCATGATACCTGTGTGAATGACGCCAAAAGCGCCAAGAGTGTAGGCGAACATGAAGATGAAAACGAAAAGCAGCGGGACGACTTCAAGAGTCGCCATGCCCTTTTCGGATTCTTTGAAAGTCTTCTTCACGTTAGCACCCATTATCGGTCACCAATTTTTCTTTATCCCCAGGAGCCGCTTGGTAAGCCGCGCCTGAATTCACCGGAAGTTCCTTTATCTTCGTGAAACGCTGACGGTTAAAGAGCTCGCGGCATTCTTCAGTCGTGACTTCGCGCATGAGGTAAGAGTTGAGAGTAGCTTTGCCGACTCCGGAGTCTTCAACCGTGCTACCTAAGAACGGAACGCGAAGATGCAAGATCACCGCATCGATCGGAACCCGCGCGCCGGCGAAGACGTTGTTGTCGTCATTGGGGGTCTCGCCGTAGTCTTCTGAGAAATCGCTCAACTGCGGCGGCCCAACCTTAAACCATTCTTTGCCCAAGAAGGTTTTGAAAGCGGGGAGAGCCATGAGTTCCGCAAATTTATTGCGACCGAGTTCCTCTTGAAGAGCTTTGTTCTCGTGTGCGCCCATGTAGGCACGCGACGTCGCGTAGGTGACGTACTGAGCGGCTTCGACGAGCGAGAGCGTAATCGCGACAGCGAAGAAAACCATCGAAACGGAAACCGAGAGCACCAAAGCAAAAATGAAATCGAGCGTGATGAACCCGCGCTCGTCTCTCAGCTTTGATTTGTTTCTCTCAACCGAATTCATTCTTCTCTCTCTCATCAAGGGACAGGGTCTCCGCATCAAGGGACAGGGTCGCCGATGTAAGATCCGTGCCGACTTTTCTTCGTCGGGTGGAAGTTCTTTGATTCCTTCGGATCCACCCAGACTCCGTCTTCCATCATTCCTTGCAAAGGCTTCCAGGGTCCGGAGACGAGGGAAGCCATGAACTTCTTCTCTTGGGCCTGCTTCGAGACGAACAGCGCAATCCCCAAAAGGGAAGCGAGCAGCAAGATCATCTCGATCGTCATCTGGCCCCGTTGTCCTCTCACGAGAAGAGCCCTTTCAACCCGCCTTGTAGCGTAAGTTGCGTGAGCCATCCCATGAGGAGTGCAACCGTGTAGGGAATCTTGTGCAGCTGAAGCTCAACGCCTTGGCGTTCTTTCAACGTCGCGATCGAAGCCATGTTCGCGAGCGTGCCGCGCAATTGCCCTTTCAAAACGATCACGAGGAGTCCGAACACGGCTCCCCAAATCAACGAGTAAACTGCGACGTTCACGACCGCCGTCCATCCGGCAACGATCCCGAAGGCCGCCATCAATTTCATGTCGCCTGCACCGAGAATGCGCATGAGCACCAACGGAAGAAGCGCAACGAAGCCCGCCAAGAAGCCGAAGACTCCCTGATGAACTCCGGCGATTCCGCCCGCGATGATCACCGCACCAAGCGCGACGCCGCTACAAACGAGGAAGAGCCAGTTGTGGAACTTCCTCGTTCGGAAATCGTCGACGACTCCCACGATGAGGATCAGTGTTGCGATGACAACAGGGAGCGCACCCGCAACGGAGGTCATAGACGCCCCGTTGGCGGATTCGTGCTGGGCTTTTGCCATTCGTGGTGCGCGCCGCCCTTGATTTTAAATTCGCGCCCGACCGTAAGATGTTTCTCCACACGCGCTGCTAAGCGCGGACCCGATTTGTTGAAAACACCAATCGGGCCCTTTTCGCCGAAGAAGACTCCGCCGACCAGAAACGCGAACAATCCTAAGAGCAAAACCAGTTCCGTGGTCATTCAAACTCTCCGAGGAATCAAACGAACGTGATCATCAGACGAGAAATCAGCCGCCGTCTTTTTCAGGCGAGAAGCCGCTGATCGCGCCGCTGATGCTTCCCATTTTTTCCGTGATGATGCGTTTGATGTCCTTACCGAAGAACATCGCCACACCAACAACGATCGCCAGGAGAAGAATGTACTCAGTTGCGCCTTGTGCTGATTCGTCTTTCCAAAGAGCTTTGACCTGGTTCACGACCTTACGCATAGAAAGGGTCCTCCATTTTGTACTCTCATCATTATCGGCCAAAACCGAGGGCGAGTTGAGATCTAAGCCTGTGACGAGACTCGATCTTTTTGCGAAATCGCGGAACCCCGAGTAGAGACTCGCTTTTTTCGCATCGGGATTTGACACCCGAACGTCTTGGAATGAAACATTGTCGAATCACTAGACAGGTTGATGGGCCGGTTTCGCCGCCGAACTCAAGCAGGACCATGACTTACGCAACCTTCGGACCCCGGAGTTTTTCGCATGAAAAATCTCGACACTTCTTCATCAACTTTTTCGCTCGCGTGCCTCGAAGTTGGATCAATCGCTCTCGGATACCGCGCCTTGAGTCTAATGACCGAAGAAGACAAAGTCCGCGTGCTCGACGCCTCGCCCGTGGGTCCAAGATTCATGAT
>SYLX01000257.1 GCA_005808505.1 Bdellovibrionales bacterium | reverse complement strand
GGCGGATGTGTTGCTCACGAGTCTGCAGCGCGAGGCGAAGCGCTGGGCGATTTTCAGCATCGACCGAAACGCCGACCAAGCGGCCTGGGATCGAGCGCTTGAATTCATCACGAGTGGCCATGAAGCCTGCGTGAGGCCCACCGAAGCCGAGCGGAACGCCGAAGCGTTGCGAGTTGCCGACGACCACGTCGGCGCCCCACTCGCCCGGGCTCTTAAGCAGCGTCAACGCGAGAAGATCGCTGCACGCAACCATGTAAGCTTTCGCAGCGTGCGCTTTGTCGGCGACGGCGGCGAAATCTTCGATTCCGCCTTGAGTCGCGGGATACTGAACGATGGCGGCAAAAACCTGATCATCGAACTTGAAATCCTGGTGGGACGTGACCTGAACTTCGATTCCGAGCGGCTCGGCGCGACGCTCGAGAACTTCGATCGTCTGCGGATGGCAGTCGCGGCTAACAAGAATGCGGTTTGCGTTCGACTTCTTTGAAACCGAATGCGTGAGGTGCATGGCTTCGGCAGCGGCTGTTGCTTCGTCGAGGAGCGAGCCGTTTGCGACCTGCATGCCCGTAAGATCCATCACCATCGTTTGGAAGTTGAGGATCGCTTCCAAGCGGCCTTGCGCAATCTCGGCTTGGTAAGGCGTATAGGCCGTGTACCAACCCGGATTTTCCGTGATGTTGCGCAAGATCACCGGCGGTGTGTGCGTACCGTAGTAGCCCATGCCGATGAAAGATTTAAAAACTTGGTTTTGATTCGCAAAGTGCCGTGCTTTTTCGAGCGCCGTCGCTTCGGTAACGGAAGCTCCCAGATCCAATCCTTTTTTATTCAGGATTTGGGCGGGAACCGTTTCGTTTACAAGCGCATCAAGCGAGTCGAGTCCGAGCGACTTCAACATAGCCTGGGCTTCTGAGGGGCCGGGGCCGATGTGTCGGGCAACGAATTCAGAGCGATTTTCAAGTTCAGCAAATGACGGACGGGATTTCGCCATCTTGGAGGTCCTTTCACGTCTGTGTGAGAGCCCAAGTACCTAGCACGGAAGGGCATTTAGGGACAGTTGTTTTGTGCTCGCTTTGTCGTTCGAAGACGAGGATTTAAGCAGAAAGAACAGGCGACGAAACAGCGGTCGAATGCGTTGCGCAAACTGCGTTTGTCTTGAGAGTTAGGTTTAAAAGGAATTAGACGGGGCTGACGATCTAAGAGCGTCGCAACCAAGGGAATGATAAACTAAATATATTTAAAAAGGCCCTCGAAGGAGGGGCCTTAAGTCAAATCCGGAGTGTCGTCGTCATCGAATTCATCTTTTACAGCGCTCGCATTCGTGTCGTATTCGACGTTTTCGATTTCGCGTTTAACCGTTTCGGTCACTTGAGATTTGCGGATAATCTCGTTTGTCTGGCGAAGTCGCTCAACGAGAGCTTTCATGACGGCGACTGCCCAATCCGGGAGATCGTTTAAAAGTTTCTCATAGGCGGCTTCGCTGACTTTTACGGCACGAACTTCGTCAATGGCTTGAGCGGTGGCGGAACGGGGATGACGATCGATCATCGCGAATTCACCGATCGATGTTCCTTCAGCTACAACCGCAAGAACGACTTTTGTTCCGTTCGGGGCGGTTTTGAAAACCTCAACGCGGCCCTCTTGAATGATGTAGAAATGATAGCTCTGCTCATTCTCGCGAAAGAGAATCTGCCCCGGTGAGAAAACGACGGGTATGATTTCGTCCGTGTTGTCTGTCATCGCATCCCTCGTCGAATGGTCCTGAAACTTAGTATCTACAGGATAACAGGGGCGTTCGGGCAGACAAGGTTAGTTTTTTGCTAGCAGACTCATTGGCAGACTCGTAAGCAGACTCGTAAGCAGACTCGTTAACAGATTGGTTAACAGACTCGTCAGCTAACATGTGAGCAGATTCGGACCGGCGTGGTTGAGTGGCTGCATGAGCGGGCCTCGCATCGAGAGGCAAGGCCCTAGAATCAACTAGGTTACTTCGCCGCTTTCTTCGCGGTTTTCTTCGAAGTCTTCGCTGCGGACTTGCGAGCTGGACGTCCTGCCGACTTCTTTGAAGTCTTGGCTTTCTTCGTTGAAGCGCGCGCGGTCGTCGATTTTCCGGATTTGCCTCCACGAACAAGCGCCATGACCTTGTCCAGATTCTCGTCAACTTGCTGTTGAAGCTCGGCCAAAGTCTTCAAGAGGTCGCGGAAACGGCGTTCAAGTTTTTCAACGCGCCCTTTTGCTTGCGGAGTCAGATTGATGTGCACATCGAACTTTTTCACTTCGCCCGCAACGCGGTTGATCTCTTTTTTCAAGTAGTTGATGTCAGTCAGGCGGCCCAATTCTTTCTTCAAAGAATTCAAATCGGTTTTCATCGGTCCTCCGTTCGGGATTGAACGGATTTGGGTTACCCCGAAAGCCAGGCTACAGTCGAGGTCTTATCCTTGTGAAACCGTGGTTAATGCGTTGCGCCTGCCTTCGGGAAACGGGCTTCACTTCTCGGAAGAGGCGCACTACGAGGGGAGAGTGAAAAACTCTAGAGAAGATTTCCTATCCGAGTCTTGGTTGCCTTATCCCCAAGCAGACGATCTGTGGGTGCCCGCAAGTGAAGCACGCCCAGGGAAAACCACCTGGGTCTGTGGTCGTCTTGAAAGTCTCAACGGCAAAAGAGGAACGTTGGGATCTGATGGGGTTTCGCTTTCCTTCTCCTTTTCGGATGAGGCGACTTGGCTTCGGGAGCAGAGGAAATCCATGCCGTTCGAAACGGAACTTCTGTGCGAGGGCGATCTTCTTTGTCTTGAACTGACTTGGGAGAAGGCTGCGCCCACGGCCCAAAAGGTTTTGCTCCTCGCTCCTTCGCAGAAAGTGTTTCATCCGAATCCATCGTTCAACGTCGAGCGTTCCAGGAGCTGGGATAAGTTTTTAGAAGAAGTGCGACGCCACTTCAAAGTCCATGGATTCATCGAAGCTCTGACCCCAACGTTGGTGCCTTCTCCGGGGACCGAGCCATTTCTTGATCCATTCGCGACTGACTGGGAGTGGGGCTCGCAAAAGCGCGAGCTCTTTTTACCGACGAGTCCAGAGTTTCACCTAAAGAAAATGCTCGTTCTGGGTTGGACGAAGATTTTTGAATTCAAAACTTGTTTCCGCAACGGAGAACTCAGCGGTCATCATCAACCCGAGTTTTTAATGCTTGAGTGGTACCGCGCTTACGCAACCCTCGACCGAATTGCCGACGACGTCGAAGCACTTCTGCTCCACGTTCAAATGGCCCTTCGCCCTCGGGAAACTCCATTCGGGTTAAAGAGAACGACGATGAAGGAACTCTTCGCGCAAGCCTTCGATGGGTTTGAGCTATCAGCTACGACCTCGCGCGAGGATCTCGTGGCTCTCGCGGAAAAAGTGAACGTGCGCCTAGACCCAAGCGATACTTGGGATGAAGTTTTTCTCCGACTCTTCATCGAGAAAATTGAAAGTGGCCTCGGCATGGAAGGTCCACTCTTAGTGAGAGGTTATCCACCTTCGCAAGCCGCACTTTCAAGGATCGGTGCCGACGGTTTTGCGGATCGCTTCGAAGTTTACTGGCGCGGTCTTGAACTTGCGAACGCGTTTCATGAGCTCAACGATCCCGTCGAAAACGAGCGACGATTTCTCGAAGACGGGGAGAAGAAGAAACAGCTGGGAAAGCGAGCTGTTCCTTACGACAAAGACCTCGTTCGAGGCCTGCAGCACGGTCTTCCGCCTTCTGGCGGAATCGCGCTCGGATTAGATCGATTGTTTATGGCAACGATGGAGCTCAGTGAGATCGCGGCAACGCGCGCGTTTCCGATCAGGGATGAGCGAGGCGCCGATTAGCCTTTGTTGATCTCTTCTTTGAGTTCTTTACCGACTTTGAAGAAGGGGAGCTTCTTTTCTTGAACGTTGATCACTTCGCCCGTGCGGGGATTGCGACCTTTGTAAGCACCGT
Organism: Bdellovibrionales bacterium; assembly: GCA_005808505.1. Classification (GTDB taxonomy): domain Bacteria; phylum Bdellovibrionota; class Bdellovibrionia; order Bdellovibrionales; family JAMPXM01; genus SYLX01. The sequence continues at coordinate 34,049 of SYLX01000257.1, read as the reverse complement.
AGTAGCGATTTACGAACGAGCCGAAACCACGAATCTCGATGCGATCGTTTCGCATGAGAGCTTCGACCATGGAATCGAAGATGGTGTTCACGACGGTTTCCGCTTTGACGCGAGTGATGCCGGCTTTTTCGGAAATCAAGTTGATCAGATCTGCTTTTGTCATCGTCGCTTTCCTCTGCCGGCATTCTTCGCCAGCTTCACCGCAGTCGTTGACCCAGGAGTCGTCCGTCTCCCGCAAGGGCCTTCAAAATGCCGTCGGTAACTGTCTGAAACTATTCAAATTATAGAGGCTGGATTTTCGGGTTTCCAACGAGTTTTTGCGCCCCGACCCCAAATTCCTCACGTAAAACGGAGGGTTAGTGGCGAATGCGGCGCATAAAATGCGATTTCTCACCAAAAATTGTTTGAACTGGTCCAATTCAGTGGTTACGGGCGGACTTTTAGAGTGATTGATCGTCGGAAACCAAGCCGCGTCCGTAGTGCTCGGACAAGTAGCTTGCGGCCGAAATCACCAACACAAAAAGGTTCAGCGCGAGTCCCTCGGCAAGAGTTGACCAGTAAAGCCCCGCAACGTGAAACCCGATCTGGCTGGCTAGGGCTCCTGAGATCAGCACGCGATGCCAGTAGTGCGTGCGCGGAATCTCTTGGAAAATCCGGTAAGTCGCGAGAAGTGAACCCAAAATAAAGAGCAAGTAGAAGCCAGCTCCCAAAAGTCCACTTTGCGCGAGAACTTGGAAGTAGACGTTACCGGTTCCGGGATCGTAGTTCGCGGCATCCATCGCTTTGCGACCAACGCCGACCCAGAGACTTTGCTGATCGGTCTGCCAGAGCTGGACTTGAGTGTTGATCTGCTGACGCTGACGATCGCCGCGGACACTTTCGAACTCTTGGACGCCGTTGAGCATCGCATCGGGCGACGGGTAAGCGAGGAAAATCACGGCCGCAAACATTCCGATGATCGGAAGGATAAAGCCAAGAACTTGGCGACCTTGCATGAGGATCGTGACGATCGTGCCGATCAACGCCGCCATCCAGATGCCAGGGCGGTACGTCCAGAACATCGCGAGAAGCAAGAGCATGCAGATCGCAAGCGAAGTCCAACGAACGAAGTTCAAGTCACGGCGATCGGCGAGCAAGTAAGCTGCGGCGGGGAAGGGAAGCGTCATCGCAAGCAGCGTTCCCAAAACTTCGGGAGTGTTGAAGAAGCTCGTCGAGAGAAAAAACACGCTTCCCGGGATCGGAGCGTTGGTCAGCGCCGTTCCCGCAAGAAGATCAACGCCAGTGAAGTGCTGCCAGATTCCGTAAACGGCGGCTAAGCAACTTGCTCCCACCATCAATGTAAGAACTCGATTCAATCCGGGGAAGAGTTCCCAGCAGTAAGTGATTGCGTAGACCAAGAAGACCCAACGAACTCCGCTCAGCGACGCGAAAGCTTCTTCGGTCGAGGTCGTGTTCGCGGCACTCACAATGCCGACGATCAAGTAGCCGAGCAGAAAGAAGTCACCACCCACTCGGAAAAACGAAAACTCACGCGAAGAGCTAAAGCGATCAACGAAGATGTAGCAAGTCGTGAGGATCGCGGTAGCCCATGCGGCAATCTCAACGCCGGCGCGCGAGACGAAAGAGAGGAAAGCGTACGCGCAGATGAGCCAAGGAACCGGTGTGCCGAGAACGAGCTTGAGATAGTAGACCGCCCATTCTTTTCGGGTGGCGATTTCGTAATCGCGAACCCAACGACCGGTGACACGTTCATGCGACTTCGCGCTTGGCGTGGCGACTGACATACTCGAGACCGTCCTTCTTCACGAGTTTTGCTTTTCAAAATGCAAACGTATGGAGTACCCGCTCAAGGCCAGGCAAAGAGCCGAGCGAGAATGGATCCAGGAACTTTATAATAGCCCGTGCTCTTCAAGATTGCATAGTAGGCATTCAAAGTTTCAACGACCATTTTTTGGGGATCGAAGAGGTCGAGGACTTTCTTGCGCGCCATCTCTCCAATTTCGACGACAGGAAGATGACCCGCAAAAATATCGAGCAGAAGCGTCGTAAGCTCGGCGATATCGGCAGGGCGAATTAAGAAACCTTCACGGCTGTGCTCGACGATGGTCGCCATCGGAGAAACTTCGGAGCCGATGATGACTTTCTTTTGGGCCATCGCTTCGAGGAGTGATGGCTCGAAGCCTGTCGTGCGCGAACTCAAATTCACGAAGACATCCGAGAGCGCGATGTAGTCGGGAACATCGGTGTCGCGGATCGCGCCGGTGAGGACAACTTTGCTCCCAAGCGCGAGATCGAGCATCGCTCGCTCGATCTCTTTAAATTTGGGGCCAGTGCCGACGATGATCAACCGCGAGCTGGGTTTTTTGATGACGACTTGTTCGAATGCGCGCAAGAGGTTGTAGACCTCTTCGGACTCGTTCATGTCCGTCACCGTCACGGCTACTTTTGCGGTCTCGGGAATGCCGAGTTGCTGACGAAGAGCTTCGGATCTCTCGCGAGGAGCAAGGTCCGCCATTTCGATTCCGTAGGGAAGCGTGTGGATCCGCGCATCGGGATAAAGATAGTAGCGCTCAAGCGTTAGGCGCTCGCGCGGGCTCGCAACGAAAACACCATCTGCCGTCTTGAGGAGCTGACGGTCTCCGCCGGTGTACGTGCTCAAGAACTTGTAGCCAACCGCAACGCCCGTGCGCACGATGCTGCCAAACGTTTCTTGGCTCATGCCCATGAGTGAAAACAACTCCGACATGCGAGTTGCCGCAACGTCGTAGGCCATCGCCACTTTGTAGCTTTCCTTTTCGAGTCCGATTCGCAGTGTTGAGTTATCGACGCTGTGGATGAGGTGAAAAGGTTTTCTCTGATGAAGCTCGATAAACTTATTTCGTACGAGAGCCGGGAACGGGTCGCGACGCGCACGTGCGGCCCGGCTTTCGAGGAGGAAATGTACCTTCACTCCCTCTTGCTCGATCTCGGGGCGACCCATGGGGTCTTCCGATGTCAGCACGGTGACTTGGTGATCCCGGGCCGCAAGGCCGCGCGCGATCAACCGCAAAAAGCTAAAGCCAGTAGCGCGGCCGACGATAGGAAACTGGCGCGCAACGAGGCAGACGTTTAATTTCGCGGGAAGATCTGGGCGTGACATCGACTCCGAGAGTAGCGGACGAATCCAATGCTCGGCAATCTTCGATTTTGCCGATTGCGTTGGGTGGAAGCTTAGCGCGCTTCAAGAAGCGAAGTGTAAACGCGGCTCATGACGTTTCCGGGTTGATCCACGGCTTCCGAGCGCGTGAACTCAGGCAAACGCGAGCGGATGGAGCGAATCAGTTCGTCGGAAGCCAGAGCATCCGCTAAAGATTTTGACCAACCTTCAGGAGTGGAAGTCGTAAAGAGAGCGTTCTCGGCGTGGCGCCAGCCAAGTGCGTCGATGCGCGCTTGTTCTTCGCTCATGAGAAGTGGGGTTGAGACTTCGAGGGCTTCGCGCAAGATGCGAGCGAGGCTCAATGACTCGGGCGGAAGCGAGACCGTGAACGCAAGACGCGCGCGGGCCAAGCAGCGACGTTCGTTATTGGCGGTGAGGGGGCCAGTTATGAAAACGCGAGCGCCAAGATCGGCTTCTTCGAAAATTCGCATCAGAATCGGACGCGCTTTCGAAGGAATTCGTCCCCAACCGCCGCCAAAGACGACTCGCGAGTGCGGAAATTTCGATAAGACCTCCGCGACCGCCGAAAACAATTTAGCGGGTTCTCGATGATCGCCGATATCGCCCGCTACGAAAATGATCGAGTCATTCGTCTCAAGGAAGTTTTCTAAAGCATCCGGAAGCAACTCGCTGAGAGCGGGAGTTTCGGAGTTCTCATCGTGAGTTTTCACTCCAGCCGAGGGAACTGGTAGCACGATGATTTTCGGCGAGCGGCTGAGAGGCGTTTCCATCAAAAATCTCTCGAGAACATCTTTTTGCGTTTGATTGGAAACCGTTACGGCGTGACTCGCTAAGAGCAGCGCCCGATGACGACGGAGTTCGTCCTCACGAAAATCGTAAAACGATGAAACAATCGCGGGTCTTCCTAAGAGAGCGCCCATGTTGGGAATCGCGCTCATGGCACTTGTAAAACCTTCCATCGCTTCAGCGCGAGGCTGGATGAGATGAATCAACTCCGGCCGAAATTCCATGAGAAGTGGAACGAGGCGTGGAAGTTCGAGCCATCCCCATTTTCGGAAGGGCCGCGCAATTTCGATTCGCGGATGGCTAGGCGGAAGATCCGCGCCTTCACGATAAGTCGAGAAGACATGGATGTGATGCTGTTGGTCCGCGAGGCTACGAATGAGTTCGTAGGAGAACTCCGAGATGGAATCGTTTCCGGGGGGAAGTCGTTCGGTGAAGAAAGCGATGCGGGCCATACGCGCGACCTCTTTCGTGGCGTCATTTGTTGCAGCGCAATCTCGAGATCAAGGCACCGGCTGCAGCTGCTCGATGATCCGATCGAGGATTTTGCGATTTGCTTCCGGGATGTGCAAGGTTTTCAGCTCCTGCGGTTCCACCCATCGGAGTTCCATGTGGTGCACAGCCTTTGGCTCACCTTTCCAGAACAAAATTTCGTAGAAGAGAATCACGATTCCGGTGTCGCCAAACGAATGAGAGCTGGCGAGTTTCAGCTGACCGACATCGGCATTGATACCGAGCTCTTCTTGAAGCTCGCGCACGAGCGCTTGTTCAGGTGTTTCGTTTCGCTCGATCTTGCCACCGGGAAATTCCCATTGTCCAGCGAGCGAATGACCCGCAGGACGCTGGCCCACGAGAACTTTGCTTCCTTTTCGGAGCAAGCCCGTGACGACAGGAATCCAAGTGGGTCTTTTGAGCGACATAATTTCGTTTCCTAAAAGCAACTTCGATGAAGGTAGTTAAAACGAACGTCGATCTTCACACAGAAGACTTTGATGACGAAACAGTTTTTTCTCTAATGCCTAGGCGCTGTCGTTGACTAGAGGGGATTTTCGTTCGCATGGCGCGCAACGCGCGAAAAGAAAAACGGTCCCTCGTAGATGAGCGCCGTGTAAACTTGCACGAGATCGGCACCTAGCGTGAGTCGTTCCATGACGTCTTCTGGCGTCATAACACCGCCAACGGAGATGATGAGTTTGCCAGGGCGATCGGGGCCGAGAAGTCCGATGAGTTTCTTCAACACTTCTTTTGATTGCTGAGCAAGAGGTTTACCCGAAACGCCGCCCTCTTTTGGATAATGCATCGCGGGCGTACGCGCGAGCGTTGTATTCGTCGCGATAAAACCATCGAGCTTTAAACGCACGGCTGCACGCACCACATTCTCGAGATCTTCATCTTCGAGATCGGGGCTTAACTTAAGAAGAAGCGGCGGCGCACTCGTTAGTTCATTGCGGGCCTGCAAGATTTCCTGAAGGAACGGTTCAAAGTTTTGCGGTTTAAAAAGATCGCGAAGGCCCGTCGTGTTGGGAGAGCTGATGTTGATGACAAATGCATCGGCGAGATCACCAATCTCACGCATGCATGTGACATAATCTTTCGCCGCGTCTTCGTTGGGAGTCGTGCGATTTTTTCCGATGTTCACGAAGACAGGTGTGGCGCGATCGAGCGGAAGGTCGCGCAAATTTTCGCGAACGATGGCTATTCCTTTGCCGGGAAAGCCCATGCGATTCCAGAGGGAGCCGGTTGCGGGATCGCGGTCGATGATCTTCCCGTCATTAGGCCCCTGAGCTTTTGGCGTGACCGTGCCGATTTCAACGAAGCCGACGCCGAGCGACCACCAGTTCTCAATGAGGGCTCCGTCTTTATCGACGCCTCCGGCGATGCCGAGTCGATTTTCGAAATGAAGTCCGCGCCAGATAAGCGGGCGCCATTTCTCTGGACGTGCTTCACGGAACGCCGTGAGCAGCTGCAGGCCGAGGGGAGAAAGATCGTGCGCAAATTTTGGTGGGAGAAGAAGCCATGGTTTCACGGAGGCGAAGTTAGGCGCAGAGCGCGCGCGAGGCAAGCGCGCACGCTGCGCCAAAGCTTTGATGGGGAAATTAACCTGCCGGCGAAAGCTTCGAAATCAAACCATCGTCCGTCGAAACATACAGATGACCATCCGGACCTTGGCGCACGTTGCGGAAGCGAAGGCCGATATCTTTTAACAACTCTTCTTGTTTAGTGACCTTGCCGTTTTCCATGACGAGACGTCGAAGGTGCGAACCGCTAAGAGTCGCGAGGAAGGCGTTACCTTTCCATTTCGGAAACGCGTTGCCATTGTAAAATCCAAGAGCCGATGGCGAAATCGACGGTACCCAGTAGGCAACGGGGTTGGTAACTCCTGGCTTCTCTGTGCCTTCACCAATCTTCGGGCCATGATATTCGCGGCCATAGGTGATGATCGGCCAGCCGTAGTTTGCGCCAGGCTTCATCAAGTTGATCTCGTCGCCACCGCGCGGACCCATTTCGGCTTCGTAGAGTTCACCGCTCACGGGATCCATCGCTAAGCCCTGCGGGTTGCGTAGACCGTAGTTCCAGATCTCGGGTTTTGCTCCTGCTTTGTTTACGAAGGGGTTGTCCTTAGGAACGGAGCCGTCTTCATTCAGGCGAATAATCTTTCCGAGGTGATAACTCAAATCTTGGACTTGTTCGCGTTTGTTGCGCTCACCAACGGAGATAAAGACGTGACCTTTTTTGTCGAACTCAATGCGCGAGCCGAAGTGGATGTCGTTCATGTTCGGCGCTTCGGCCGAGAAGAGCTTTTGCGTTTGTGTCAGCTCATTCCCGCTCAAGACGGCACGTGCAAGAGCCGTCGTTGCTTGATGGCCCTTCGGTTCTGAGTAGGTGTAGTAGATCCATTTGCCATCGGGATGAACGCGGACGTCGAGCAATCCACCTTGCCCTTGCGAGAAGACTTCAGGAGCTCCTTTGATCTTGGCGATGATCTTCGTTTTCAAATCGATCACGAGAAATTGACCGCCGCGTGTGGTGGCGATCATTCGTCCGTCGGGCAAAAAGTCGAAGCCCCAAACGACGTCGTTGCCGGTATCGACGATTTCTTCATAGCGAACTTTCTGACCTTCGGACTCGAAAGTCTTCACGTTGGATGGAGCGGCGAAAACGGTAGATGACAGCGAGAGCAACGGGAGCGCGAAAAACAAGTTGCGAAACTTCATGCGAACCTCCTGCGCTCAAACCTACTCTGAAAGTTCTTTCACCGGAACCTCCGTTCAGATTTTTAATAACGCAAGCAGGGTAGAATGGCACATCTCGAAAAAAAAGAAGGCGACTCCGAGGAGTCGCCTTCTTTTGGCGAAGATCTTGTTCGTTGGGAAAGAGCTTAGCGAGGGTACAAACCGCGGAGGAGCATCGCACGCTCAAGACGACGAACCGCTTGGCCCATCGCTGCCGTACGCATGTCGATTTTCTTCTCGGTCTTGAGTTCCCAAACTTTGTCGAACGCGCTCGTGATAATGAGCTTCATCTTTGCGTTTACTTCGTCTTCCGTCCAGAAGTAGTGCTGTAGACCCTGAACCCATTCGAAGTAAGACACGATAACACCACCGCCGTTCGCGAGGATGTCAGGGCAAGCGACGATGTCACGCTCGTGAAGGATCTTCGACCCTTCAACCGTGCAAGGACCGTTAGCGCCTTCGATAACGAACTTCGCTTGGATCTTTCCTGCGTTCTCGCCCGTGATGACGTTTTCCATCGCGCAAGGCGCGAGGATTTCGCAAGGGAGAGTGAGGAGTTCTTCGTTCGAGATGGGCTCAGCTTTCGGATAGCCTTTGAGAACTTTGTGTTCCGAAACGTACTTGATGACGTCGGGAACATTGAGGCCCTTCATGTCGACGATGCCGCCCGTAACGTCGCTGACCGCGAGAACCTTCGCGCCCCGTTGGTGCGCGTAGAGTGCTGCGTGCTGACCGACGTTACCGAAACCTTGGATCACCATCGTGGTGCCTTCGATTTTCTTCTTCTGCGTCTCGAGAGCTTTCTCAGTCGTGAAGACAACACCGAGACCGGTCGCACCTGCGCGACCGAGTGATCCACCGATTTCAACCGGCTTACCTGTTACAACGCCAGGTTGGGCAAAGCCAACTTCTTGCGAGTACGTGTCCATGATCCACGCCATCGTTTGAGGATCCGTTCCCATGTCGGGAGCGGGGATGTCGACGTCGGGGCCAATCGCTGTTCCGAGTTCAGAAGTGAAACGACGAGTGAGGTTCTGTTTTTCCGTGCGCGAGAGTTGCGTGGGGTCCACGCGAACGCCACCTTTACCGCCACCGAGAGGCAAGTTGAGGAGGGAACATTTGAACGTCATCAAAGTCGCGAGCGCGGCGACTTCGGAGAGTGATACGTCCTGGTGGTAGCGAATGCCGCCTTTGTAGGGGCCGAGTGTGGAGCTATGCTGGACGCGATAACCAGAGAAAACTTTTACGCGATAGTCATCCATACGTACGGGGATGCTGACGATGATCGCGCGCTTGGGACGCTTCATTCGCTCAAGCACGTTCGGGTCGCAATTGATCACATTTGCGGCCTCTTCGAGAATCTTGATCGTATCGCGGAACATCTGTCCTTCTGAGAAATCCATCCTTCAAATCCTCATCTCGGGTTGATCCCGTGCTCGACATCCTTTTCTTATTGCCGACCATCGGGTTTCGCAGCTTCAGACTCGGAGAGCTTCGCGTTGGACTCTGGCAACTTCACGCGAAAATTTGCGTGCGACCAAGGTCCAGTCAAAGCTTCTTCGAGGGACCGGAACTGCGAAATGGCTAGGCGATCATTACACAGCGGCCCTAGGGCCTTTGCAAGGAAATGCTTTGAAGCCCTAGGTCGTTTCATTTATGGTTGGCCGTTGTCCAAACTCAAAACTGTGGAACGCGATGAGGCTCGACTGAGCGAGTCGGATCTTCTAGCGTTGAGTTTCACATTCTGAAATTGGCGGCGTATCTGCCGAGAGAATTGCGCACAACGGTGAATGAGTGGCGGCAACGAAGATCAACACCGTTGAGTAGTTGAATAGATGATTGAAACTCGTTTGTTCGAGAGCTGTGGCTTCGCAGCAACAGTTTGCGTGAGTGTCGCTGCGATCGCGAAAACGCGACGGTCGCCGTGTGAGTTGTAAGCTCAGCGGCAGCCGAGTGTAGCGGAAATGCAACGCCAGAAAATTTAGTGGAGAAGACGATGACATCCTTGAACCCAAAAAATTTGTCAGAGCATGCGCCTCACATCGTGCAGCACGTTCAAGATCTACGGGGCAAAGAAGTCTTGATCATCGGTGACATCGGTCTCGATGAATACGTCCTCGGACAAGTTCGCCGCATCAGCCCAGAAGCACCCGTCCCCGTTGTTGAAGTCGATTCTGAAGAAGCGCGGCTCGGTCTCGCCGCTAACGTGGCACAAAACATCGCAAGCCTCGGCGGAGTTCCGAGACTTGTTGCGGTGGTCGGCAAAGATGCGACTGCTGACCAGTTGCGCAATCTTCTTTCGCGATCGGGCGTTTCGCCCGAACATCTCGTCGTTGATTCCTCTCGTCCGACCACGCGCAAGTTGCGAGTGATGGTCCAAAACCATCACATCGTGCGTGTTGATTACGAACATCGCGTTTTTGTCAGCGAAGCGGTTGAGCGGGCGATTTTGGATCAGGTGAAAGCGCTGATGCCGAAAGTTTGCTCCGTCATCATTCAGGATTACGCAAAGGGTGTCATCGGCGAGAAGCTCGTGGCCGAGATCGTGCGCCTCGCAAAGGCGAGCGGTAAGAAAGTTTTGGCGGATCCTCATCGTTCAACTCCGCTCGAAACCTATCGTGGTGTTGATCTGATGACGCCGAATTTCGATGAGTCCGTTGCTCTAGCAAAATTCCCGGTCGATGATCTCCGCAAAGATCCTGCTCTTTTGAATAAGATCGGGAACAAACTTATGGAAGTCGTGGGCTCAAAGCAGATGGTCATCACGCTCGGAAAAGACGGCATGCGTATCTTCGAGCATGGCGACAGCATCGATTTCCCGACGAACGCAAAACAAGTCTTCGACGTGACCGGTGCAGGTGACACCGTTATCGCAGCGCTTGCTCTCGCGTGGGGCGCGGGTTTTACGCTTGATCAATCGTGCGCGCTCGCGAACTTCGCGGCCGGAGTTGTCGTCGGTAAAGTCGGCTGTGTCCCTTGTTCGGTTGAAGAGCTTCTCGAAGCTGTTCAAGCCGGAGAGAGCGCGTGAAGTTGATCGCAACGCGCTCGATGGTCGTCGGCGGGTTCATACTGTCATCGGCATGTTCATCGGTTCCGACAAGCGATCCTGAGTCGTATCGCGCGCCGATTCGCGTCGCGATTCAGGCGCGTGCCCGCGATCTTCGTGAGTGTTATTACAAGCTTCTCGAAACAAAGCCTGGCGCCGAGGGTCGAATTAACCTTGGCTGGGAAATCGTCAATCAAGACGGGCGAGGTAAGGCCCAGAATCTTCGGGTCGTTGACGAGGATCCAAAGCTCTTAGGAATTGGACCTTGCATGATCTCGGTTTTGGAGACGATCGCTTTCCCGCCGCCATCTTCTCCGGATGAAACGGTCGTGATCGGCAAGTACCCGTTTCTGTTCGATGAAAACGGGAAGTTCCGCCCCCAATCCACGCCTTAGACAACCCCTTAAAAACAGGTAAATTTTTCGGTTCCGGAGGCTTTAGCTGCGTCTCGGTTCGAATGGGCCTGCTCGAAGGTGTTTCCTGTCGCAAATGATGGGGTTTGGTGTTAAAAACGCCGACCTATGGAATTACAATCTCAAGTGGAATCAAACGCAGCTTCGGCTGCTCCTGAAGACGTTCATGTTGCGAAAGTTGGCGCGGAGGAGTCTCTGCCCGTAGTGCCCGTTGTTCGCACCACAAAGAACTTCTACGACTACACGTTGCCGGAACTCGAAGAGATTCTTGCGGGGCTCGGTAAAGAGAAGTTCCGTGCGCAGCAAGTCTTCAAATGGGTTTACGAGAAGCGCGTTGAGAACTTCGAGGAGATGTCGAACGTCTCGAAGGCCTTCCGCGCGGAGCTTCCCAACATTTTCCACTTCGATCTGCCGAAGGTCGTTGCTGAGTTGAAGTCGAAAGATGGCACACGCAAGTGGCTCTTCGATATTGGCGACGGCATGACGATCGAAACCGTTTTGATTCCGAACAAAGAGCGCCTCACGCTTTGCGTGTCGAGCGAAGTTGGTTGCAACATCGCGTGCCGTTTCTGCTTCACCGGAAAACAAAAGTTAAAGCGTCGTTTGTCCGCGGGTCAGATCGTGGGCCAATTCCTTCACGCGCAGGATTCGCTCTCAAAAGAAGACATGCGCATTACGAACATCGTCTTCATGGGAATGGGCGAGCCACTCGATAACCCAGATGCCGTTTTCCGCTCGATCGAAATTTTGCATCAACCAAACGGCATCAATCTTTCGCGCAAGAAGATCACGGTTTCGACAAGCGGTCTTGTTCCGCTCATGCCTTTGATCGCGAAAGCAAAGGTACGTCTCGCGGTCAGCTTGAATGCTCCCAATAACGAGATCCGTAGCTTCGTGATGCCGATCAATAAAAAGTGGGATGTCCATTCATTGCTCGGGGCTTGCCTCGATTACTACAAAGAAACGGGTGACCGGATCACGTTCGAGTACGTTCTCTTGAAGAACGTAACTGACCGTCTGGAGCAGGCGAAAGAACTTTGGGATATGCTCAAACAAGCGGGTTTGCATAACGCTTGTAAGGTGAACTTGATTCCGTTCAACGAACATCCGGGATCAGGCTTCGAGCGCCCGGAACCTGCGAGCGTTATCGCTTTCCAAAACGAGCTCATCCGTTTGGGCGCGCACGTTCTTCTGCGTAAGACGATGGGTCGCGACATCTTCGCAGCTTGCGGTCAGCTGACTTCGAAATACGAAGGTCGTCCTGAACGCATGACAGTCTGAGGGTACCAGTTTCCCTTTGCAGAAGCGGTGCGCAGCAGGCGCGCGCTTCCAGGCAGGGGAAACTGCGAAAGCCGAACTAGCTGCTGGGCAACCAAGGGTTGCCACACTCCAAAACCTACGGTACCTGGTATTTTCCCTCGAAAGTGCCAGGTATTTTTTTTGCCGGAGACGGAACAAACTCCGCAGCGGTTATGCGGTGCTTCTGCAAAAGGAAAGTGGTACCCCCAAAAGGAGTCCTCGATGTCTGAGATCTTGGTAGTTGGCAGTCTCGCGTACGATACGATCAGCACGCCTAAAGGCAAAGCGGAGCGCGCCCTCGGTGGAAGCGCTAACTACTTCTCGCTCGCGGCGAGCCTTTACTCGAAAGTCCGCGTGGTTGGCGTTGTCGGAGAAGACTACGACCAAGCCGATTACGAGATGCTCACCAAGCGCGGTGTCGACACCAAAGGATTGCAGCGCCAAAAAGGTAAGACGTTCCATTGGACGGGTCGCTACGAAGGCGACATGAACGAAGCCATCACGGTCGCAACGGATTTAAACGTGTTCGAACACTTCAATCCTGAGCTCCCTGCCGAGTACAAGAATTCAAGCTATGTTTTCCTCGCGAACATTGATCCGACTCTGCAGCTGCGCGTTCTTGAGCAAGTTGAAAATCCGAAGATGATCGCAAGCGATACGATGAACTTGTGGATCAACATCAAACTTCCGGAACTTAAAAAAGTTCTGTCGAAAGTTGACGTCCTTCTCATCAACGAAGGCGAAGCGGATCTGATCTCGAAGCAGACAAATGCGATCGCGGCGGCGCAAGAGATTCTGAAGCTCGGACCCAAAGCGGTCGTGATCAAGCGCGGTGAGTACGGCTTCGTACTCTACACGAAGGAAGGTTACTTCATTCTTCCGGCGTACCCGATCGCGGAAGTGGTAGATCCCACCGGAGCAGGCGACACATTTGCGGGAGCCTTCTTCGGTTACCTCGCAAAGCAAAACAAAGGCTACGACCTCGCAGCCCTTAAACAAGCCTGCGTCCAGGGTGTAATCCTCGCAAGCTTCACGGTTCAATCGTTCAGCGTCGAAAAGCTCAAGTCACTTACCTGGGCTGACGTCGAGAACCGTCTTAACGACTACTTGAAAGTGACAACACTCTAAACAGGACCTAAGGCGCGTCCAGCCTACGGGGAGCGTCTTATTCGTTTACAGCACAAAGGCTGCCTCGCGAGGCGGCCTTTTTGTTTTTCGGACCGGCTCACCTGAAAGGCCAGTGCGCAGAGGGGTTTAGGAAAAGCCATTTCTTTCCGATACATATTCAAGATGAGCCCGAAGAAAAAGAACCAAGCGCCTCAGGCACAACAACTCATCGACTCTTTGTTGGATGAGAAGACGCCGGCTCCGAACGCGGAGACGAAAGGTTCTGTATTGCGCATGGACGAAACGCGCATGAAATCGAAAGGGCCTGGCACAACGAGTGCGCCGATCGTCGTCGAGTACAACGAAGACGAAGCTTCCGCAGGCCTTCGCTTAGAAGAATCTCGCAAGGGTAAGCTTGATCCTGTCGCTAAAGCGGATCGCGACGCTCGTGAAGCGAAGAAAGCATCCGAAGCGCAATCGCGCGCGAAGAAGGCTCTTCCCGTCGTCGACAACAACGACGTCACGCGCACGCTCTCGGTCGCGCAAGTCGCGGAGGCAAAGCCAACTTCTTCGAAGCCAGCCGGTGGCGGCCTTCAAGATGTGACCGTCACGGGTGCCGGTGGTCTCAATAGCGTGACACCGCAGGAAGGCGACGGAACAGTTCGTTTGGAGCTTCCTCCGTCTGAACTTTCGGAACCCGACATCTCGATGCCGAAGAAGCGTCCCGAGATGCAGCCCAAAGCGAAGCCTGGGGCTGACGTTTCCGAAATCAACCGCATGGACACGACGGAAATCAAAACCGTCTTGAAGATGAAAGACCGCAACGAGCGGCAAGAGCCACCTCCGCGGCAGATGAATCAGAACATCGCGGCAGGTGGTTTTTCGTCTGCGGAAGCTCAATTGAAGCAATCCGAAAACTTGCGGATCGCGCAGATGCGCATCACGGAGCTTGAGCAAGAACTCGAGCGTATACGCCGAGAAAACGAGAAGCTCGCAACGGCGGGCGAAACTCTTCGTCGTCGTACGGACGACCTCATCTCCAAGGCCGAGAACCTCGAAATATCTTCGAAAGAGCAGCAACGCATCTTCGAGGAAGAGAAAAAGGTCTACCGTGGTCAGCTTCAGCAGAAAGACCGTGAAGCGATGGAGCTCCGTGGAAGGCTCGAGGAGATGGAAAGCCGTCTCGAGAGCAACTTCAAGAAAATTCGCGTTCGCGAGCGTGAGCTAGAGCATCGCCTTGAAATCGTGAAGATGGAAAGCGCCACACTCGTGAGCACGAAGGATAAGATGATCCTCGAGCTCAAGCGCCAGATCGATCAGCTCACGCACGAAAACGACTACGGTAAACAAAAGGCTCAAGAGCTTTTCAACCAGTACAAAGACAAGCAGGAGACCGCCCGACGCGTCGTGCGCGCCCTGCGTATCGCCCTCACGATCCTCGAAGGCGACGAAGACACCGGCAACAAAAAGTCGGAATAATGCCCTCTTAAGGAATCCTTCGAACCTTGACGCTCTACCCTTGGCGGTCGAGGCGAATCTGCGCTAGAGTCCTTTCAAGCATGCGTAAGCTCAAACTCGTCATCAGCGATTTACATTTGGGACGCGGTCGGACTCTCGACGGTGGCGCGACCAATTCTCTCGAAGAGTTCTACTTCGGGCAGAAGCTCGTTGAGTTTCTCGATTACTACTGCTCGGGCGAATTTCGTGATGCTGAAGTTGAGCTCATCATCAACGGCGACTTTTTGAACTTCCTGCAGGTGGATTACCGTGGGCATTTCCTTACGGTCATCACCGAGGCCGTGAGTCTCGAGAAGATCAAATACATCATCGATGGACATAAAGAAGTCTTCGAGGCTCTTCGGAAGTTTGCGGCCACGCCCAATCGCTCGATTACGTACATCGTAGGTAATCACGATCAGTGCATGCTCTGGCCCGGCACGCGGGCTTATCTCAACGATGTTCTGAAGACATCGGTGCGTTTCAAGAACATCGTCTACTTCTTCGATGGCGTGCACATTGAGCACGGGCATATGCATGAGGCAGCGAATCGTTTGGATCCAAAGCGTTTCTTCCTCAAGAAGAACTTGCCGGAGCCGATTCTCAATCTTCCTTTTGGTTCGCACTTCTTCGTCGACTTCGTTTTGAAGTTGAAGCACGTGCATCCGCATATCGATAAGGTTCGTCCGTTTAAGCGCATGATTCGGTGGGCGCTGTTCAACGAATTTTGGTTTACGGTCGACAGTCTGATTGGGCTCACGAAATATTTCTTGAACTCGATTTTCCGTAAGGATCCGCGGCGCCAGTTTCCGTTCCGTCGGATTCTGAAGGTTCTTGCGGAGAGTGCGGTCTTCCCGGATCTCGGGGAGTCGGCGCGAAGAATTCTTTCTGACGATCGCGTGCACATCGTGATCTTCGGTCACACTCACGTCTACCAGTATCGGCAGTGGGGGGCGGAGAAGGAGTACTTCAACACGGGAACGTGGACGGAGATTACTTCGCTCGACATTCCCTCACTCGGTAAGATCACGAAGCTCACGTATGTTCTTCTGGAGTATCCGGAAGAGGGCGGACGTCCTCGCGGAAGGCTCAAAGAGTGGCGGGGCTACCACCGAATCGAAGAGGACATCGCGATAAGTTAGACGGTCGGATTTGCCTCGAGGTTTGGCGGGCCTTGAGGTTGAGCGGGCCTTGAGGTCGAGCAGGTCCTCGGGTCTGCGCGAACTTAGCGGGCCCCGAGGATTCGCTATCTTGAAAGACCTACGAGCGAGAGGGCATTCGCTAGACCCCCAACCATCCTGGCGTTCCGTTCAAGATCGCAAGGCGGGGGGTGTCCCGGGACCCCTCGGACAATCCGACAACCGGAGCTTTTCGCCGAGAGTCAAAGCTCGAGCCGCAACTAATCACACTTGAGATCTTTTGGCCCTGGTGTCGCAACCAAAAGCACCGCACGCCGGTTAAGGCTTAGCTTTGATAAATGAAACCACTGCTGCTATCGTCCACTCCGCTTCATTGCACGTCGGATCTGGAGGAAGTATGTGGTCCATTAGTCATTCTACGAAGCCCGAATCATCAGCCGCTCTCGAACTTGCTCAGCGTTCGCTGAAGGCACTCAAAGCAAGACAAGATCTTGGCTTCATGCGGTTGCCCGAGCGCAGCGACCTTTGGTCGTCATCCGACGCCCGTGCGCGCGAGCTCCGCAAACAAGCTCACTCACTCGCCGTCCTCGGGATGGGTGGAAGCTCCCTCGGCGGCCGCGCGATGATGCAGTCGTTGAAGAAGTGGAACGAAACCCACACCGTTGAGTTCATCGACAACGTCGATGCCGATCGTTTCTGGAAGTGGCTCCGTAGCCGCACCAATCTCCAAGACACTCACTGGGTGATCGTCTCGAAGTCCGGCAACACGATCGAGACCCTAACGATGGCAGAATGCATCGACCAACACCTTCGCCAATCGGGTTTCAAAAAACTCAGCGCAAGTGCGACCGTGATCTCCGAAACCGACGATAACCCGCTCATGCGTTGGGCCCGCAAAGAAGGTGTCGCAGCCCTCGAGATCCCCAAAGATGTAGGTGGACGTTTCTCCGTGCTCTCTCCGGTCGGGCTTCTTCCGGCCGGTTTCTACGGCCTCGAACTCGAAGGCCTTCGCGCCGGAGCAACATGGGCGCTTTCGCAAGACGACCTCATTGCCCGCTTAGCCGCACAGACATTGATGAGCTTCGATCGCAAAGAGTGGATCACGCTCTTCTGGGCGTACGCCGACGGTCTCCGCGAGTTCGGCCTCTGGACACAGCAGCTCTGGGCCGAGTCGCTTGGTAAAGCAAAGAATCGCAAAGGCGACAAAGCTCCGCGCGCGAGCACGCCGATCCCGGCAATTGGTTCGAGCGATCAGCACTCGATCTTGCAACAGGTGATGGAAGGGGAGCGCGACAAATTCTTGTGGTTCCTCCGCGTAAACCAATCCGAAAAAGAAGGTCCAGCGATCGAGAAGAACCTCTTCGACTGCCAGACCATCATGGCGCAGAAGACGATGGGCCAGCTCTTCGGCGCCATGGCGACGGCGACGCGCGCAGCCCTCGAAAAGCAGGGCGTCCAAAGCCTCACGCTCACGGCGGATGCGCTCGACGAGAAGACGATCGGAGCTCTGTTCATGATCCTCGAGCTCGTCGTCGGGACTCTCGGCGAAGCAATGGACATCAACGCATTTGATCAACCCGGAGTCGAAGCCGGAAAGATCATCGCCCGCGATCTGCTTTCTCAATAACGATCACTCATCGAGGCGTCTCAATTCCGTGCAGTTGCGTGAGCTGAAATTGAGACGCCGATCCGAATCTTCACGCCTTGCCGAAGGTCGTGGTCTCCGCCGCGACTCACTTCGTAATTCCGGTGTCAAAGCGCGATCCCTCGACTTGTCTTCGATCTTCTTACCTTCCTATACTTAGCTGATATGGTTGGTAAGTACGAAGACGATACAGAGCCCAGTCTAGATAAAACAGCAGTCGTCAGCGGCGGTACGTTCAATCAACGGATCGAAGACGCTACGAAAGCTCCGCCTTGCATCATCATGCTCGAGGGCCCCGCCGGCTATGTCGGTAAGCAGTGGCCCATAGACAAGACGGATATGATCATCGGCCGCTCGATGACGTCGGGTGTGTTCGTCGACGATCGCTCGGTGTCGCGTTCGCACGCAAAGCTCTCGCTCTCAAGCGGCGATGTTTACATCCTCGATCTCGAGTCATCCAACCGCACGGTGGTAAATGACGACGCGATCCCGCCGCTCGTTCCGGTGAAGCTCAACAACAACGACCAGATCAAGACCGGCAACGTCTTGTTCAAGTTCCTTGAGCGCGGAAGCATCGAGGCTCACGCGATCGAACAGCTGCAGACGAAGAGCGAAAAAGATCCGCTTACGGGCATCTTCAACAAAGGTGCATTGCAGATGAAAGGTGCGGAGAGTTTCAAACGCGCGAAGCTGCTCAAAGTTCCGCTCAGCATCGCCGTCTTCGACATCGACCACTTCAAAAAGATCAACGACACGTACGGGCACTCGGCCGGCGACTACGTCCTCAAAGAGATGGCGCAAGTGATCGGCACGAAGCTGATCCGCGGCGATGACTACTTCGCACGTTACGGCGGTGAAGAGTTCGTTGTGCTGTTGTTCGGCTCCAACCTCCAGCAGGGAACCGAGATCGGCGAGCGCCTTCGCGCTACGATCGAAGGCCATCCGTTCACTTATCAGGGAACGAAGATTCCCGTGACGATCTCGGTGGGTGTTGCGACGAAAGAGAACGAAATGTCGACTTGGGAGGAGATGTTCTCCAAAGCCGACGATGCTCTCTACCAGTCAAAACGCGGCGGCCGAAACCGCGTCACCTCCGTCTAAGTTCATCGCGGGTCCAAAGCCCGCGATGCCTTTTTTGGGGCCACCGTCAGGTTCCTAACGGTTCAAAGGACGTATAACGTCCACCGTCCCGGTACAGAAAGTGGATTGCATCCGGACATCTTTACGGAGTCCAAGATGAAAGCTTTCTTATTTCTCGCAGTGCTTTTCGTAGTGCCTACTCTCGCAAAGGCCCAAGACGCAGCCGAAGCCGAAAAGCCCAAAGCCGAACTCATCCATGAGGCTTACTGCAACACCGAGCAGGTACTCTTCAAAGGCATTGCCGATGGAAAGAAGCTCTCGGCTGAACAAATGTCTTCCCTGAAAGCGGAAGCGCAATCGATTCAAGAGATCCTCGTGAATCCCAAAAAATTGCAATCGGTCCTAGGCGATCCGAGCGTAAATTTCGGAGCCGCGATCGGCGTTGCCGTGGCTTGCGACCTCGTGATTCAGATGTCGGATGTTGTTGCCCAAAAAGGCTGTAAAGACATGAGCGGCGCACCTCTCAACGCGGAGGAAGGCATTCAGTATTGCCGCGCACTTTTCAAATCGATTTCAAAAGATAAGTAAACCCCAAGGAGTTAAAGATGAAATTCGCATTCCTCGTGATGGCCATGGTTTCCGTTTCTACGTTCGCGCACGCTCAAGCTGAGTCCGACAAAGATCTCTCGAAGGATCAAACGTTCGAACTCTACTGCAACGCTAAATCCGTGATCGACAAAGGTGAGTTCGGCGGCGAGAAGCTCAGCGAATCCGACATCAAAGGTTTGAAGACGGCGGTCTCTCCCGTTCTCGAGATGCTCGCTACTCCGAACGAAGCGATGGAGAAGCTTTTGAACTCAGGTCAGTTCGGTGGCTTTGCGCTCGCTGGCGTTTGCCAACAGGTCGTTGATATGTCGGCTTCGATCCAAAAGAATGGTTGCTTGGATCTCAACGGCGCTCCCTTGAAGACAGACGAAGGCATCACGTTCTGCACGAACCTCATTAAGAAAATGAACAAGCAGAACTAATCCTGTTTGCGACTGGACCACGTGAGAGCTGCTCTGGCAGCGGCTCTCACGGCGGCCTCCATAATTCATTGTTATCCCTCCTATCGAGAGGACCGTTCACTAATCCTAGTGTTCTTGTTTGATTCCGACCCCAATCCCTAGGGGTCACTCGGCACCGGTCCTGTAATCAATTCCCACGCATCAAAACCACTTGGTGAAGCTTCGCACCACGCTTCGCGTACTTATCTCTCGTTTCCCTCCAATTCGGAGCCACAAGGTCTCCGAAAGTGTGCGGCATCAGTTCTGCTTAATGAGAAAGCAGGAGATGCGTTCAGAGTTCTTCTGAACGCTCTGGGGTCAAAAAATTTGGGGGGCCGCTAACCCGACTAGCCGTTGGGCTTGTCATAGGGAGCGGTAGGCACGCTGATGAAAACAGATGTCGAACTCGTGGGCGAAGTGAAAGGCGGAAACAGAAAATCATTCTCGGAGTTGGTGCAACGGCATCAACGTTCGCTACTGCGGTTGAGCCTCCGGTTCACCAAAGAACAAGCGACCGCCGAGGACATCGTTCAAGAGAGCTTCATCAAGGCGTACCAGAAGATTCATCTCTTCGAGGGTCGCTCGAGTTTCAAAAGCTGGCTCTACCAAATCGCCTTGAATACCGCGCGCAATCGGTTTCGCGGAAAGGCGTTCGATCTCGTGCAGAGTTCCGTCAACGTCGAGGACGTTCCCGTAGGGGTCGATCCGGGTGCGGAGACGGAGCTCTTGCAAGCGGATGTAAAGAGACGCCTTCGCGCCGAGATTGAGCGATTGCCCGAACGCCAGCGCATGGCGCTCAGTCTTCGAATTTTCGAGGATCTGAGTTTCAAGGAGATCGCCCAAATCATGGGATGCCCGTACGACACGGCCAAAGCGAATTACCGACACGCGCTTTTGAAACTGCGCGAGCGGATCGAAGCGATGGACGAGTCCGAAGGGTTTCGCGATGACTTCGGGCGTACCGGAGACATGCTAACAACGTACGGAGAGGTGGAAATGTGAGACTGAACTTTCAAGTGCAATCTACAGCCGGTGCAACCGGTCCGACCTTGGGAAACGAGGCAAGAATGAAGAAGGAAGCTCAAGCAAGTCCCACCCCAACGCGAGCCGACGCTCATACGGCGGAAAAGAAATGGCGCGCCGAGTGGCTGGAAAAAACGCGCAAGCTCGTTGAGGCTTGTGATGACGTGGTAATGCCGGAAGACGGCCGCTTCTACGATCGCCTTCATGAGAAGATCATGGCCGCGGTCGAAGAAGCCGATCAAAAGTCGAAGGATGTGACGGAGTCCGAAGGTGCTCAGCTCAGCTGGACGGATCTAGTGATGGGAGCACTTTATCGTAGCAACGCCCGCGCGGTAGATCGGGCGTAAAAGCGAAAGGCAGGAACGGCGCGGGTGAAAGCTCGCGCCGTTTTTCATGAACCTGCCGCTTTCGCAAGTTCAGCTTTTGGATCTTCTGCTTTCTCGAGCGTTTTGCAGAACTCAAGCATCTTTTTGAAATCGCGACCGAGCTTTTCGAAGACGCGTTCGAAGTCGTCGAGATTCTCGAAGTAGAGCCGGTAATTGACTAAACGAGCGTTATTGAGCTCGATCGTTTCGAAGTTTTTGTACGAGTCGGCTAACTTCAACTTCGGCCGGACTTCCGTAGCGAACCGAGTCTGAATTTCCTTGAGCCGAGCTTGGCGCTCTTCTTCGGAAAGAGGGCGTGAAAGCCTCTCTTCATACCATTTCTCGATCGATTGAACTTCTTTAGAAATGAAATCCGAGAACAAGCGCTCATCGTGAAGATCATCGCGCATCGTGCTGAGCGTTTTGCTGTTGGGCCCCTCTTTTGAACGATAATACTCTTCAGCCCCTTTGTTGCCGATGAAGACCGCTAGGCGTTCATTGAAGTCGGCTTCGCTCTTGACGTAAATGGTGGCGTGAACCGTTTCGTGAATGATCGTGTTGACGAGATCGTGATCTTTGTACGCCAGCATGCTCGAGAGGATCGGATCCTTGAACCAGCCGAGCGTGCTGTAGGCAGAAACGCCTCGTACGTAAACGTCGAGATCTTTCTTCTTCATCCGATCCGCTTCTTCTTTAGCGCCATCTGGATTGAAGTAACCTTTGTAGGGGACCGAGCCAATGATCGGAAACCACCACTTGTACGCTTCAAGTTTGTTCTTGTGAGCAGCGCTTACGACGTAGGTAACGTAGGGTCGATCGAGCTGAACGTAAGAGGTGTAGTTCTGCGTGGGTTTTAGACCTAATTGCGTTTCTGCGAAGGCACGAGCTTCTTGCGCGAGGCGAAGTTTTCTTTTTTGTTCTTCGCTTAAGTTTGGATCGCTCAGCGCCTCGTCGATCGGAACGCGCGAGTTCAAGAGGCCCGCTTGCCAGTAAGCACTTTTAATGAGGTAGGTAACCTGGCAGCCGGATAAGAGCGGAAGAAAGATCAGAAGAGCAAAGAGAGCCCAGCGCGGCCGAACCAATCGAAAGTCACGGGAGGTTTGTTCAAGGGACGACTGCTCCAACCGTCGACTCCAATCTTGAGCGAGAGGGTTTCCGTTAAGCCTAACCGGAAGCCTGCGCCCGCGCTCGGTACGAGGCCAGGTTCATCTTCGCGGACATCGGCTTCTCTCCACTCTCCGTCGGGACCGCGGAACTGGTCAATGATCCTCTTCTTGAGGATGTAGTTGGTCCCGATCTTCAGGTAAGGGCGAATCGTCGATTCTTTTTTTCCCAGCGTGTACATGAAATCGAAGCCCAATGTTTCGTAGTGCAACTTCGTGATGTGACCATTCGGATCATTCTCCGAAATCGAGCGCTTGTTGTTGCCATCCGTATAGCTGAGTTCGATCGCCGATGCTTCATTGAAGTAGTAGGCGAGCGAGCCAGTGATCGAGAGCGACTCGTCGTAGGCATCGGTGTCGATATTGGATTTGCGGTAGCTTCCACTTCCACCGATTTCGACGAAGCCGGCGAAAGCGGGAGCCGTGATCATGAGACTCGAGAGAGTAACGAGCGCGAAAGCGAGAATGCGTTTCATCTCTTTGATTGTAGCGCAGGCGATAAGAGGGGAGTGGGTCCAGAACGTATCGGAGCGCTCCTGAGCAGGACCTTCGTTGCGATCGTCTATTGATTAAGGCTTCGAGGCGTAGCGAGAAACCATGTCAACGTTGAACGCGTAGTAGATGCGAATAGTGCCGTCTTCTTTCACCATTTCGGCGGGCGGATTCGGGAATTGACCCGCATCGCGAAAGGCCTGGACCGGAGCCGAGTCGAGGCTCCGGATGCCAGAACTCTCTTGAAGAATCGCTTTTTTGAATTGTCCGTTTCCGTCGAGCACTATCTCGAGCTTCGTCGTCCACGAGTCACGGCCCGTTTCGGTTCGTGCATCGGCGGGTAAGCTGTAGATCGCGGCGCGCACGTAATTCACCCAACGATTGCGGATCATCTCTTCCATGCGAGCGTAGAACGTGTAGTAAAGATGTCGATCCGTATTGAGGGCCGTGAATTCCCCGAACTTGACGTCGGGCGGAACAACCTCACCAAAAGTCGAGACGCCGCGTTCCCCTGGAAAAGCTTGCGACCCCTCAGCAGATTGCGATGCGCTTTCGCGACGCGGATTCAATCCGGCAACGGGGATGTCGTCAGGACCTTCCTGGCTTTGCGGGCGCTGCAACTCATCTTTCGCACGATCAAGCGGCGACTTCGGAGTGAGGTCGAGATTGGAGCGACGATTCGTATTCGAGCGCGCTGTCTTTCGCTGCTGCGCTTGCGGCTGCTGCCGTTGAGCTTGGTTCGCTGCCAAGGGCGAACGATTTGCCGTCATGTCATTTTCGCGCGCGCGTTGTTCTTCGATGACGTTCCGATCTTCTTCGGATGCGAAGCGAGCTTCGCGCTCCTCCGGCGAGAGAAGTTTTTCGGGAACAGGTGCATTGCGGACAAAGGTCTGTTGATCGCGAGCTTCTTGACGAGGACGTTTGGCGAGTTCGGGTTGTTCGAGAAGGTCGATAACAGTGAGATCGCGCTGACTCAAATCGAGACGCTCGGGTGCCGGCAACAGCGATAAAAAAATCGCCAAGACGGTATGGATGACGAAACTGATGATAAGTACGCGAAAGTACGTCATTCTCCTTGGACTCTATGCGACCCCTTTTCTTTTGTCTATCGAACCTGCCTCAAGCTGTGACGATTTTTTCCCGATAGATGTGAAGGAATGAAGGGGGATCAATGAACAAATCGAATAATGTCATCGACTTGAAATCGCGCCGACCGAACCAGGACAAAGTCGAGGGCACACATTCGGATAATACGGCACCCGTGCTCGACATGACCGAGCGTCGCAATGAAATGCTCACGCATGAACGACGCAAAGTTCGCCGTACAATTCTTTCAGAGTTCATCGGTGCGCACGTGATCATCCCCGAGCGCGGACTCCAGAAGGTCACTATTTATGATATCTCCGAGGACGGGATCGCTTTCGACACCGACGTTGCCGGCGGTAAGTTTCAAATCGGAGAAGAAGTTGGGTTTCGCGTTTATCTAAACCAGCAGACGTTCTTCCCCTTCGTCGTAAAGGTTGCAAACGTACGCACTATTCTCGAAGAAGGTGTCGTTCGCCACGGTGGTATGTTCGCCAAAGGCACGATCAACGACGTGGCGCTGCATCACTTCGTCAAATTCATCGAGACGGTTTCGGCGTCACTTCGCACAGATCAAGGCGACGTTATGGTCTCAGGACTTCGCCGATAAGACCAAAGCTGGGAGCATCACGAAATCCTAGCTTTCATTTAGAAATAAAAACTTGGGGCTCCGGTTCGGAGCCCTTCTTTTTTTGTGTACTTCTTCCGGTCGATGTCATGCAATAGACGTTAGACCGGGTCCGGGTCGAAGGTCCGGGCGTGCATGAAGCCGCTCGCTCCCTTCAGCACCATCCGTAAGGCCGGATCCGCAAGGAGGAAGAGTGGCCGGTCCCGGTAATCGTGGTTCCACGAATTCGTCGCAGACCCTGAAATCCGATCACAACAATCGCAAAGTCGTCGTTGATACGAACGTGATTTTGTTCGATGCTCTCGCGATCAAAAAGTTCCTCGATGCCGATGTCCACATCCCGATCTCGGTGATCGAAGAAGTCGACCGTTTCAAACGCGATCTAGGTGAAAACGGACGCAACGCTCGTCAGTTCAGCCGCTTCATCGATCAGCTGCGCGCAGAGGGGCCTCTCTCGCAAGGTGTGAAGCTCGACAATTCCAAGAGCACGGTTTACGTCAACACGGATTTCCAAGTTGATGGAATGCCTCGCGAGCTCGATGCGACCAAAGCCGACAACCGCATCTTAGCAACGGCTTTAGCGCTTCAGAAAAATTATCCCGATGCATCCGTAGAGCTCGTCACTAAAGATATCAACTTGCGGATCAAAGCTGACGTCTTCGGCGTCAACGCGAAGGATTACGAGCCTGAACGGGTCGACATCGAGGAGATGTACGAAGGTCACAAGGAGATCGAAGTCGATCCCGAAGTGATCAACAATTTTTATCGAGATCGCTTGATCCCACGCGATCCAAACGGTCCCTTCGGCACGATGGTCGCGAATCAATACGTGATCATGCGTGATAGCTCGAATCCAAATCACAGCGCGATCGGGCGTTTGAGTGAAAAAGAAGGCGGGATCGTTCCGCTGCTCAGTCCGACAGAGAGCATCTGGGGTATCCACCCGCGAAACGTTGAACAAACGTTTGCGATGGATTGCTTGCTGAACGATGAGATTCTTTTTGTTTCACTCGTTGGCAAAGCGGGTACGGGCAAGACGCTCATGGCGCTTGCTGCAGGACTTTACAAGACGCTCGATGAAGGACGATTCCAACGCTTGCTTGTGAGTCGACCGATCTTCCCGATGGGTCGCGATATCGGCTACCTTCCGGGAGACGTTGAGCAAAAGCTGAATCCTTGGATGCAGCCGATCTTCGACAACGTTGAGTTCCTCATGGGTGCCGATAAGAAGGCAGCCGGCCGAGCTCAAGAGCTCATCAATCAGGGCATGTTGAACATCGAGCCTCTGACCTACATTCGCGGTCGCTCCATTCCGAATCAGTACTTGATCGTCGACGAAGCTCAGAACCTGACTCCTCACGAGATCAAGACGATCGTGACGCGCGCAGGGCAAGGAACCAAAGTCGTTCTCACGGGCGATGCTTACCAGATCGACAACCCTTACGTGGATTCGGCGACGAGCGGACTGACGTATTCGGTTGAGCGATTCAAGGGACAGCGGATCTCGGCTCACGTTACGCTTTCGAAGGGCGAACGTTCAGAACTCGCCGAACTTGCGGCGAACATCCTGTAATCCTTCTACGGAATATTTTCACGTGTGGTATCTTCTGTCGCCGATGGCGCCGGGAGGTACCACGCGCCTAAACTCGGGCGAGAAACCTCGCACGCTTTGCTCGACGTTATCGTTGACTTAGCGAGTGCTCGATGGTCGACTCCGCCCAAACTGTCCATTTCGAAGGGAGGGGATCATGACCCCGAAAGTTGTAAGCTTCCATTACACTCTCAAAAACGCCAAAGGCGAGACGCTCGAATCTTCGCAAGGCGATGAGCCACTAAGCTACCTCGAGGGCGTCGGTCAGATCATTCCTGGCCTCGAAAGCGCAATCAACGGCTTGAAAAAAGGCGATAAAAAATCTGTTCACGTGAAAGCCGACGAGGCGTACGGCGAATACGAACAAGATCTCGTAGTTCAAGTTCCTCGTCAGCAGATCCCCAAAAAAGACGTTGTTGTTGGCGATCGTTTCCACGCTGATTCGGGCCAAGGGCACACTCAAGTTGTCGTCGTAACGGGCGTGACCGACTCGCACGTAACCGTCGATGGAAACCATCCTTTGGCAGGACAAGACCTTCACTTTGACGTTGAAGTGACAGAAGTCCGCGATGCTACGAAAGAAGAACTCGAGCACGGCCACGCACACGGTGCGGGCGGACACCAGCACTAAACTGCGTCCTAAAGCCGAGTTCTAAGCACGGGTCAGCCGCAGGGTTGGCCCTTTTTTTATTCCTCATGCGATCGCGAATTAAGTGGCCAGCGCCTTTTTGATCTTTTCCCACGTGCCGGTGCTCTCGAGAAAAAGTTCAGCCGCCGTCGCCCACTCGGCTTCCGTTTTTGGCGCTAGGTTCCTGGACGGCATCCATTCTCTTACGAAGTACCCCATTCGCCGCGTAAAGCTCATAAGCTCGTCATAGATGAGCCAAGCGATAGGGCCACCTTCGTGGACCCACCCCGACTCACGGTACGTCCTTAAATTCTTTTCGGCATCAAAGGGAACGGCACGCGGCTCGATGGCCCAGCCCTTATCGGTTGCGGTGATGAGGGCGTACTCCGCTTCAGGCTTTCCGTTCAACGGTATCCCGACGCTTCCGACCTGCACGAGCCGTTTGTGATTCCAGTCGTCGACTCGCGGGTCGTGCCAATGGCCGCAGACGATCGTGTCGGCAGGTTCGCGATCGAGTTCAACACCAAGCTCAGGGCTCACATTTCCTAACCGCCATCCTTGCAGATTCGAGCGCGGAGATGCGTGACAAAACAAAATCTCGCCGGCTCGCGTGTCGTTTAAATTCAAAGTGAGCGGGAAATGCTTCATCGTCTTGATCAAGTTCTTGTCGAAGGTTTGCGCAACAAGACGAACGGGTTTGAAGTTCACTTCAGTCGAGACGGGATGAGTCGGCTGCTCAAACGCGTTGATGACGTAGTCTTCGTGATTTCCGCGGAGGATCGGCACCGCCAAATCCTTCAACGTCTCGAGGGTTGCACGTGAGCCGGGGAGCGGATCAACCACATCACCTAAACAGATGACGAGATCAACTCGTCTGACTTCGATATCGTCGAGCACGGCGGCGAGAGCTTCTTCGTTACCGTGAACATCCGAGAGGACCGCGAGCTTCATTTCTTTGCGCTCTTTCTTTTCGCGAGAACGGCGTAGGCGATTTCGCCCCGAACCTTTACCTTGAAGAGATCTTGAGTCTCCAAGTCTTTGAAATCAACGAGCGCCGCGCGGAGACTTTCGATATCGGAAGTAAAGAGAACAGCTCGCCAACCCTCAGGCCGCGCGAATTTGAGGCAAGCGTGCAAAATGTCACGGTAGAGCGCGGGGTTGTTTTTCTTATCGCCGAACTGAAGACCAAATGGAAAGTTCGCGAGAACGAGCGATACGTTTTTCTCTTTCAATTCCAACTTACGTGAGTCGGCCTGCGCAAGATCAAGCTCCGAAATATGCGTAAGGTTTGAACGTGCAATCGCCACGGCTTGAGAATCCAGATCACGCCCAATGAATTTTGCCTCAGGCGCGTAGGCGTAAGCTTCAGCGAGCAGAGTTCCAGATCCACAAACGGGGTCAAGGATCACGTCACCTGGCTTTGGCATGCCGCCGAAGGCGAGGGCGGCAGCGATCGGTGGTGGTAAGCTTCCGTGTCGCTCTTCGGAGCGGTGTTCGCGTCCTTCGGTGTCGCGCGCTTTCGTAATTGGGATTCCGAAATAGTAAGCCTCGTCGATACAGAACATCCAAACTTCATCTTCGACGTTCGGATCGAAGTCGTAGCCGCGCGCAGAAACTTCTTTTTCAAGCCAGCGGCTTAGATCCTGACGGTTGAAAACGCGACCGGCGACACTCACGACTAAGCGGCGTGGCCCGACTTTTTGCAAATCATCAGCAAGAGTTTGGAGCTGGCGCTGCGAAACTTTGTAGCGGCCAAAGATGGGGCAGCGAAACGCGGCTTCAGCGGTTCGGAGTTTCGTGAGGCCCGCATCGCTCTTTATCTTGTTCGCAAAGAGCAAGTCGTGATTGCGCTGTCGTTTAATAAATAAATCTTGTTTTCTATCGAGAGCGCCTCGAAAAACCAACTCGCGTTTGAGAACCGCGGCTAGTCCCGGAGGCGATTGAAAGAGCCAAGCATCGGCGGCGGCTTTCGGTTCGCGCGGCTTTTCAGATTTCTCAGCTGTTTGTTGTGACGGCTTCGAACTTGGTTTGGCTTTTGTGAGTTTCACGATTAGCAGTCTCCGTTAGAACCGGGGCGCTAGGAACGAAAAGATCAATACGCCAACCGAGGCGAGCAGGATGCTGGCAAAAGTCAGAATCATGCCGTAAACGCGCTCCTTTGATGCGAGCGTGCTCCGCGAAAGACCAAGCGAGTGAAGAGTGCGGCCGATCAAAAGCGGCATCCCGCAGAGGTGGATGAACCATCTCGGAGCTGCCACAAATTCCAAAGCTAAAAGCAGGACGAGACCCATCGGCGCGTACTCCATGAAATTTCCGAACACGCGCGACATCTGTTCGAGCTCGGGCACACCACCCGAACCGATCCCGACCTTGTGCTTGCGGCGAAGTCGAATGACCCGGATCGCGTGCAGGATCGTGAAAAGACCGAGGGCCGTGAAGTAGGGCGCCGAATGCATGGGTGAGTTCTCCACAAAAAGATCAGCCAAAATCGACCAACCGGAAACGAGCGGAAAACTAACAGCTAGCCCAAGGGCCGTCACGTCCAGATTTCCGGCCGCGAGAAGCTCGATCGCTACAGAGTCGGCGAGTGTCTACCGATGAGACTGATGCACGCAACGTCATGGAGGACATATGCTGCATCTTCAAGGGGATCTTCAGACCGTTTTCGACGCTCTCTACGATATGGGAGTTATCGAGCCCGTTCTCAACATGGACTGGCGCTCAGGTCTCGAAGAGATCAATCGCGGAAGCTTCGGTTTGAAAAACGCGATCGGTGTCGTCAATAGCTGCAAAAAAGACCCGGTGAAGTTACGTGCTGAATTAGAAAAATTGGATCGTCGTTCCTTGGAAATCCTTGCGATGGAGGTTGCACGTGAATACGCCGATTTTCACCTGCGAGAAGAGCTCCACTAAAAAGAATTCAACATCCACGATGACTCGCGTTTGTTCCTTATTTTTCGCAAGCGGTATCATTTGCGGTTTGATGAGTCTCGTCTACGTGAACCAAGCGCAGGCCGAATGGAAGGTCGACTTTTCTCGTCGAGCTAAACCCGCGCGTGAAGTTGAACTCAACGCTGCAGGCCGAGTGCCGGCATCTTCGGCGCGTCCTCAAGTGAGCGATGCACCCCGAATCGAAATCACGCCGGAAGAGCCCGAAAAGAAGCAAGGCATGTTCGATGCGCTCTTTGAAGCGGGTGAACCTGTTCAAGACGTCGTCATCATGCATACGGATAAAGGCTTTGTGCCTTCAACGGTTCGCGTGCGTAAGAACGGTCACTACCGAATCCATATCGTCAACGTGAACGACAAAGAGAAAAACGTGAGCTTCATCCTCGACGGTTTCTCTGAGCATCACGCTACGTACTACGGTAAAATTAAAACATTCACGCTCGAGCCCAAAAAAGAGGGCGCTTTCTCTTTCCTTTCGCCCGAAACTTCGAGTGAAGGAAAGCTAGTTGTCTTCAATCCGCAAATCACCGTGCGGACGCCGGCTTCCGAGGAGTCTGCCAAATGATGGACAGTAGGATTCCGCAGGTCTTTAAAGATGCCATCAACGGGGCCCTTGGTCCCGTCATGCATTTATGGCAAGACCCGACCGTCACCGAAATTTTGATCAATGGTCCGAATGAAGTCTTTGTCGAACGCAAAGGTAAACTCGAGCGCACGGACGCACAGTTCCCTTCGGAAGACATTCTCCTCGCCGCAATTAACTCGATTGCGGGCTCCATCGGTCGTCGCATCAACTGGGAAGAGCCCCGCCTCGATGCGCGTCTTCCTGACGGCTCCAGGATCCACGCGGTGATTCCTCCTTGCGCTACGAACGGTCCTACCGTTTCGATTCGTAAGTTCACTCAAAGTAAGATCACGTTCAAAGACTATATCAAGCTTGGCGCGATCACGCCGGATGCGGCGAACTTTCTTGAGATCTGCATGTTTCTCGGAAAGAACATCCTCGTCAGCGGTGGTACCGGCTCCGGTAAGACGACTCTCCTAGGTCTTCTTTGCAACCGCATTCCCAAGGGTCAGCGAATCATCGTGATCGAAGACGCGAAGGAATTAACGATCGAGTACGAACACGTTGTTCGCTTCGAAACCCGCACCCCGAACGAGCAGGGGAAGTTCGAAGTCACGATCAAAGATCTTTTGAAAAGTTCTCTCCGTCTGCGTCCCGATCGCATCATCGTCGGTGAGGTTCGAAGCTCCGAAGCGTTCGATCTCGTGCAAGCGATGAACACGGGTCACAATGGTTCCATGGGAACGATCCACGCGAACACCGCAGCCGATGCGCTTGTGCGTCTTGAAGCCCTCGCAATGGGCGGTGAAACGAAAATCAGCGACAAAGCGATGCAATATTCCATCGCTGCTGCGATCGATCTCGTGATTCAGATCTCGCGTCTTCAAGACGGCTCGCGCCGGATTATGTCGATTTCGGAAGTTCGTGGTCTCGATGAAGACTACAACTACGACGTGGTGAACATCTACGATATGCCCCACCTCGTACGCGGCCCTGACGGAAAGCTCCACGGGCACATCGAACCTACGGGCGAACTTCCTTCGTTTATGAAGGAAATCGAGGACAACAAAATTCCGTTCCCGAGATCAAAATTCTTCCCGCCTAAGTCTGCTTAAGGAATCCCGAGCGCGAGCGCGCATACGCTCGCGTTCAGGGGTGAGACGAATTCCGTCACCGGACAAAAATCACCCAGGCGAGTTGAAACTCTTTCGCCCGTTTTTCCGTCGATTTGACGAGATTTTAGACCCCTTTTAGACTGCGCCTTCCATGCGCAAAACTCCAATTGAGTCAAAACAACGGCCTAAACAGAATCGGTCTGCATTCGCTTCTTTGAAGTGGTGGAGTATCGGCCTTTTCGTCCTGCTATTCGTTGGATGGTCCCTTACTTTGCGGCAGCGTCCGGTTGTAACCGAGACGGAAGTGGAGCGGCTCCCGCACGAAACTCAAGACAGACTTCCTGCGCCGACGCCGATTGCGGGAATCACCGCAAAAGAGACATCAGCTCCAGCTGCAACACCTACTCAAGAAGGTGATTTATCCGAGTGGATTCGGCGTGAAGCGCACGAATACGACAAGCTTACCGATCGACCAGAACTGGTTCTTGAGCGCTTGCGAGCTACGGCCGCGGCACTTACTTCATCCGATCGTGAACAGCTAGCCGCGAAGATCCTCGCACCCTTTCACGAATCTTCGCTTTCGAGCGCCGAGCGAAACGTTGCGCTTCACCTTCTCAAGTTGGATGTTCCTCGCTCGATACCGCAACTCGAGTCCATCGCCTTGGCGCCACTGCCCAAAGACTTAAATAGGCGCGCCGGAGATCACCTCGATGAAAAAGCTCGTCTTCGGCAAAAGGCCTTGGCGCTTCGTTTGGGAGCTCTCGAGGGCATTGAGTCTGCAGCGCTTGCGCAACCCCAATTCATCGAGAACTTGCGCTCCGTCCGCGAAAAGACTACTGAGAAGACGATCTCCGAAGTTGCGCAGCTAAGTCTTCGTGAAGTGGCTCGTGGCCGTTCTTTCTTTAACTCGTACAACGAAACTCTCGCGGGAGGAGAAGCTCGATGACTCTCCAGTCGGCATCTTCAGTTCTAGCCTTTGCTTTGTTCAGCGTCAGTGCTCCGGTCGTAGCGAAGGCGCAAACGAACTTCCTCGATGGAAACTACGCGCAATGCTTACCGGCTGAACGAGTCAAATCTCTCGCAAAGCACTTCAAGCAATTCGGGAAGTTCTCGAAAAGTGGTGTCTGCGTCGACAAGAATCCTGTTGAACACCGTCTTCTTCACATGCTCATCACGCTTGAAGATGTTCGTGTGAATGCGCCTGCACAACCAAGCGGCGATGATCTCTCGTTGCCAATTTTACCCGCGAACTGGATCGACTATTTGAAGACTACCGTCCGCGAACTCCTGCCGGCAAAGGCGAGCTCCTGCTACGGATCGACGATCGCTTACGTCATCGTCGGCGGCACAAACAACCTTGGAAAGATGTACTACTGCCCGAAATTCATCGATAGCAAAACAGAAGACCTCTTCGAGCAGATCGCCGTCTTCCTCCACGAAACACGGCACTTAGAAGGCGATTATCCCCACGTCACGTGCACGCAAGGGCCGCGCAAAGGGAATGAAGGCGGTTGCGATGAATCGTCCGCAGTCAAAGGTGCATATCTCGTCACGATCGAAGCTCTCGCCAAATTGAGTGCGTTCGGTGAAAACGTACATCCAAGTGCGCGAGAGGCTTCGCGGGCTTCGGCACTTGCCTACGCTTTCGAAGCCTTCAACAAGCCGCCCAAGATCGATCGCATGGAGAAGCCGCTGCTACTCTCGAAGAGCGGGGAGTTGCAAATTCTCGGAAAAAAAGATCTCGTTACGAAGCGTGAAGACGTCCCGGCCGGTTTCATGGCTCGCCGTTTGACCTACGGTTACGACGTTTTCCCAAATGACACTGCCACAAAGGCTATCAGCCTCAGCCCAGGATTGTCTTTCGTGCAGCCCGATGACGACGACAATGGATTCGTCTCAAGCTTCAACGATTGGCCGGCTAAATTCCGTGGGGAGATTCGCGGAGCGCACTACGGCGAAGAGATGGATATCTGGCTCGAAGCGAACCGCGTCGTCGTTTATTGTCGGGGCGAAAAAGAATCGGTTCGCAAAGAATTCCCGCTCAACAAGGATATGTACACAAATCTGATTTACCCTGAAGGGTATGATCCGCTGAAATCACGCGCGGCCGTGCTCGCAAAGTCAGGAAAATGGGCCGACATCCGATGCTCGTCTGCGGGGCAGCCAGAGCTTGATTGGCATTCTTCGGCATGGAAAGGTCCCGCCCGCGTGATGAAAGTGGCCGACCGAGTCCTCGGAATCGACAAGGATGGCAAGCTTTTCGAAAAGTTAGGTTCGAAGTGGAAACCCGTGTCCGAGGTGAAGGATCACAGCTTTGTTGAAATCCTGAGCTACGATTGGATCCGTTATCTAGATGAACGCTGAGCATCAATTGCCTCAATCTTCAGCAGATGAGCGTGCTTGCTTGTCTGCTTCCCGCAATTGTGGCTACAAAGCTCTGTGCTCTTCAGCTGTAAGATTACCCATTCCGTGATCACATATTTGGACAGACGCGGGGAGGACCTTGAGGCCCTCTACGAAAAATGCGACTGGCCCGCGGAATTTTTGCGCGATCCGTCTAGTTGGCTTGAAGCCGAGAAGATGGAAAACCTCCTCCGGCAAATCGATCATGACTACGGCCGAGAACGCATCGGCGAACTAGCAACTGAAAATCTAATTCTAGCGGTCGGTCATCATTGCAAAGATCTCCGCGCTTGGGGCGTTCTCGATAGCGTTCTGCGCATGGTGCAAACGCCGAAAGATCTCTTCGCTCAACCTGAGCGCTTTCTGTCGTACTTCGTAAGCCCGGCGCCTCCGGTGGGTGAAATCCGTCGCGAAGCCGAAAGCGTTAGCTTCGTCCTGCCGGTCTCTGAAGTTCAGTTTCCCTTTGTTACAAGTTACCTTCGCGCAGCTCTTGAAGCTCTTCCGACTTACATCAGTAAGCCGATGGGACAAGTCGTCTGGGACAACAGCCGCGTGACCATCTCTTGGTCGGAAAAGCAGGCAAGTCTCTTCGGTGAAGG
>SYLX01000256.1 GCA_005808505.1 Bdellovibrionales bacterium | reverse complement strand
CTACAGCTACAAGTGGGCGGAAGTCCTCGATGCCGATGCTTTTGAGTTCTTCAAAGAAAAAGGCCTCTTCAACCGTGAAGTGGCCCGAGCGTTCCGGGAGAACATTCTTTCGCGCGGCGGAACTCAACATCCGATGGAGCTTTACAAGCGCTTCCGCGGCCGCGAACCTGATCCCGATGCTTTGCTCCGTCGCGACGGTTTGATTGGCGAATCGGCTCACTAAACTTTTTTGAGGCCCAACTTTGAAGCCAAACGTGAAAAAAGACTCGGCGAAGAAAAATAAGAAAACAGATCCCAAGAGCGTCTTGCCCACAAAGATGAGCAAGGCGTCCTTAAAGACACTTTCTTTCGAGACACCGCAAGAACTTGCTGCGCAGTTCGAGCCGCGCGTGATCGCGATCGTGTATCGGCCGGGAACTTCCGAAGCGATCAAACAAGCGAAAGAACTTGCGGCATGGCTTCAGGAGCAAGGGAAAACCGTTTTTTGCATGCAAGGGCAAAAGTTGATTCCCGAGTGCAAGACGGCTTCGAGCCGCAACATCGATCAGATCGATCTCGTGATCGCACTCGGTGGCGACGGAACTTACCTGCGAGCCGTGCGCTTGCTCGAAGGCCGTCAGATTCCGATTCTCGGCGTAAACATGGGAAATTTAGGTTTCCTCACGGAGACTCGTCTCGAAGATCTTTACAAAGCGGTGATCTGGACGCTCCAGAACAAAATGGAATTCCGCTCGCGCTCCATGTTGAGAGTTGAAGTTCGCCGCGGCGGCAAGCTTCTCGCAAGCCACGTCGCTCTTAACGATGCCGTGATCGAGCGCGGATCAAACACGCACCTGATCAACATCGAGATTTTCAGCCAGAAACATATCGTGGCGACGATTAAGGCCGACGCCTTGATCGTGGCGAGTCCGACGGGCTCGACGGCGTACAATCTTGCCGCGGGCGGGCCGATCCTGCATCCCGAGGTTCGCGCCATTGTCGTCACCCCGGTTTGCCCCCACGCATTGACGAGCCGACCACTCATCTTTCCCGATGATCAGGAGGTTTCGTTCAAAGTTCTTACGCGAGACAATAGGTCCATCCTAACGGTCGATGGCGTCAACTGCGGCGAATTGACCACAGATGACGAAGTGGTAGTGGTGAGAAATCGCCTCGATCATTTCGTAATCAGAAAACCTTCATCGAACTACTTCACGCTTCTTCGTGAGAAACTCCAATTCGGCCAACGGAACTGATCGGGATCCATAAAACCCGCACCCCGAGCGGAGTTTCTCGGGGGACGCACAAAGAGCTCATAGGGAGATCAGTAAGATGCTCTGTGAATTAAAAGTTTCCAACTTCGCGATCATCGACAACGTTCACATGCAGTTTCGCAAGGGTCTCAACATCCTGAGCGGCGAAACGGGTGCTGGAAAATCTATCCTGCTGAAAAGCTTGGGTCTTCTCATGGGCGAAAAGGCGACGACCGATGCCCTTCGCTCCGGCGTGGATAGCGCCGTCATTGAAGGCTCCTTTGATCTTGAATCGCGTCCCGATATTCGGGAACGGCTCCTCGAGATGGGGATTGATACGCCCGATGAGCAGATGGTCGTAAGGAGGATCGTCTCCAAAGATAAAAGCCGCGTCTACATCAACGGCGCCCTCAGTACACTGGGTGGGCTCCGGGATGTCGTGGCCCCTATGCTTGAAGTTGCGGGCCACAGCGTTCCGCTCATTGAGATGACAGGCCAACACGAAAATCGAAACTTGCTCTCGCGTGCTTACCATCTCGACCTCCTCGATCAATACGCCGGCTGCTGGAAGCGTCGTCTTGAGTTCACCGAACTCTTCCGTCGTGCGCAGGAGCTTCGTGCTGAAATCGAAGAGATCCGTCACGAAAGCCGAACGCGTGCGCAGCGCCTCGATTTCTTGATCTACCAACGGGATGAAATCAAAGCGATTGGTCTTCGCCCCGGCGAAGAAGCCGAGATCGAAAACGAAACGCGCCGTTTGAAACATTCCGCTCGTCTGAACGAGTTTGCTTCGCAAGCCGAAGGCTTGCTTTACGATGACGATGATTCGGTTACGAGTAAACTCCACTATCTTCTGCAGCGAGCGGCGGAGCTGAAGAACGTCGATCCAGGTCTTGCAAGCCGTCTTGATCCGCTCAGCCAAGCTAAGACGTTGATCAACGAAGTTCGTTATGAACTGCGCGACTACCAGCGCGAACTGGAAGGCGACCCAGGTCGTTTGGAAGAGCTTCAATCAAGGCTCTCCTCTCTTCGTCAACTACAGAAGAAATACGGCTCAACGGCCGTCGAGATTCTCGAAGCCCTCGCGGGAATCGAGAAGGAAATCGATCAGCTCGAAAACTCCGACGAACTCTTGCAAAGCAAAGAAAAAGAGCTCGTCAAAATCGAGAAAGAACTCGGTGGAATCGCGAGCGAATTACACGATCGCCGTGCGGGGGCCGCCCGTCAGTTAGCTGACGGCGTAAACGAAGAGCTCAAAGACCTGAACATGAAAGGCGTCAATTTTCATGTTCACGTTGAGCGCGCGACGACGCTCAATTCAACGGGCCAGAGTGCGGTGGAGTTCATGACCCAGACATCAAAAGGGGATGCGCCTCGCCCGCTTGCGAAGTTCGCCAGCGGCGGTGAGTTGAGCCGGATTCTTCTTTCAATGAAGCAAGTTGTAGGGGCTGGACAATTCCCTCGTACGTATCTTTTCGACGAAGTCGATGCAGGCGTAAGCGGAAACACCGCCGAAAAAGTCGGACGCAAACTCAAACGCATGGCACAAGGCCAGCAGGTGATCTGCGTAACGCATCTTCCGCAAGTCGCGAGCTTCGGTGATGTCCACTTCTATATCCACAAAGCAGCACTGAAGAAGGGCGTACAGACTGAAGTTGCTGAGCTGCAGAAGACGGACCGCGTTCAAGAGATCGCGCGTCTCATTTCTGGGGAGAAAATCACGAAGACTTCGCTTGCTCACGCTGAACAACTTCTTACCGATAGTCAGGCCGCGCACTAAAGCACGGCCTTTTCCCCTAGTGGTTGAGTCAGAAACTGACTCAACAAATTTTATATAAGTCATTTATTTCAGCAGAGAGCATTCGCTCTGATTAGCTCCAACGAGGCGCAACACATGTCGCACCTCGCAAATTCGCGCCCACACTCGATTCGCAAGATGTTTGAGTCGCGCATCCTAGTTTGCTTTATCTAAGTGCTGCTTCGCTTCAGAACGAATTTTTTTCGGATTTCTACTTGCGAAGCTTTTAAGAAATTGTAAGTTAGTCACCTCGAAGAGCACAGACACTGTAAGAAAATAGGCGATGGCTTTCCTAGACAAAGCACAAATTCCAATCAACATGCCTTCCTCTCAGGTGCCGATGATCTCGAAGCGCGCGACGGATCGGCGTTTCGAGCAAGGGCTTTACGCTTATCATCGCGGTGACTACTCACTGGCATTGCGAGAGTTTGAAAAAACTTGCGAAGCGGCCGCAATCCTCCGGGATTACACGCGCTACGTCGAGAGCTGCACATACGTTTTGCGGATCCTCGCCGAGCGCGAAGAATTCGCGAAAGTTGAACGCATCGAGCGACGTGTTCTCGAGATGCTGGAGCATATGGAGAGCGATTCGATCCATCCGCGATTGAAATCTCGCGCGCTCTATATTCTTGGTATCTGCAGTTGTTACCAAGAGACGCGTCACGACCGTGCCATGGCTTATTTCCGCGAAGCGATCGAATACGCGATCAAAGGCGAAGATAAAGAAGCTCTCGCAGCTCCTCTTTACGGCGCAGCGACCGTTCTCTATGCGCGCCAGCGCTTCGATGAAGCCTTAAAAGAGCTCGAACGGCTCTCGATTTTATTGAGCTGTCTGGATCTTCCTGATCTACGTTCGGCCTCCATCCTCTTGAAAGCCATGGTTCGACGCAATCAAGGGCATCTCGATGCAAGCCTTGAAGAGGCGTGGAAAGCCTTCGACAGCCTGAAGCATCATCCCCACCTTGTTTTGTACCTGCACACGCTTTGCGTGCTCGGCACAGTTTATAAACAAAAAGGAGATACGGCGGCAGCTCGCCTTTATCTCGACCTCGCAGATCGCACTTTGAAGAGAAACGAATTCCCGCGGATCGCTCGCTTAGTTGACGATGCCGTGGCTTCGCTCGGGGTTCCAAAGCCAGCGCCCGTCGATCTTAGGTTCGAAACGCGAACCGGTGTTCTGGTCGAACGTTATAAAGGTGAGATTCGCTTCGAAGGCCAATTCATTCTTCGTGATCTTTTGCGCGTTTTCCTCGAAAGCCCTGGCAAGGTGTTCACGAAGGAAGAACTCGTTCGCCTCGTCTGGCGTGAGGCGTACAATCCGAAAGTTCACGACAACAAAATCTACGTCACGATCAAACGCCTCCGGAAACTTCTGGAAAGCGAAAAAAACAAAACTGAATACATCTTGCGCGCGAAAAACGGCTACTTCCTAAATCCGAAGTCGCGCGTGCAGATCAACGACCCGCGAGCGGAAACGGAGAACCAAAAATGAAATTGAAACCACTCTCGAGCCTGCTTTGGGCTGCCGTTGCGCTCATGATTTGCGGTACTGCCATCACTGAAAGTTCAGCAGCTTCCGTTAAAAATTTGAGCCCGGTTGAAGAGGCAAACGGAGACGACCGCTGTCGTGATTGCGTGTTCCCGTTTAGAATCGACGAAAACCACTGGCAAATGCCCGATAGCGACGTCGTGGTCCAGATAGAAGAAGAAGTTCTGCAAAACGGCGATCGTTTGATGCTCGTCACTCTTCGTGACAAAAATACGCGTGAGATGATTGCAGCTGGTTCGGCACTCAGAAAGAAGAATCAGCGCTCAGTCCTCTTGTTGATGACCGATCGCGAAGGGCAACGCGTAAAAGGCGAGATTCTTTGGGTGAACTTCAAAGAACAAATCATCCGCGCGAAGTTCACTTGCGAGCGTAAATGTTCGCTTCCTTAACTTGAACCTGTCCTGATGCCGCAGGCCGAACGAGGTGCGTGGGGGTGCCTCGTTGATCAAACTTCAGAGGGGTGGCCTGCGGTATTTTCCTACTTCAACCTACCAAGTAAAACGGCCGACGTGGGAATCCGAGACGACGAAGGCCTTTGGGCCGTCGTACCAGGAGCCTAGATTGATCGAGCGGACATCGCGTCCACTTGCCGGGAACGT
The DNA here is from genome assembly GCA_005808505.1 of Bdellovibrionales bacterium. Lineage (GTDB taxonomy): Bacteria > Bdellovibrionota > Bdellovibrionia > Bdellovibrionales > JAMPXM01 > SYLX01. The sequence goes on along the minus strand of SYLX01000256.1, from coordinate 2,493 downwards.
CACATCATCCACGACGTGCACATGCCCGGTGATGATGAGGTCGAAGGGCTTTTCTCGAAATACGCGTTCCGCATGCGTGCGGATGAGCCGACGGATCTTATCGACAGGCAGTTCCTTTGCCGTCGAGGTGTAAGAACGACTAGCTCGACTCGCCCTCTCCCCGATCGCCGCAACGACTCGTGAAGGAAGATTCAGAGCCAAAGCGCGCATAGCCGACGTTCGAAGAAAACTTCTTAAGAACAAGTAGCCTTTATCGTCAGGATTGATCAGATCCCCATGCTCCACGCGGACGGTTTTGCCAGCGAGTTCGAAAATCTCGGCATCTGAGTGAACCTGGACTCCCAGCTTATCCTGCCAAAATTTTTTGAGATGCAGGTCGTGGTTGCCCTCGAAGAAATGAACAGTGACGCCCGCATCAACTACCGCGCGGATGGCCCTGATCACCGGACCAAACTTCTGAACGAAGTACTCGTGACTCCCGATCCATAGATCGAAGATGTCGCCGACAAGAAAGAGGTGCGTCGGCTTCTCGCCGGACCCACCTAGCGCATCAGACCGCAGTTTTTCGAGCAGCGCGAGAAGCGCGCGTGCGTTTGGCTCATCGCTGGAAGTGAGATGAATGTCGGAAACAAAGTAGGCACACGTCATGGATTGCCTTGAGGGTTACGCCGTCGGCTCTGGCGCGGTCAAACAAAAAGGCCACCTTTGCGAGGTGGCCTTTTTGGCGAACTTCATTTTTCGCAGTCAGATCATGTGAGCGGCATGTTCTCGTCGTCTTCGTTCCGCGGCTGAACAGGTTGCTGTTTGCGGCGGAGGAAAGCAGGAACATCCAGGTTGCGTGAATCAAAAGGCGACTTCACGATCTCGCTCGCCAAGCGGCGCGCGGTCTCGAGGGGATTGTCGGTCGGGCTGGCCGCCATTTCCATCGAAAGCTGCTCAGGCTGCGGTTGACGCTGGCGCTGAACTTGGCTTTCACGGTACTGACGAACCTTCGCAAGGAGCAGGTCGCGCGGGAGCGGTTTTTCTTCGTTGCCGTTCGGAGGCATCGAGCCGTTCACGTTCAAACCCGCGTTCATGTTTTGGTTCATGCCCGCCATCTGCTGATTCATTTGGCTGTTCATGTCCATCGCCGGAGCATGTTGACCTTCTTGATGTCCGCCGTGTTGGAGTGGAATCGCCGGTGTCGCTTCTTCCTTCAACATCATCTCAAGTTCTTCGAGCGTGGGTTCCTGAGTTTGAACCGAAGCCGAAGGAGCTTGAGCGTTCATTTGATTGTAGCCGTGAGCCGACAAGCCTTGGTTGTAAGAAGGCTGTTGGTTCATGGGCTGTTGCTGTTGCGAACCGTACTGGTTCGAGTAGCCCTGCTGGTTCATGCTTTGGGCGCCGTAGTTCGGAGCTTGAGGCTGGTAAGCAGGCTGCTGAACTTGATGTTGTGATTGAAAAGAAGATGTCGGAGCGTTTCCGTACATCTCGGGAGCTTGCATCGGCTGCTGTTGGCTCATCTGGTGAGAAGCTTGAGCAGGTTGTGCTGGCTGTTGACCGTAAGTTTGCGCGAGGTACCCAGGCGAGTAGAACTCAGGAACGCGACCCGAGTTTTGCGACGCGTTCATTCCACCACTCGACGGTGAACCCATCGACGGGCTCATGGACGGGCTCATCGATGAAGAACCGTACGACGAAGGCATGTGCATGCCTTGCTGGTTCTGGATGTTTTGGAACTGTTGGGTCGAGCGAACTTGGTGCGCGAGAGCTTGCATGTGCTGCATCTGAGTCGAAGCCGACTGAGTAGCAGGATCAAGACCGAAGCCAGTCGCGATAACCGTGACGCGAACTTCGTCGCCCATGTTTTCGTCGATAACCGCACCGAAGATGATTTCTGCGTCTTCGTGAGCTGCTTCCGTAATGAGGGTCGAAGCTTCGTTGACTTCCGAGAGCGAAAGCTCAGGACCACCTGTGACGTTCAAGATGATGCCGGTTGCGCCGTCGATCGAAATGTTCTCAAGAAGCGGCGAGCTGATCGCAGCCGTTGCTGCTTCAACCGCGCGGTTTTCACCGCGAGCGCGACCTTGACCCATGATCGCCATGCCTTTAGCGGACATGACAGTGCGGATATCCGCGAAGTCGAGGTTGATGAGACCGCGAATATTGATGAGATCCGAGATCCCTTTTACGGCTTGGAGAAGGACGTCGTCCGCGCGCTTGAACGTTTCAACGAGCGGCGTGCGGTCGTTTGCGATCGTGAGGAGCTTTTGGTTCGGAATCACGATGAGCGTATCGACGTTCTCTTTGAGTTCCTGGATGCCGTAATCGGCATGGCGCATGCGCTTTTTGCCTTCGAACATGAAGGGGCGCGTGACGACACCGATCGTGAGGGCGCCGAGTTCGCGCGCGATTTTCGCGACGATCGGAGCTCCGCCTGTTCCCGTACCACCGCCCATGCCGGCCGTGACGAAGACCATGTCCGCACCTTCGATTTGCTCGACGCTGTCGTTG
>SYLX01000255.1 GCA_005808505.1 Bdellovibrionales bacterium | reverse complement strand
GGCTTTAGCGGAAAACATGGCGACAAATTACTCGCAAGGCTTGCGGATGGGTCAGCTCGTGAAACTGGCTGAAGAAGGTGGCTTCCTCACCTTCGGTCGCACGGGCGAAGGCAAGCTTCTGCTTGGTAACGAATCCTCAGCCGTGAAAGAGATTTTGAATTCCGATTGCGGCACCAAAGAGAAGCCGCAAACTTGCTCGACGAGCAAAGAAACAAACCCCTGGAACTTCAGCATCGATCTCGGAAACAAAGCGCTCGTCGAGAAGATGAAGAAGCTCCAAGGTCAGTACGTCGTCATGAAATATCGCGAGCGCCACATCAAGCTTTTAAACCCCGGCGCCACTGCGTACGAGGTCACCGATATTGAACCCGTAAAGCCACTGCAGCAATCGATTCCGGAATGCAAAGCTCCTCACAATGGAAGCGGTTGGAAGTCCGACGGCAATCAAACCGGCCGAGTCGTGAAGATCAGTCGCCGCGGTTACCTCAACAAAACTTGGGAAGTGCAAATTCAGGTCGGAAACTCGGGCAACGAATTCGTCGAGATGTCGGTCTCCGATCAGAAAGTCGCGCGCTGCTTGCAAACTTTCCTTCGTGCTGGGCAGAAGGTTACTTTGAAATACAACGAAGCTTATTACAAAACTCCAATGGGTTTGGGTCGTGATACGACGTTCGACATTCTGTCGGTCAAACCTGCGGCGGAGTTACCTGCTGCACTTCCAGCGGCGGCTCCCGCTTCCGAGCCGGCTCGGGTTCGTACCGCGAGCTAAAAGCTTAAGAAATCCTGTCAGTAAATCGCCTCCCGGAAAGGTGCCAGGCACCTTTTTGCGACCCCGAAGCTCCGCTCCGGTTTCGCACTGCTTCTGCAAAGGGAAACTGGTACCTACAAACGCCCCAAGCCGTAACACCGCTCCGGTTTCGCGTTGCATCCCGGAACGGTGCCAGGCACCTTTCCGCTACTCACCAGCTAGCGAGCTGGTGACGGCGTTGCGGATTTTTTGGATTAAGCGCGCCTCAAGTTGGCGAACAGCTTCGCGAGTGACTCCGTAGTGTTCGCCGATCTCTTGCAGAGTCATCGGCTCGTCAGCCAAAACGCGCTTTTCGAGAATGTAGGTTTCCTTCTCGTTCAATGACGGGCGGATCTGCTCGAGATTGCGCTTCAACACTTCCATCTCTTCGAGATGGCCGATCGTCTCATCGGCCAAGGGGCCTTCCCCAGGTTCGAAATCAAGAAGCGTCGAAGTCGAAGCGCCGCCGTCGATCGGAGTGTTCAAGCTCAAGTCGCGGTTGGCCATCCGCTGCGACATGGTTTCGACTTCTTCTTCCGTCACGCCGAGGCGTCCCGCGAGCAGCGCGAAGTTGGGTTCTTGTCCCATCGCTTCGAGTGCTTCACGCTCCTTCTGCAGACGGTAGAAGAGTTTGCGTTGGTTTTGTGTCGTCCCGATTCGCACCATCGAATACTGACGCATCAGATACTCTTGGATGTAACCGCGAATCCACCACACAGCGTAGGTGATGAGGCGAACGCCTTTGTAAGGATTGAACTCCTTCACGGCGTGCATGAGGCCGACGTTACCTTCTTGAATCAAGTCGATGAGCTTGGCACCAAAGCGCGAGTACTCGGCGGCGATCTTCACGACGAAGCGAAGATTGCTTGTCACCAAAAGCTCAGCCGCTTTCGGATCGCCCGTTTCGCGGTACCGCATAGCGAGCTCACGCTCTTGCTCTTTGGTGAGCAGGGGATACTTGCGGATCTCGGCAAGGTAGAGCGCGATCGGGTCGGTCGTCGTGAGCGCCTTCGATGACGATTCACTACGATCGACGATCTCAGGTTTTACGACGGGCAGGGTGCGTTCCGCTTCATCGAGGACGTCACGATCCGGATCGATCTCGATGGGACCAACGTCTTCAAAGTCGGGTGGAGCAAATCCACGATCCTCGGCGCCTTCATCATCACCCATAGGATCGATGATCTCGGGTTCAACGATTTCGGCTTGATGCACTTTCGGCGAAAGGACAGAAGGCTCCGGAGCGGAGCCCGATCGATCCTTGCCCGCCGCCGTCGCCGATTTCGTCGAAGCTTTGCGAGTGACTTTCTTTGAAGTTTTCTTCGCGGGTGTTTTGGCCATCTCAGCCTCGTCTCCCGACAATGAGGACCCGGTTGATTATGCGAGGGCCGATTCGAGTTTCTTCTGAAGCGTGCTCTGAACGATGCCTTTTACGGGCGTCAACATGAGCGGAAGGCTGACTTCAATTTCAACAGCACTGCCACCAGTCTTCGGGGAAACTTTCATTTCCGCGGTGAACTGACCGCCCTTAGCGGAACCAGTCTTCGACTGCTCATTGAATTGGCAGGTGTAATTCGGATCCATCTTGCGCAAGTCTCGATCGTTCTCGAGGAGGCTGCGGATCTTCTTGAAGGTTTCTTCGGGAGAGTGCTTGGATTGGCTTTCTACTTTTACTTTCGGCATAGGCCCCAAGATACGCCTCCGGCCTTCGCGCTGTCCACCAAAAGAGAGGTCCTTGAGGGACGCTTCACAAGGTGTCAACCGGGGTGTGTCATCGAGCGTAAACTGTCTCCATCCTTGGCAAAGAATCGGGTGCTCGGTATGTTCGGAGACTGTTGATCCGAAAAAAGAGAGAGCAAATGAAATTCGTATCCGAGTTGAAGCGTACCACTTACTGCGGTCTTCTGAGAGCCTCCCACGACGGCCAAGTCGTCAACCTTATGGGTTGGGTCGATACGCGACGCGATCACGGCGGTCTCGTTTTCGTCGATCTCCGAGATCGTGAAGGCCTCGTTCAGATCGTGCTCGATCCGAACAATGCGGATATGGCTCAGGCGCACTCGGTCCGTGGGGAGTTCGTAATCGGAGTTCGCGGCACGGTCCGCAAGCGTCCCGAAGGCATGATCAACAAGAAACTTCCAACGGGTGAAGTCGAAGTCGTTGCGACACATCTCGAAATCTTGAGTGAAGCAAAAACTCCTCCGTTTCAGATCAACGATGAAAACGTGAGCGAGAATTTACGCCTCAAGTACCGTTATCTCGATATCCGCTCGGCGCGCTTGAACCAACACTTGCGTCTTCGCCACGAAATCGTGCGCACGGTTCGCGAGACGCTTTCGAACGAAGGCTTCATCGAAGTCGAGACCCCGATCCTCTACAAGAGCACTCCCGAAGGTGCGCGCGATTACCTCGTGCCCTCGCGCGTGAATCAAGGCACTTTCTACGCACTTCCGCAGAGCCCGCAGACTTTGAAGCAGCTTCTCATGATCGGCGGGATGGACCGCTACTTCCAAATCGCTCGTTGCTTCCGCGACGAAGATCTTCGCGCTGATCGTCAGCCCGAATTCTCGCAGATCGATATGGAGATGAGCTTCGTCGATCAAGACGACATCATGGCCGTGAACGAAAAGCTGGCCCAAGCGTTGTGGAAGAAATTCCGCGGTGTCGACATCGGAAAAATTCCTCGTATGTCGTTCAACGAGGCGATGAACCGCTTCGGTAACGACAAGCCTGATCTCCGCTTCGGTCTTGAGCTTCAAGACCTCGGCGCAATCTGCAAGAACACGGGCTTCAAAGTTTTCGATGACGTTCTCGCGAAAAACGGCGCGATCAAAGGGCTCGGTCTTCCGCAAGGTGCTGACTTCTCGCGCGCGCAAATCGATAAGCTCGTGGAGCTTTCGAAAAAGGCCGGAGCAAAAGGCCTCGTGTGGATCAAGGTCGACAAAGAAGGCAAACTCACAAGCGCCGTTGGCAAAGTTCTTCCCGAAGAGAAGGTCAAAGAGATCTTCAACAAACTCGTGCCTGAAGGAAAAGGTGCCGCCTTCATCGTGGCCGATGAGTGGGAGAAAGCATGCAACGCTCTTGCAGCGCTTCGCCTCCATCTCGGTCATGAGTTAAAGCTCATCGATGAAGCGCAAGATCGCTTCTTGTGGGTCGTCGACTTCCCGTCGTTTGAATACGACGCTGAAAACAAACGTTGGGCCGCTCGTCACCATCCTTTCACTTCGCCGCAGAACCAGTACATCGAAGACCTCAAAAATTCGAACGAGAAGGTCTTCCCGGAGATGCTCGCCAAAGCCTACGACCTTGTTTGTAACGGTCACGAGATTGGTGGCGGCTCCGTCCGGATCCATCGCTCCGATGTTCAAGCCGCGATGTTCAAAGCACTCGGGCTCAGCATGGAAGAGGCGAAGGATAAGTTCGGCTTCTTCATGGAAGCTCTCTCGTACGGAACACCTCCGCACGCAGGGATTGCTTGGGGAGTCGATCGTTTGACGATGATCTTGGCTCGCACTGAAGCTATTCGCGATGTCATCGCGTTCCCGAAAACGGCGAAGGCAACCGACCTCATGTCGGAAGCACCGAACGCGGTTTCGCGCGAGCAGCTCATCGAGCTCGGAATCCGTCTAGCACCTTCGGTTGAGAAGGCGGCAGGGACGGCGAGCGACGCGAACGCATAAATCTGGACCTTCGCGTCCTACAGTCTCAAAACGAGATTCCGATCAGTTCCATGCGAGGGAAGCAGGATGTTTCCCGGACCAATGGCCCGCTAAACGCGGATTCGAGGTCACTACAGGAGGTAGGCATGGAAAAGATCAGTGGAATAATCTCGAGCTCTCCGCGTGTCATGTCAGTCGACATGAAGGAAGCGGCTCCAGTTCGCCCCGGCACACCTTCATTTGGTCGTCCCGAAGGTGTTTCAAGCCTCGCGGTCAAAGCACCGGTCCCAGGCACTTCCTTCGAAACAACGGCACGTCGCTCTGCCGGAATCCAAAGTGAAGTTCTCGATTGGAGATCAAAAGAGCAATCGCAAGCCGCGATCGCCGCTCGCATGAGCGATAGCTTCTTCATGAAAAACCGCACAGCTGTTGAACCAGTTACGCCCTCCGCAAAAGAAGAATTCTCGATGCCGATGATTGCGCAAAATTTCAACGCCGGCATGAACCGCGAAGTGAAGTCGAGTCCTGCGGGGTTCAAAACCGATGAAGTCGGATCGTTCCGTACTTCGGGCGCAAGCTCTTCCGTGCGTCCTTCGGAAGTCTTCGTCGTTCAAGAGAGCGGACAAGATGAACTCCAACAACCCGATGGGCTTTTCCCTAAGGGAAGTTTCATCAACCGTACGGCTTAAATCGTTTTCTCAATCAAAAATCCAACATCCTCGAGCGACGCCACTCGGTAAATACCCTCCAGGCGTCGTTCGCCGTTTTCGTCTCTCTTCACGACAACGATCGCCTGAAGGCTCAACCAAATCAAAGTTCGCACGGCTTGGAGATTCCATTGAGGGGCTCCCAACTGCACAAGCATCTCGAGTCTTAAGAGCGCTTGGCGGGCCGAATCCGCGTGTAATGTGCCCATACAACCTGAGTGTCCCGTGGCAAACGCCATGAGTAAGTCTTTCGCTTCGCCGCCGCGAATTTCACCGAGCACAAGCCGATCAGGCCGCATGCGTAAAGCTTGTTTGAGTAAGATCGTCTGATCAATCTCGCGCAGCTGCGCTTGGGGATCATGTCTCGTGAGGAGCTTGGAGCTCACCTCATTTGGCACCGTGAGTTCACATGTGTCTTCGATGATTAACGTTCTCTCTGTTGACGGAAGCTCGCCTAAACAGGCATTGAGCACCGACGTTTTTCCGGAGCCCGTGCAACCCACGACGAGGAAGTTTTTTTTCTCTCGAATGAGCCCTCTCAAAATTTCGAGGGCGCGCGGCTCTGACCATGCCCCTTTTTCAAGAGCGGCGAGCGTCCATGGCGAGGCGGGATGTCGACGTAAGGTGACAACGGCATGATGACCGGATGCCGGCGGGATGATGAGGTGAACACGACAATCGCGCCACTTGCCGTCGGCAAAAGGGCAATCGAGACTCGCTTGTACCGAAGCCTCTCGGCTGAGCCTTGCGATAAAGTTTCGGTAATTCAGCTCAGACAGGAACTGATCTTCATGCCGAAAAAGCCGACCTTTGCGTTCATACCAAATCGAGTTGTAGCCATTGACGATGATCTCGGTGATTGCGACATCGTTGAATAAAAGCTCAAGCGGACCTGCTCCAAAGTATTCGGCTTGCATGCGCGCCTGCGAATGGACGTCGCAAACATCCGCGATGATTTTTTTAATGAGGCGATCTTCGCCGCCCTCCCGTTCCTCGATCGACGAGAGCGTGAGGGGACTTGCGGGTGGGAGTTTGGAAATCGCGAGCGATATCTTCTCGTTCAGCGCCGCGAAGCTCACGATGAGCTCTCCGGATCGTTCTTTACAACCTCAGGAGTCACGAAGATCACAAGTTCAGTAAGATGATCGCGGTAATCGCGACTTGAGAACAAGCTACCTAAAATCGGAAGTCGCGTGAGGCCGGGTAAGCCACTAGCGGATTCGCCCCATTCTTTTTTGATCAATCCCGAAAGCGCGATCGTTTTCGATGATGGAAGATCGAAATGAGATTCAATCCGATTCGTGAGTAAGCCAGGAATTCCGTCGACCGTTTGCGAGCTGTCGATCATCGAAACTTCCGTCTCGATGCCGATACTCATGCGGCCCGAAAAATCCGCGCGCGGTTTGATCTTAAGGACAATGCCGTGTTGTTTCCAAATCACGTCGTTGCTTTTGCGGGACGCAATTTTGATCGGAAACTCGCCGCCAGCTAGGAACTGTGCTTCTTTTCCCGAACGACAAAGAAGCGTCGGTGACGCGAGAATTCTTCCGTGACCGTTTTCTTCAAGAGCCATCACCTCGGCGACCAAGGGGGAGCTTGTCGCATCGAAGATCGGGGCCACTTGAAACGCGAACGAAGATGGCCACTTGATTCCGAGTTGCCTACGCGATGACTTCTTCACTTCGGCAACCACGATCTTGACGCGCACAAGAGGCTCAAGCGCGATGGCAGACGTATTCGTATCAACGCTAAAACCCCAAGGTGAAAGAAGCGAGATGACCTTTGCTTTCGCATCCACGTTTTCGGTTGGCAGACTTAATGCCGCTCTTGGTTGCAACTCAACCGTCATCTCCGGCAGGTGGGCTCGAGTAAGCATCGCTCTAAAGAACGCTTGAGCTTGATGAACCATTCGCTCATCGAGCGTTGCTTCAAAGTTCCATTCGGCTTCAGAACCTCGCGCCGCTTCGCTGAGAATGCGCCAGTCCTCCCAGCGCAAAAGTCGCCCAGTGACTCGCAGGCGCTGATCTTGAACCGACAGCCTCAGTCCGCGCCGCCCTTGGAGGGCCTGTTGAAGTTTCTCGTGAAGGGTAAAGACTTTCTCCGGTACCACATGAACATCCACACGCCTTAGGGCTGCGGCGATCGTCACGGAACCAAGTTTCTTACCCGTGATCTTAAGACTCGATCCAAAATCCACAGCACGAACGATTGCGCCGTTCGATACGGTAACAATCCCTCCACGACTTGTGGGCCAATGAGCGCTACGGCCGATCGCCAATACGATCGATTCAGCTCCGGATGAAGCAAAAGCTTGTGCGCTGAAAAAGGGGAGAAGTAAGACAACGAAAGACAACATTCGCATGCACCGCTACGAGAGCAATTCCCGAGCAACACGCGAAACCACGCCAATTCCAATTGAGTGAATACCCAGAACGAAATCCGGACACCCCAATTACTTCGAGGTGAGCGCTCCGGCCATCCAAGAATCTAGAGTTGAGAAAGTCAAACCTGCCGCACTCGAAGCTTCTCCGATGAAGCCAGAATCCTGCGGTAAGGCGGATAGCAGATCTAAAAACGCCTTCCATCTCGAGCCGACCACTTGCGGATCAATCTCGAAGAACGAAGAAGTTTCGTCCCTGAAGAAATCAAACTTCGAGAGATGTTTCGCGATCAATCGACCGCCCAAGTTTGATCCTTCGCAAACGTACAAAACTCCTATTGCCTTTGCGAACGTGGCAGCATTTGGCACCCTCTCCGTGCGTGGAAGTCTAGCGATCTGCTCCGGGCTGAGACCAAGGGCTGCGAGATCGTGCTCCAACTTCCGAGTCTTTGTACGCGCTTCGAAATCAGGAACGTTGCGACGCAGTTCAGGTTGGCTCGATAGATTTTCTTCCAAGGGATGAAAGAAACCAAGATAGCGGGCGAGAATCGCGGTGTACTCATTCTTCGTCAAATCATCAGCGAGCAGTCGTTTTAAAACCGCATTGCGTTCGATTTGATCATGAGCTCCGCGAGTGGATTCTTTTAAAGACTGGTGAAGGGGAGAAGGGGACGTCATTCGCAGCCTTTTGGTTAAGCTCATTGAACACCGCTCGAGCCCATGCCCAAGAAATGTTGTTTCGAAGTCTTTACCAGAAGGCCGAGGGCAAAGAAACCCCGTTATTTTCCCTTGGGGGTTAAGCGAAAACCAACCTGAATCGTGGATCCGCGCGAGGTGAATTGGAGCGAAGATCGATGAAGCTTTAAAAGCGCCTGGCAAATGCTGAGACCCATACCCGTACCAACGGAATGGTTGAGTGCATTTTCGTTGAGCGTGAACGGCTTGAGCAAAGCCGTGATCTTTTTTTCGTCGATCGCTGGTCCTTGGTTTTCGATCGTGAGCTCGTAAGAGCCGTCGTTGTTGCTTGCACCGGTGACTTCGACTTCCGTTCCGCTTTTTGCAAACTTAGCGGCGTTATGCGTGAGCCGACGAAAGACATTTCGCATCACTTTTTCGTCGCAATAGACTTTTTGATTCTCGATCGTGAAGCGAAGCCCAACGTTCCGATCGGCCGCAACTTTCTTCACATTCTCGGCCAGCGCGTCTTCCTCAAAGAGTGAACGAGTGGCGACGGACTTCATCTCAAGTTTAGTTTGCGCCGTTTCTGCAGAAACGTATTCGAGAGAATCGTTGATCATCTCTTGAAGTCTGAGTGCCGCCGACTTCACGCGCGAGAGCATGCGACCTTGGTCGGAGTCGAGTTTCGTTTCCGCGAGCAGATCAGCAAAGCTCAGCATCGAGGTGAGGGGAGTTTTGAGCTCGTGATTGACGAGCATCATGAACTGGCTCTTCGCCTGGTCGAGAGTTTTCAACTCCGTGAGCGCTTCTTCGAGCGCTCGATTTTTTTCGACGAGCTCTTCGCCGATCTCGTAACGTTCAACCGCTTTGTCGATCGCGTTTGAGAGATCAACCGGATCCCAAGGTTTGGTCACGTACCGATAGATTTGCCCTGCGTTGATCGCCGATACGACGGAGTCGATATCCGTGTAGCCGGTCAGCAAGATGCGAATCGCGTTCGGATGCGTCTTGATCGACTTCTCAAGAAGTTCCACACCCGTGAGCTGCGGCATGCGTTGGTCACTGATGATGACCGTCACTTTGTTCTTCTTTAAAAGGTCTAGGGCTTCCATCGGAGAAGTCGTCTTCAAGACGTGATACTTCCGGCGGAAGAGGCGCTCAAGCGCATCGATGTTGTCTGCTTCGTCGTCAACGCAAAGAATGGAATGCTTCATTCGTGAGGTTAGTGTAGAATTTGGGTAGAAGCGGCGCAATTCAATTCAAGCACCTACGTAGGAAACGCTCCGCTTTCGGCAAGCGCGAGGGCAACGCGAGTGGATCAAGGAAGTGATCCAGGCGTCCTCGGACCTCGTCGAAGTTTTAGACAGGACTTTCAGCAAGGGTAAAGCGGGCATCACCGTCGAGCAGGTAAACAAAACCTCTTCGTTCGTCGAGAATGATGCGAAACGAGTCAAGTCCTTGGGGGAACCTGTCGAAACGTCAAATGGATTTGTGCGTAAAGGAAGCGCGTTTGTTAAGCGTTTCGCGTACCAGGAAGAAGCGGCCAACGAAGGTCGCTCGGTACAGAGAACGAGGAGTCTTTATGAATCCAAAAGTGTTGGCGGTTCTGCTCATCGCAGGCAACTTGGCCTTCACGTCGGTTTCGAAAGCCCAGATGTGGGGCACAGGAATGTGGGGAGGCATGCAAGCATGCGGCTATCCCTACGGTGCCGCTGCTGGAGCTAACGACGACAACGACGAGATCAATGAACTGCAAGAGCTCCGCAAGGATCTGCGCAAAGAAAAGCGCGATCTGGAAAAGAAGCTCCGCGATCTCGAATCGAAAAAAGAAAAATACACGACCGCGATCAACGACGTCATCAATCCTGAGATTGCCGGCGCCGTCATCGATCACATGGAAAACGGCTACAGCTGCCGAACATGTGCGCCGGTTGCGCCTCCGCCTCCGGGCGGCGGTGGATACACACCCGTTGGTGAAGACGAGACGGTCGATCAACCGGATGTACCGGTCATCACGGTTCCCGAACCTCCGGCGAGACCGCGTCCGCAACCAGCGAAGCCTGAGCCTCGCGATCCGGTAAAAGCTTCTGATATTTTCGAACCTGCTGATCAAACTCGTATGCCTGCAAGCTTCGGCCTCTCGGCTGGATCCGGCGTTGCCGGTGGCGGTGAGCGCTACTCGTTCTTGCGCGGCGGTGGCGGCGGGGGCGGATTTGCGGGTGGTCCTGAATGCGGAGCATTTGTTTCTCCGAACGCAGAACTCTACGCTGAGCCGGGTTGGCAGCGCGTTTGCCGCGAAGGTGGACGCTTCTCGAAAGAACTCTGCCGCAACCGGATGTACCTCGCACCTGACGCTAAAGGCGATTCACTTCGCCAGTGTGCCGATGCTGTAGATAATTTCCGTAAAGTAACAAAAGACATCGATGATTCGCGCGCACAAATCAGCCGCATCGAAGATCAGATTTCGCAAATCGGTCTTCAGATCGGTGACCTCAAGCGCGATCGCAAATCGGATCGCGAACTCGAAGCGAGCTGCCCGACGGGTGATTGTCATCGCCCTCGTCGCAAAGCTGAGAAGAGCAGCAACTGGACAAGCACGCTTCTTCCGCTCTTAGCAGGCGTTGGCGCGGGTCTGGGTGCGGAAGCTCTCGGTTATTTCACAAACCGTCAGAACAATAAAAACCTAAATGCGCTCGGTTATCCGACGATGCCGTACGCGGCTGGAAGCTACGGTCTTCCGTTCATTCAAGCCGGTATCTACGGTGCGGTTGCGGGTGGGACTCAAGGTGGTTTCGGTTGCGCGCCCGGTATGATGGGTGGTGGTCCCTTCTCCCCGTACGGGATGATGGGTCCCTTCGGACAAATGAATCCTTATGGAATGGGCGGAATGAGTCCGTTCGGTTATCCTCAAGGGTTTTTCCCGAACGCGGCTATGGGTGGCGGCATGTTCATGCCCGGTATGGGACCTTGGGGCATGGCGGGTCCGTGGGGCAACGGCTTCAACCCTTACATGGGTGCAGGACTCGCGGGCGGAATGATGATGCCCGGCATGGCTGGTGGCATGATGATGCCTGGAATGGCCGGCGGCATGATGATGCCCGGTATGGCGGGCATGGCTGGTGGCATGGCGATGGGCGGCGGCATGATGATGCCGGGCATGGCCGGAATGGCCGGCGGCTTCGGAATGGCGATGCCTGGTATGGCTGGCGGAATTGGGATGGCGATGCCCGGTATGGCCGGCGGCTTTGGGCTCGCGATGCCCGGTATGGCGGGCATGGCGGGTGGCATGGCGATGGGCGGCGGCATGATGATGCCCGGTATGGCAGGGATGGCCGGGATGGCGATGCCTGGTATGGCTGGCGGATTCACTTCACCTTACGGAGTGGCCGGTGGCTTCTCGATGGGTGGCTTCTTGACGCCGACTCCGATGATGGGTCAAGGCGGCATGGGTGTGCAGTACCAACAGCAAATGCTTCAGATGCAGTTGCAGCAATACCAAATGCAACTCGATATGCAGAGACGAGCGGCTGATAATGCAATGGCGCGTTCTCGCGTACAACAAGGTCTAATGACGGAGTACTACTCCCTTATGTACCGAATCAACCAGGTGAACTCTGGCGGATACGGATTAGGCTTCGATCTCTCCGGCGGTGGCCTAGGCGGAGTCGGCGGTGGTCTCGGGATCGGCGTGCAGACTCCGTACATCCCGTACACGACGGGCGGAAGTGCCGTCGGCATTGGAACAACACCCGGTCGCACTCGCTAATCTACTGGGATTTAGATATCTGAAGAGGCTCTCGTCAAAGCGAGAGCCTTTTTTTATTCGAATCCTTGTCGATGAACGGGTTGAACTTTCGGTTCACCGGATTCGCGTGAATTCTGATTCTTCGCGATGACGTAGATTGCACCCGCCGTCAGAGTCGTTAGTCCAATCCATAGCCAATGCTTTTTACTCGAACTGACGGTCACGGGCGCAGGGCTTGCGAGAGTCAATCCGCTGGCCGGAGAGTCTAAAGCAAACGATTCTCTGGAATCGCTGTCGGTCCGCCAGCCCTGAGGGGTGGAACTTCTCAGGCATTGAGAATTGAATGCGATGTCAGCCGATTTGATCGTGGTCGGCAATTTTACGAGACCGGGTGAGTGGCACTCGCCGTCGGCAATCGCCTGAGCCGCAATCTTGAAAACTTGAAGTTGTTGCAGACTTAGCTTTTCGCTCAAGGGAGGGTGAGAGTCGCTGAGCGCAGTCACGCGGAAAACGGCCTGCGGGAGGCGAATTCGGAGAGCAGGGGTCAGGACGTAACGTTTTCCGTTGATGAGTAGAAGTCGATGATCCGGAAAATGCTCTTGGGGCGTGTACGACTTTGCAAATTTGAGTTCACGTTGGCGCAGAGTTCGGTACGCTTCCAGAAGCGGCGGCGGGAATAGAGAGTCATCCGGGAGGAGATCCGGAAAACTCGCGATCGCTTTCTTCAGCCACTCCTCTTTTTCCGTGGGTAACGTCGCAGTTTGTGCGAGACGAAGAATCGAATAGTGGATCGCCTCGCGTTGCGATTCTCTCCAATCTGCTTCAAGCACTAGGCGCGCGACTTCTTTGAATTGAGATCTCGCTTGCTCGAGAGAGCCACTCAGCCAAGTGGTTTGAGCTTTTTCCAAAGCTCGGATGAGTCGCTGCTCCATTTCTTTTCCCGGGCGCGCATGGTCGAGATGTTGGGAGAGGGTCGTGTGGCCTTGGGCTTCTGCAAAGGCTTCGAACTCGGCAGCGGGGTAGCTCGTTGCTCGGATAAGCGGGCGTTCTTCGGTCTGGGCTTGCGAGCCATGAGGACAGAAAACAAGCGAATACGAAATCAAAACGGCCAATGTACTTTTCGAATATTTCATTTTCAAATTCCTGCTTCGTAGATAATCCGAGTTCGTCGTCCGCGTTTGGCGGTTTGCCCGTCGCTCTTTTCGGGTTCGTCGCTAGCGTCTTTTCGGTCATTAACAATTCCCGTGCCGGCTACGTCCGGATTCTGGACGACGACGGTGAAAGGGCCTCCGTGAGAAACGAGCCGCGGCGAATCGTTTTCACGCGCCAAGACAGCGAAACGACTTGGGTTCAGTGGAGCTCTGAGAATTCTCACTCGCTCGGCAACTTTGCGTGGTCGCGCTTTCGGATCGTCGCTGGGAAGATACAAGTCAACGACGCCGAATTTTCCGAGAATCGAGTCCAAAGATTCGAAATTTGCGACTTCGATCGGAACCAGTACGTAGCCAGCCGGAATGAACGTTGACGCGACTTCGGGATCCTCCGCTTGGATAGCGGGTTGAGCGGAAGGGGTCGTGACATCCCAATAATAGGCAATGAAAGCACTGACGGCCGCGGCAGCCATCCAGGCCCAGGCAGAACGAGGCGGAGTCTTCAATCGGCTCAGCAACTCTTCGAGTTTCATGGTCTATGGCGCCTTTCGAGGAAGCGAGCTTTGCTGTGTTCTTTGACCGCCGTTTGGCTCAGCGAAGTCGCGAGCAGAAAAAACGCCGCCAAGAAGAACGCGCACACCACAAGTTCGATCAAGACCTGTCCTTTGTTAGTCGAGGGCTCCACGCTGTGCCTTCCTTTTCGAGAGTTGCCGCGCACTCGGCGCGAAGATGAAAATCACCGTTCGGAAAAAGATTTGATCTGTGCATTAAATCTTTTAGCCACGTGGGAAGAATTGCGAAGACATCCATCTTCCACGTAAGGCGCATGATCTGCTCGTCGCGAAATCGCGCCGAGGGATTGTAGTCGGGTGTCAGAGACCTTTTCGGGGACGCCGTGACGTCGAAGGTTCCAGCTTTATAAGCGCCGAGATTTGGCTTGCCTGACGACCGTCTATTCTTCGCCAGAGCGGATTGAACGGTCACCATCGCCTTTGACGGTGCGGTGAGAGAGAGTGATTTTGCTTTGACGATGAGAGCACGTTGCTTTGCCGCGAGGATCAGTTGCTGAGCAATGATCTTTTGCCTAGCGACTTCAAGAGCGGCGTGAGCTGCCGGATGAGGTGTGGCGATCAAAACCTTATTGATGGCCGCCAGTTCGGCTCGCAATCGACTCGCTTCAGGATTGAGTGCAAGTAAGCTCTTGAGATCTTGACCAATTTGCTTTTGCGCCGACAACAGGTCGACTCGACAAGCGTGGCGTGCCTCACCATCTGCCTTTAGCAAAAGATAGGTCCATGTTACGAGGAGGATGAGAGAAATCACCAACGGTAAAAGCGCAAGAAGCGTGATCACCATGAAGCCTCGATCATCGCGGTACCTCATTGGCTTCTCCCTTTTGGTTGTAAGGGAAGCGTGCGTGCATCCCGCAAGCGAAGCACGTCACGAGTTCCGATTTTGAGGCGAAGATCGATCGACGCTTCTTTCGCGCTCCTGCGGAGTGTGAGTTGATCGATTCTTCCAAAGGGCAGAACCGTCGAGATCCTTTGACGGAACTCGGACTCGCAGCGAGGGATGGGGGAGGAAGTAGCTAAGCAGATGACCGCCTCATAAGCCGAGCGTTCCGCCCAAACCCTAGCGAAAGAAAAGTAGAGTGCGACAAGACCGCTCGAAACGATCGTTACGACGGCCGCGAGAGAGACGATGCTTTCGATGATCATTGATCCGGCTTCGCCCAAGATGGGGAGGCGTCTCACTGGTCTTTTCCTTTGGAACCTTCAACTCCGTCGAAGAAATTTCCGAGGTCTTTTCTCTTGTACGTGGAAGCATCGACTTCCGTTTTTTTGGAAAACTTCTCGCCCTGAAGCGCTTTTGTGACACTCGCAAAACGAGAGGCAACCGTTTCGCCCATGACGCGAACAATGGCGATGGTTGCGACACCCATCAAGGCGACGATGACGAGATATTCGATCAAGCCTTGTCCGCGCTCGTTGCGGATTCGGCTTCTGATCGTTTCTGAATTACATGCGTCTTTAGTGGTCATGGGCCCTCCTTCAAGTGGTTGAAAGAGGGGGGAGCAACTTCAAGGCTCAAGTGACCGGTGTTTTAAAGGGGGCGTGAGCTTCCGGATGTCCGGAAGTCGGAAAGAACGCTAGAGACCTGATTACTGCTTCTTAGCTTTGCGAGCGTTGCGAGTCGCTTCATCGCGCTCGTCTTTGCGGCGTTGGATGATTTTATCCAAGATCTCGGCGCCTTCGGCACGGAGGTCATTCTCAAAGATAAAACGGTAGAAGCCTTCGATTTCGGGACTCTGGCGGAACTTTTTAGTCGAAGTGGGAAGGCTGTCCGACTGGACGAAGTCGATGGAGCTACCATCCTTCGAGAGTTTTACTTTCTCAGCTTTTTTCGTCGACATAGCGAGGCTCCGTTTTCAAAGTCCGATTGCAACCGATTCAGCTTACTAAGCTTCAGTGAGTGCCGTGACATTAGGCGCTTGACGACTCGCAGTCAAGAAGGCGTTTTTTCAACAAGGCCTTGGATTCCCAGGGTTTTTTTCCTATAAAGAGCCATCCCAAAAACGCGTTCAAACGGGTTCGATCCTGACCCCGCCTGCAGGAGGCGCCGATGCTCCGACTTAGCGGAACCGACGTAGCTAAACACCGTCAATCATTACTAAAGACGCGGATCGAGGAGTTCGCGACCCGTCGTGGCCGGAAACCGGGTTTGGCGGTCATCATCGTTGGTGCGGACCCGGCGAGCCAAGTCTACGTCAAGAACAAGGTGAAAACGACCGTCGCACTGGGAATGGAAAGCTTCCATTTTGAGCTGCCGCAAGACATCAGTGAAGCGGCGTTGATCGCGAAAGTTGAAGAACTCAACCGTGATCCGAAAGTCGACGGCATTTTGGTGCAGCTCCCTCTTCCAAAGCACATTCAAGCTGATCTGGTTCTTGAAACCATCCGTCCCGAGAAGGATCCAGATGGGCTGACAGTCGGAAATCTTGGGCTCCTCTTTGCTGGTCGCAAGCGCGTGGCGCCCTGCACGCCGTGGGGTGTGATGAAAATCCTCGAGCATTACAAGATTCCGGTTGCCGGCCGCTCGGCCGTCGTCGTCGGGCGGAGCAATATTGTCGGAAAGCCGATGGCGCAGCTTTTATTGGAGGCGAATGCGACTGTTACAGTTTGCCACTCGCGCACGCCCGATCTTTCGTCTGTCACGCGAGGAGCAGACATCGTCGTAGTTGCGGCTGGGCAAGCGCGTTTCCTTGGCAGAGACGCGTTCAAAAAAGGTTCGATCGTCATCGACGTTGGCATGCACCGACCGACAACGGGTGATTTTGCGGGAAAACTTTGCGGTGACGTGAAGTTTGAGGAGCTGGATGGTTGGGCAGAAGCCGCAACTCCCGTTCCTGGTGGCGTTGGTCCAATGACGATCCAAATGTTGATGGAAAACACGGTTCAGCTCGCTGAGTTGAAGAAATAGAAAATCGACCGCACGTTTTAGGAAACGCGTTTATGTCGCCGCGTCTTCTTGACTGGGCTTAGGCGAGCCGGTTTGATGGGTGCGCCTCAAAGACCTGATAGAGACCCGATTAGGAGAAGAATTACGATGTTGAAGTCTACTGCTCTTCACGACGTGCACGTCCAACACGGCGCTAAGATGGTCGAATTTGCAGGCTGGCATATGCCGGTTCAGTATGAAGGCGTGAAAGAAGAGCATCTCAATGTGCGCACGAACGTTGGTCTCTTCGACGTTTCGCACATGGGTGAGATTCGCGTACGGGGTCCGAAAGCTCTCGAAACGCTCCAATGGATCACGACGAACGACGTTGCAAAGTTAGAGGCTGGCCAGGCTCAATATTCTCTGTTTCCAAACAAAGAAGGCGGCATCGTCGACGATCTCATTGTTTATTGTTTACAGCCAGGTGCGGACTATTTGCTCTGCGTGAATGCATCCAACACGGACAAAGACTTTGCGTTCGTAAAAGAAAATAATCGTGGTGCTGATGTGACGAACGAAAGCGGGGATTGGGGTCAGATCGCCGTGCAAGGGCCGAAAGCCGTCGAGCTGCTGGGTCGCGTGGTCTCTCCTGAAATCAAAGGAATGGCTTCGTTCACTCATCGCACTTTCAAATTCCGCGGAAGCGAAGTGATCGTCGCGCGGACGGGTTACACAGGTGAAGACGGTGCGGAAATTTTCGTACGCAATGCTCAAGCCGTGAGTTTGTGGAACGATCTAATGGAAAAGGGTAACGATTTAGGTGTTAAGCCCATCGGCCTTGCCGCGCGCGACACTCTTCGGACCGAAATGAAGTACAGCCTCTACGGTCACGAAATCGATGATACGACAAATCCCTATGAAGCCGGTTTGGGATGGGTCGTGAAGCCTGCAAAAAAAGACTTCATCGGCAAGGCTCCGATGGTTGCGGCGCGGGACGCAGGTTTGAAGCGGAAGCTTGTTGGCTTCGTACTCACGGATCGCGGGATTCCTCGCCAGGGCTACGGCCTGCTTTCGTTTGACAATAAGGAAATCGGACGAGTAACTAGTGGCACGCAATCGCCATCGACTAACGAGTCGATCGGGATCGGTTACGTCGATGTTGCCTTCGCCGAAGTTGGCCGAGAATTCAACGTCGACATCCGTGGCCGAGGTGCGAAAGCGCGCGTGGTCGCAACGCCGTTCGTTCGGACGGGACTCGTTCCCTGAGAAGCTGAATTCGTACATGAAGGCCGCTTCGCCGACAGCGGCGAACCGGTGCTGAAAAATATTTGAAGGAGTTTTCGATGTCCTACCAACTTCCTGAGGATTTCTACTACACGAAAGATCACGAGTGGGCGCAAGTCGACGAGAACATCGTCACGATCGGCGTTACGGAGTTCGCGCAAGAACAACTTGGCGAAGTGGTCTACGTTGAACTCCCGGAAGAGGGCGCGAAAGTGAACCAAGGCGAAAGCTTCGGTGTAGTCGAGAGCGTAAAAGCAGCCAGTGACCTCTACGCCCCCGTTTCGGGAACAGTGATCGAAGTAAATACGGCGTTGCTCGAAGACCCGAGTTCATTGAATGATGATCCGATGAACGATGGCTGGTTGATCCGTATCGAGATGGATAGCGAAAAAGAACTCGCGAACCTCATCCGCGTTCCGGATTATAAAAAGCTCATCTCTGAAAAGAAATAATAGAGCGTCAATGCTCTCACCCGATGCCCGGGTGGTGAAATTGGTAGACACGCGGGTCTTAGAAGCCCGTGCCGTAAGGTGTGTAGGTTCAAGTCCTATCCCGGGCACCAACTCTCAAGAAAAAATAAAAAGGCGACCCCAGAAGGGCCGCCTTTTTATTTTTTCGGGAGAGGAAGTGCCACGGTCGTCGGACTTATCGCTCCGCTCGCGACGGCTCTTCGAGCCTCCGCAAGCTCCTCTCTATGCTCCGCACGAAAACGCGCCACTGGCGCGTTTCCCCGCGGGCACAACTATCCCGGGCACCACTTCGACAGGCTGAGTAGGTTGCGACCTCTCGGTCGCGAGCTGCGGGCCCTGGCGGGCGCTTGCTCGCGGTTGTTCTTGGCGCGGAGACCGTTGAGCGACGGGCCCTCTCGGGCTCTAGCTTAGAACGGTGGCCCGAGCTGCGGGGGCCTTCGGCTCCCTCGCTCGGTGGCGGGAACTCGAGCTGCGAGGCCTCTCGGCCCCTCGCTCTGCGAGGTGCTTTAGTGAGCTGAAGCTGCGGGGCCCTGGCGGGCCTCTCGCTCAGCCAACCCAACCCAACAAGAAGATCTAATCTCCAGCTTGTTGAATTCTAATCTTGCTCATAGAGGGGACACTTCTAAACTCGTGGAATTTGCTGCGCCAAGGAGACTCTATGAAGTTTCTCATTTCATTGCTCATCGGTTTACTCGGAACAGCTCAAGCGCACGCGGCGTTTGAGTTGAGCTACTTCCTTACGCAAAGAAACACGTTCGTCATCGCCGCCGAGGATGGTGAGAGTGTCGGACTTACCCGAGAGATCAAAGGCGAAAGAGTTGGAGACCTCGGCCTCGCGAGTCGTTTTCACGGCTGGGGGTTGGAGGGTGCCTGGCACCTTAGCGCAACTGGTCCGCTCGCGCGGATCCGCGTGGCGCCGCAAGAAGTTCAACTCCGCGATGGAAGAGACGTCGCAAGCCAACTCGATGTTGGCGGTCAGGTTGGACACGCGTGGGCCGGCCCGTCAATGGGAGCTCTTTCGACATCGTTTGAGTTGGGGCTCGCGTTTCGGCGTTTTATTTCCGCAAACGAAGATCGAGTGGCCAGTTCTGGTTTAGCCGGAGGTTTTTGGGCCGCGATTTTGAACTACGATCTTTGGTCGCTGCATACGGAGGCATCACTTCTCGCGTTCCCTTTAGGTTCGCAGGGCGCCTGGGGAGTCCAGCGTGATGCAAACTCCCTACGTCTGCGACTCAGCAGAAAGTTGACCGAAGGTTCAGGTTTGAAGTTATTCGGCGAGTTCTATCATCTGCATCGCACTTTCACGGATGCCGGCTATGGGCTGTCGGAAGGACTTTTCGTCAGTGATGTCTCCGTTACTCTAGGTGGTAGCTATACTCTGTAAACTGATTGAGTTTGAAGCGAACGCCAGAATTTATGGTCTTACGCAAAACGAAAGGGAGTCTTAGAAATTATGAGCCTGGAGGAACGGCTCCCACGCACCTCGGGCTAGAATAGGTTTGGCTAGATTTACAACGAGTCCGGTGATCCTTAAAATCCAAGGAACAACAGCTTGGGATATTCACCGGAGGGTTCTTTGAAAGTTTTCGCTAAGCAACTGACTTTCGTCGCGTCACTGCTCGCCTTAGTCGCAACATCCAGCGCACAAGATGCAAATGTACAAACAAGTACGCTCAAGAAAATTCAACAGACGAACACCATCGTCATCGCTCACCGCGAGGCTTATCTTCCGTTTTCATTTTTAGATCCGAACAAAAAGCCCATCGGCTACAGCTTGGACCTTTGTCATAAGATTATTAGCGCGATCAAAAATGAACTGAAGCTACCGGGCCTTCAAGTGAAATACGTGATGGTGGATCCCTCTAACCGAATCCAGACGATCAAAGAAGGCAAAGCGGATCTCGAGTGCAGTGGAACAACGCACACGTTGAGCCGACGTAAAGATGTCGACTTTTCGCTTTCGGTGATGATCTCCGCATCGCGGCTCGTTGTTCGCAAGAGTACGGGTATCAAAGAGATCGAAGATCTCAATGGCAAGAAGATCGCGGCCGCTTCGAATACGACGATGTTGAAGGGCGCAAAGCAAGTCGCTAAAGACGCGAAGATCGAACCTAAGTTCATCGAAACAAAGGATCACGATGCCGCGTTTGCGATGATGGTGAAAGGCGAGGTTGATGCCGCCGTTCTCGAGGATCTCGTGGCGCTGCCGATGATCGCAAAAGAGAAAGAACCAACGAAGTACATGACGACGGGTCGCGATCTTTCGTTTGATCCGAATGCGTTGATGCTTCGTCAAAACGATTCGGACTTCCGTGCAGTCGTCGACCGTGCTCTCGCAAGAACGTTCACGTCAGGCGAAATTTTTCAGATTTATGAGAAGTGGTTTAAGCCTTTGAACCAACCGGTGACCGAAGCGTTCAAAGGCGCCGTTCGCGCGCAGTCGATCCCGGAATGAAGATCAATCAATTTTTATTTGCTTGATCCGAGGCCCTTAGCGGCCTCGGGACGAGTCGCGACCGAGTGACGACAGAAAGCGACTTTGTCCACTTCGCCGCACTCGTAAATCGAGATGTCGTTCGTTCCGAAGAAAATGCGCGTCTGAGTGCGAGCATCTTTCTCGACCTGTTCGATCACGCAGCTTGATCCTGCACATGTTCCGTCGCCGATTTTTTTCTTATCTGACGAGAGAAGTTCGACGCGTCCTCCGCTGCGAAAGCGCAAGCCCCAAAGCTCATCGATTTGATATCCACCTTCGGTTTCGGAATGTTCGATGATCCAGTTGTTACTGATTTGGATGCTCGTTTTACCGCGAGCGATTGAGCCTGTTGAGCTGTGCGTGTGACGTTCTCCCGCCCAAATTCCGTTCGGAAGAGAAGTGAGGTTGTTAGCTCGTGAATGGGTTTGCGCGGTGGAGATCGAAGCTGCCGACAGCACTCCTGCGAAAGCGACCAAGACAAAGGCGGGGATGGAAGCGTTGCGGTGAGTCTTCATAGGCTTTCTCCTCCTACTTACGGAGAAGAATCGTGGCGCGTGCGCACGTCGAGGGCAAGCGAAGATGAATTAAGAAAAAGAAACGATCGGGTCCGGAGTGGTGGAATGTCTCATTCGTCGCGACGGAAGCTCAACGCAACGATCGTAAACCCAATTTGCTCGGCAGCTTCTTCAGTACTCAAGCGAATCTTACCTCGCGCTTTTTGATTTTCGCTCGGTGCCGCGAACGTGCCCGGCGTGAAATAGAGTCGTGGTTTCGCCATGACTTTGCCTGTTGGAGCACTCTGAAATCCCTGAATCTCGTATTGGAAGACTCCCGGCTGCGTTTCGGAAATGGTGACACGGTAGAGGAGATTCGCGCCATCAGAGCTAGGAAGTCCTCGGATATTAGTTTTTGGTGTGAATTCCCGAAACGCATGGCAGTCCGGTTGAGCCGGCATGTCGGGTGCTACGTCTTGACTTCTATAACAGTCACGCGACCCGATCTTAGAAAACAAATGTGGTTTGATCCGCTCAACGAGCTTTCGATCTTTTCCTTGAATCTCAATAAAGTAAGTTCGTGTTTCCGTGGTGTCATCTTTCGTTTGCGAAGATGCATCCGCCTTGCTTGTCGAACGCTCCTGTTCACTTTTCTTTGGGGAAATGCAGCCCACTAGAAGGGAGAGAGCGCAGAGGATCTGTAATCGACGCAAAACTTTTGGACCTAAGACCAAGCGAAACACCGAAGCTCCTTCTTCGCTCTTATTTTGAGAGAGCCTCTTCAGTATTCAACCTCGGGACGGCTTGCCGCAACTTCTTCTCGTGCGCGCTGATTCCTTGGCAAGCTCTTCAACACTTGGGCAAGAATCGCGAACGACTGTCTGGCATCTTAGGCTCTTCGCCGAACGGAGATGTCAGGCAAAAGTCCTGTTCGATCTTACGGCTCGGTATTGAATAGATCTTCAGGAGGTTCGCGAATGGAATGGAATTGGGCTCACGTTCACGTCGCACTTAACCACATCCCGATTGTGGCAGTTCCCGTTATCTTACTTTTCCTCATTGCGGGCTACGTTATGCGCAACGAAGCAATGAAGAGAGTTGCGCTCTACGGTTTCGCGGTTGTTGGTGCCATTACCCTCTTCGTCGCGCTCTCGGGCTTTGCAGGCCAACGCAATGTTTTTGATGAGCTTGAAGGTTCAGCTTACTTCATTCAACGACATCGTAATGTTGCGTTGCCGACGGCTCTTTTAACGGCTGCACTTGGTATCTGGTCGCTTCTCGGGGCCTTTGCTCTCGCGCGGCGCTCACGGAGATCAGTGGCGAGCGAATTCAAACGGGACTTGAAAAATGATGGGCGCGAGGAAGGAAGTTTCTCCTCTCGCGATCGTTTCTCCCAAGTTGCTATTGCCCTCGGTGTGATCACGACCGGTTCACTCATTTGGGTTGCCGAGCGCGGCGTGCAGATCAACCATCCTGAGACCGTCAAAGGTCCAGCTCCATACGAGCGCGATCCAATGCCGATGAGCGCTGAGATGCGGGAAGTTGAAAATCGTTACGGAGTTCCGACAAGGCGCGGCTGGACGCAACCTAATCAAGTGGCGCGGCCAGGCGAACGTGGCACCGTGAACGAAGATCCTTCAGGTGCAACGACCTCCGGATCCACCGAATCACGCAGCTTCAACGAAAACGGTCGATCGAAATAAACACGATCGACTCAGTCAGTAAGTGCATAGGGCGGCTGCTCAAAAGTCCAGCCGCCTTCGCGCGTCGTAGCTCTGCGATGCAACTCGCCTCTATTTGTTTGCATTTCCTGCGTGACATGCCGCCCACCTGCGTTACACTTTCAAGCATCACTATTCTTCTCAGGATCATCAGGAGAGTCCATGAAGTCATCGAAGTCTATCGTCATCGTAGGATCGGCTCTCGCCGTTGTAGCCATGGTCGGTTGCGATCGTGGTGCGAGCCTCAAGAACGATCAAGAAAAAGCGAGCTATGCAGTCGGTTTGCAAATCGGTCGCAGCTTGAAAGCGCAGAACGCAGAAGTCAGCGTTAACTCGCTGGTCGCAGGTTTGAACGACGGTCTTGGTGGAAAAGACGCGAAGCTCAAGCCCGAAGAGCTCCAGGCCGCTATGCAGAAGATGCAAGAGAACATGATGAAGAAGGCGCAAGAAGCCGCCGAGAAAAACTTGAAAGACGGCGACGAGTGGCTCGCGAAGAACAAAGCGAAAGCCGGCGTGAAGTCGACTGAAAGTGGTCTTCAGTACGAAGTTGTTAAAGAAGGCACAGGCCCGCAGCCCACTGATAATGACACTGTGAAAGTTCACTACACAGGCACCCTCACGAACGGTGAGAAATTTGATAGCTCGCGCGATCGCAACGAGCCGGCTGAATTCCCTGTACGCGGAGTGATCCCCGGTTGGACAGAAGCGTTGAAGCTCATGAAAGCTGGATCGCAGTACAAACTCGCGATTCCCGCGAAGCTCGCTTACGGTCCCCAAGGCCGTCCCGGCATTCCGCCGAACTCGGTTCTCCTCTTCGACGTAGAACTTCTCGAAGTGAAAGCAGCTCCCGCCGCACCGGCAGGAAAGCCCGCGAAGAAGTAAATTTGAGCCGCTGCTTAGCAGGTTCACCGACGCCCGCCGAGGGGAAACCCGGCGGGCGTTTTGTATTTTGGGGGTGATCTTCGTGCTCTGGATCGGGCGAGTTCACTGCAAATGTTGGTGGGGGGCTTTTTCTTCTGGCGGGACCTCCCGCAAGCGTGAAGCGTTTGCGCCGAAGGCGCAATGCGGGCGAGGGCAGGAGCCCGCGTCTCCGCCAGAAGAAAAAGGCACCAGTGTCTCCGCCGAAACAACAAGGCCGCCTAGCTGTACAGACTTTAGACACCTGTCAGACCGGGCGCGTCCCTTAGGGACTTAGAGGTTCCGGCATCTGGAGCGGCGTCTTCGTATATTGCTCGCGACCTGGCTATCTCGTTGCACTAGTGAGGTCGTGTGTGAACGTGAGTGCGCGAGCCCGTGGAGGATCCACGCGCGCATGGAGGGGAAAGTATGAAACCGGTGGCAATCGAAAAAATCTCGAAGCAGTTTTTTTCAAGGAAGTTCGCCTTCCTCGCGGTGGCCTTCATGGCTTTTGCTAATTCCGCGTGTTCAACGCCTCCGGTTCCCGATACGACTGCCGAAGACTACGAAATTGCGTGGTGGTCCTACGAAGCTTGCTTGCGTAGCCTTCCTCGTTCCGCACATCCCTCGTCTTGCGACAACGTGAACAGTAGCCGCACGCTCAGCCGCCAACAGTATGTGGGTGGCGGTTATTACGGGAAAGCTGGCTCCGCAACGAATGAACTCTACGACAAATCCTACAAGACGTACCTTTCCACTCTCGAGCCGGATGCAGTGAAAGCAATGACGGCCGAGTGGCTACGTCTCGCTTTGGAAGCTGAAGACGTTAAACGTTAGTAAGAAGCCCAGTAACAACGGTGAATCATCTCGACTTCTGCAAATGCCCGGTCATAGACTGGCCGAGATGAACGCGTTCAAACGGCGTCGCCTCCGGATCGTCGAATTCAATGTAGAAAACCTCTTCGTGCTTCTCGATCATCACCTCGGGCAGAGCTTTGAGGCGTTGACGGAAAAGGAATGGCAGCGTCTATCGGCCTCCACGACGCCCAATAAACCTCTGCAACACGTCCGCGAACTTGCGCGCGCGATCGAGCAGATGGATCCCGATATCCTCATGCTCTGCGAAGTCGGTGGTCGCGAGAGTCTTCTGAACTTCAGCAAATATTTCCTGAACGATGCTTACGCGCCTCACCTGATTGAAGGAAATTCCGATCGCGGGATCGATCTTGGTTACCTCGTGAAGCGATCTCTGCCGTTCACGTATGACTTGCTCTCGCACAAACATCGGTCGATTGACTTCCTTTATCCGCACGAGCAGATGTCGCTTGAAACGGGATATTCGCATTTGAGATCAGCGCGGAAGACTAGCCACAAATTCTCGCGCGATGTTTTAGAACTCCGCATTTACGAAAGCGCCGATGAGCCGCCCGCATTGATCTTGATGCTCGTGCATTTGAAATCGCAGCTTGATCGTAGTCGCATAGATCCAGGCGGGCGCGATCGACGGAAAGCAGAGCTCGAAAAGCTCGTGCAAATCTACAACGAGATTAAATTCGAGTTCAAAGGCAAGTCGCCCATTCTCATGGGTGGAGATTTCAATGGAATTGCGGCTCTGCCGAGTCCTGATCTCGAGTTCGAAGCGCTCTACCGCGACACGGAATTAAAAGATTGCCTAGAAGTTGCGGGAGTGGCACCGGATGATCGCTTCACCCACATGCAGATTTACAACAACCGCGTCGCGATCAACCGCCAGTTGGATTATCTCTTCGTGCCGCCCGAGATTGCGCACCGGGTGAACCGCGAAGAAACTTGGGTCTTCAGGTATCGCGACGAACTCGGCATGACGATGTTGATTCCGCGCAATCTGAACGAGAAGAGACTACTTCCCTCCGATCATTATCCCGTGATCCTCACGATCGACCCGGAGCCCTAATCGATCATTGGCAGTTGTTCGATACGCAGCCGGGGAGAGGTGAGCCATCTTGGTTGCGTACGGGTTTGTTGCGGTCCATTTGCTTCTGCCAGATTTCGAGACTTTTTGATTGGTTTTGGTCAACGGCAGGATCCGGTTTCGCTCTGACTGATTTGTGTCTTCCGCGTGGATCCGTAGCTTCCTTGATGCCTGGTCCTTCGATCTCGGTCGTGCCGGAAGTGTTTTCAGTCAGGGCACTGCCGGTGGATTTCAGTTTCAAATCCAACTCTGTAGTTTGCGTTGGCTTTTCTTCTTTTGAAGTCTGCGCGAAAGCGGCGAGTGAGAACGTAATGACTAGAGCGAAAAGTGTACAACGCATGCATTCTCCTTTTAGCGAGACGTGAGCGATCCAACAGATTCGCGAAATTCGGTGAACTCTCCGACTTCGCGATAACCCAGACGTTCATACACACGATTTGCGACGGGATCGGCCGCATTCACGAAGAGAAAACAAAATTTCCGATCGCTCGCAAGAAGTTTGCGGCTCAACGTGTGGACAAGGCTTCCAGCATAACCTCGCGCTCGTCCTTCGGGATCGGTATACACCATGTTTACGCGGACACCATTGGGAGTGTATCCCCCGAAACCGGCCATCGCGACGGGTCGTTGATCTTCCCAGATGTAGAGTTGCCGATTTTCAAGATAGCGATGAACAACTTCTTCGGTTTCTTCCGGCGGCTCGTCCAATCGACATTCTTTGACGAATTGGTGCGACCAACGGATCAGAAGTTTCAGATCCTTATCTTTGGCAATTCTCCAGAACCCTGAGGAAAGTTTGATGTCACTCAAACTTTCGAGGCGCAGAATTCTTTGACGTGAACTCGGGGTGAGTTTGGCGACTGGAGCTGTGGCGAGAAAACCTTCTTTGAAAGCTTCTGCCGAACTCGATGGACCGATAAGGCCGCGAACGCGGATTGTCCGTTCGGCAAGACTTGCCCCCATGTATCTCGCGGCTTCCAAACTTGCGGTCGAAAGCAGAAGTCGACGGTTGGTTGCGTTCAGCGCGGAGCAAACGCACGCACCGTCTTTTTCGACGACGAAAAAAGAAAGTTTCGGCGATCGACCGGCCGAAGATTTCGCAAGAGTTAAGACGCTGCTTAAGAGCAAATTGTTCTCAGCCTCGGCTTTGAGCAAAAGCACACTGGAGCGCTGAAGGAAACTTGCGGCGTCAGAAAGTTCAACGAGGCGCATACTCTTTTCTCACTTGCAGGCGAAATGATGTCAAATATGATGGCCCTAGGCTGGACTTCAAGAGATCAGCGATTGAAAGGATACTTCCATGGCGAGCGTATCGACGAAGCGTAAACGAATCGGCTTGATGACTGGTGGGGGCGACGCTCCTGGACTCAACGGCATCATCGAATCCGTCGTCCGTTCGCTCGATGAGCAGGGATGCGACGTCATCGGAATCCGCGATGGGTTCGACGGGATCTACAATATCGATACGGTTCACCTGACTCCCCAGATTGTCTTAGGCGCACATGCCCGCGCAGGAACGCTGCTCGGAACGTCCAACAAAACTCGAACTCGTGGGCGTGAAAAAGAGTTCCAAGAAAAATTCCGCACGCTCAAACTCGACGGCATGATCGCAGCAGGCGGTGACGGAACTTTTGAGGGGCTCAGTCGCGTCAGCGACGGGCTGCCGCTCATTGGAGTTCCAAAAACGATCGATAACGATCTTGCTGGAACTGAAGTCACTTTCGGTTACGACACGGCCTGCGCCGTCGTTGCCGAGGCGGCCGATGCTCTGCGCGCGACGGCTGAAGCGCACAAGAGAGTGATCGTTGTTGAAGCCATGGGGCGAACGGCCGGTTGGATCGCGCTCGGCGGTGGGCTTGCCGCTTACGCCGACGTAATTTTGATTCCCGAGCGTCCGTTTTCTCGTGAGAGACTTCTGAAACACCTCGCGGACCAACGCGATTTGGGTCGTCGAGGGCTCATCATTGTTGCGGCCGAGGGCGCCGCCTTTGAGGGGGAATCGGCATCGATTGCTTTTCGAGTTGAGGGAAGCCCGCAGGCCGAACGGTTCGGCGGATTCGCCGAAATGCTCTCGCGCTGGATAGAGAAAGAACTCGACTGGGAGTCACGTCACGTCGTTCTCGGTCACTTGCAACGATCGCGAGCTCCCACTACGACGGATCGCTTTCTCACCCTCGGGATGGGAATGGAAGTCGCGCAGATGGTAGCCGAAAACGATTGGAACAAGGCCGTCGTCTTCCGCAAAGGCCAAGTCACGCGCGCGCCACTTTCGGATCTCATGCAGCCGCCGCGTCTAGTTGCGGGAGATCACCGATGGGTGAAATGGGCGCAAGGGCTTAAAATTTTCATCTGAGTTACTGAACTGCAACCGCAAGAGACTGAGCAAAGTTACGAAGTTGCTCGGCTTGCTTCGATTTTGAATTCACGCACATCGTGATAGTTCGCTCGGGTTTACCCGTGCCGACGACGTGAAGCTGCATGTTCGCATTCTTGCATTGAGCGATGTTCGTTTCGCTCGCCGAAAACGAAAGCGCGTTTTGGTAAAGTTCACGAAACTTTTCATTCGTCAGGCTGCGCGAAGCCCGGCTGTTCGAGGAGTTCGCAAAGAGCAGATCGAATTTTTCTCCACGCTTCACAACCCAGATCATCGTCGTGATCGCGTTGTAGAGAACGCGCAACTCGAAGCCATCGTTCACTCCGGCGGGAAGTCGCGAGCGACGTGGGGTCTTCGCTTGATCGTTTTCGGCATTTTTTCTGGCGTTCGCTGCCTTGGGATGCGGCTTAGCTTTCGTTTTTACGGAAGCGGGTGCACGCTCGGGCGGAGTCAGGACGAAATCTTTTCCGAGATCTTCGGGCCAATCATCGTTCGCCGGTTGACGACTAGATTCTTCGTTTGAGTAAAGCGGCGCAAGAAGCTTAGCCTCTTTTTCGGTTTCATCCGCCTGAACGGTTGAAGCCCCAGCAAAAAAACCTCCGAGCGACAAGCAAATGAACAGTGCGCAACGGAGGACTTGAGTTTGGATCGAAATTTTTTGCTGAGCCATAGAGTCAATCGTCCGCTATTTTCATGCGACTGTCGCCAGGCCCACGGGCTGGATTTCCGTTAAGGCTGTGCGTGCTTTACGGCGAAAGTCGAGTCGCGCTTATTCGCGAAGCCTGCTCGGATTGTAAGTGCGTACTCCGCGTGAATCAGCGCGCGTTTTAACGTGCCGGTGCAGGCGTAAGTTGAAAGAACGCAACGCTCACCCGAGGCTTGCGTGAGGAAAGTTTTCAGAAACTCTTCGTTCCAAAGGTCAGGGGACGTCTTTGAACTAAAGGCGTCAAAGCAGATGCAGCCAAAAGGCTCTTCAATCTTCGTCGAAACGGAGAGAGGACCTTCTAGTCTCCAGCTTCCACCCTCGATCATCGAACGGAGAAAAGTTTTGATCTCATCCGGCGGAGAGGTACCTGGTACCGAGACATTTGCGGTCCCCTCTAGAATGGTATCGTAAGCCTGCTTGAAGGCGGCATCCTGCGTTGGCTTATCGCGGAGCCAGTTAACGAAGTTGTCGCGGAGGGCATCGATGAGTTCGTAGGTGACGCCTCCACATTCCGCGGCGGAAAGGCCTGCTTTAAGAAAACAGGCAGCAGCTAAAATCTCGACGTAACCGAGTCCCAGGCCGACCGAAAGCACGCGGGGTCGAGCCTCTATCTCCGAAGCCTTCAGAAGAGCATCGCCGTAAATATAGCGAGTCTCCGAGAGCGCGCCCTCTAAGCTGTGCATTGGTTCGCCTCCGTCTTCAGGGCGGCCTATTCGCAACGTCGGGCTGCCGTCCTTGGTTTGGATGAAGGTGAACATCACGGCTCCGTTTGGGTTTGGGTGAAACTGAATAAGGCCAGATTGGACAGGAGGTACCTTCTCCGCGCAGGCTTTGACAAGCCGGCTGACGTGCTGCATTGTCGCCGTCGTGATCGATCAATCGAATTGGGCGGGGAAACCCTACTTTCCCATCAGCCAAGTCTACAAAGCGCGCTTTGGATCCAAGGTCGTGAAGATCCCGGTTTCCATCGCCGACAACTGCCCAAACCGTGCGGGTCTTAAAGGCATGCAGACGTGCATCTTCTGCGATGAGCACGGCTCGTTTGCTTACCCTGAAAGCCAAGGCGACGCGATTCGCGAACAGATCGAAAACCACCGCGCGAAAGTTGCTGCTCGTTTCAACGCGAGCAAGTTTCTCGTCTACTTCCAGGCTTACACGACGACGTTTACGGGTCTTTCTCGATTGAAAGAAGGCTTCGACGTAGCGTTGAGTTATCCGGATGTCGCAGGTCTCGTGGTGGGTACACGTCCCGATACACTTTCCGACGCGGTTCTTCGCACATGGAAAGAGTACGCCGAAAAAACTTTCGTCGGAATCGAACTCGGAGTTCAGAGCTTCGATGATGATCAGTTGATCTGGATGCGAAGAGGTCACACCGCTGCACAGGCGATCAAAGGGATCGAGCGAGTTGCCGCAACGGGTGTCGATGTTGGCATTCATTTGATCTTTGGTTGGCCAACGGAAAACGAAAAACAGATCGTCGAGACGGCCTTGCTTTGCAACCAGCTTCCGATTTCGAACGTGAAGCTGCATAACTTGCACGTGCTTAAAAACACGCCGCTTGAGCAAATGTACGCGGATGGAAAATTTGAACCCGCGGATCTTGATCTCTACTCATCGCGAGTCGCTTTGTTCTTAGAGCATCTTTCGCCAAAGATCGCGGTCCACCGCTTGGCCGCACTCTCTTCAAGATGGGATGAGTTGATCGCGCCCGCGTGGACACGTCACAAGATGAAGAGCTACCAAGGCATCATCGATCGCATCAACGATCGAGGCGCTTACCAAGGTCGCTTGTTTAAAACTTAGTCGAAAAAAAGATCAAAATTTAGATCCGCAATGCGAGCAGACCTTCACCGAAGAAAGGCTGATCTTGTGGCAACTTGCGCATTCGCGGATGGCGTCGCGACCTTTGATCAGGCGCGAGCGTTTGTTCGTGATCAGAAGTTTCAGCGGATCAATGCTCTTCAGATCGCTTGACGGCATCTTCTCGGGAAGATTGGGTTTGAGTTTTTTTGCGCTCATGACTTCTATCCTCAAGGCTTCGAGCTCTAAAGCTCCAAAGTAAAAAGATCGGATTCCTTCCCGCCAATATTGAGCGCTTCCGTATTCACATTCAGTGAACTGCGCGCACCGGCAAAAGCGGGTGTATCAGAATGAGCCATCCCTCTACCAAAGTAGAAGAAATTCTTACGGAAACCCGGCTAAGGTCCGATAAGAAAACTAATCATGTTTGTGTTTCCCCTCGGACTTCAAGCAAAAACGCGGGACTTCCCGTGGATGACGCTCCTCATTCTGGTCGTCACCTGCGTCTATTCCGTTTTGCACTTCCATCTCTCCGACAAGATTTCATCAGAGCATTTGAACGCGCCTGCCGCGGTGGAGCGGCAACAAAAACAAAAATTGTTGGCGCTGGCTGCATGCCCGCTTTCAGACTTAAGTACCGCGGAATGTGGAGTCTTGCGCGCAACCGTACAATCCAATTCCTCATCGGGTCGCTCGGAATCAGCGTTTGGATTCGTTTCGCGTCTCGAAGCCGAATCTAAACGAATCAAGGATCAAAAAGTTCGACTTGGTAAACTTGCCGAGTTCGCACTTCGTGCTTCCGCGTTCCGCGAAGCGAGTTCCGAGATCAAAGCGCTCGTCGAATTTAGCGCATTTGCCGAAGCACTCGAGCGTGAAGAGCAGCTTTTAGTTTCGGCGGCGCAAGGGGATGGCCTTCTCACGCGCTCGACTTACAGCTGGTTAACGGTTTTGAAGGCGCAGTTCCTCCATGACGGATGGATGCACTTGATCGGAAACATGATTTTCTTTTTACTCTTCGCCATTCCGCTCGAGCAACGGATCGGGCCGCTGGCTCTGGGTCTGGTCTACTTTCTCGGCGGGAGTACGGGTTTAACACTCGAACTCTTCATGAGTTCAGAACCTGTGCGACCTTTGCTTGGCGCCTCGGCGAACGTGAGCGCGGTAGGGGCGGCGTTCATGGTCGCGTTCTGGGCATTTTCGGTGCGGGTCTGGGTCTCAATGTTTTTTGTTTTCAACCAGATCGTCCTCATTCCAACGTGGTTGTTCTTTGCTGTTTTCGTCGTCATGCAAGACGTAAATGGCGCTCTCAATATTCAAGGCGGAAACGTTGCGCACCTTGCCCACCTCGGTGGCTTTGGCATCGGGATCTTGCTTGGTGCCATCGCGGCCCAGGCGCAGTGGTTATCGAAACCGTTCGCTTTCCCTTTTGAAGGGGAGCTGTTTCTCGCATCCAGGAAGATTACGGATCCGGAAGTGAAGCTCTCGCTTCTTCGCGAAGTGCTCTTTCACAATCCAGCGAATACCACGGCCATGGTCGAGTCGTGGACAATCGTGAAACGTCTTGGAGTTTTGAATTGGGAGAGGCTTCCCGCTGGAGGCAAAGTTTTCCTCAATGAGAAGTTCTGCGAGCTTTTGTACTTCTTCAATAAGTCCGACAAGAAAGCGTTGGGTTCGGTCCTTTCGGCCGCGCGGGTTTTTGATTGGCCAGGCGCGAGTTTGATCGCCGAGCGCGAGATCACCAAAGTGATGGGTTTGATCCGCGCGCTCGAGCGAGCTGAGAAGTTCAACGAAGCTCTCGAGCTTTTGCGAATACTGCGAAAGGCCCATCCCGGTCGCGGCGAAACGGAGTCGTTGGCGTTCACCGAGCGTCGTCTCGCCACGAATGTCGCCGCGAAAGCACAAGGGCAGGTCGATGGAGAATTTGGATCCGAACAATCTAGAGCCGCAAACCGCGCCGGATGAAATTCGCTTTGAAGAATCGGCCTGGAGCTGGCCCGAAGCAACGGCTGGCCAACGTGCGGTTGCGTTTGTACTCGACACACTTATTCTGACGGCCGTCTTCGCCTTTCTTGAGGCTCTCGGCTCGCGCGTTCTTCCAGACGGTTACCCGAAGAGTCTCAACACGCTCATCTTACTCATTTACTTTTGTTATTTCGGAATCAAGACCGGGCAGACCTACGGTAAAAAAATTGTCGGCATCCGCATCGTCAACGTCGAGCCCGAGCGGCTTGACGAGCCCATCGATGCAGGTCGAATTATTTTGCGCGAGACGATTGGGCGATTCATCAACGGGCTTTTACTCGGCTACGGTTATTTGCGAATTCTCATTCGCGCCGACCGTCGGGGTTTGCACGATGCCATCGGTAAAACTCGGGTGATCAGTTACGGCGAAAATTCGCTCGCGATCAAAACTTGGCAAGTCGTGGTTGGTTCCTTGCTCTTGCTCGTTGCGCTCGGCGGGGTCGGTTACTACGTCGCTGAATTTACGTCCTACCCGATGCGCGAGTACGCCAAAACTTTGGAAGTCCACGGCTTCCGTTTCGGACGCATCGAGGGAAGCCCGCGCGAAGGCTACACCATCAGCGAGATCTCTCGCCAATCTGAAAATGTTGACTTCGAACTGACGAACGTCAGCTTCCGCGCGGTTGACGTGGTTGGAGACAACTCACGGTCCAAATCGTTCAGCGCCATCACCATCGGCGGCGGCAAGATCACCGTTCGCCAATGGCCTGTCGGCGTGAAACCAAGCGAAGCAACTAACGAGATGAGTGGGCAAGGGGCTCAAGCGAATTCCACCGAAGACCGTGCCCTTCTCATGGCAATCGGTATCCCTATTGGATTAACGATTCAAACGGCCGAGTTGCAAAACATCGTGCTTGAACTCCCAGGCCGAGCACCGATGCAAGTGAAGCGTTTGTCGCTGAATGAGTTTGAACTCAAAGCGATGCAGAAGCGCGTGAACGTCGGCCAGATTTATCTTGAGAGTGATTTGCTTCTTTTGAACCTTGAGAGCGTAACGCTTGAGCCGAAGCGAGTGATCTTCGGGAAACAGGCCTTCTTGCAGATTCGTCCAGAGCTTTTCCCCGATCTCCTCAAGAACCCCATCGATCTTCAATTTGATGGAATGCTTGAAGAATTCAAACCGACGGAATTCAAGGTTTCCGCTTTCGGCAAACGGGTGACTGCGGATTTCAATCAAGGCAAAGCTAACGTCACGTTCACGGGCTTTACGCCGTTTCATTTCTTCAAAACGGAACTTCCGCTTTGGAACATCGATCTTCGTTTGAGCGGTGACATGAAGGGGCTCGATTACTCCCAAGCGCAGGGAAGCTTCGGGTTACGTACTGCACGGTTTCAAATGGAGAATGGTGCGATCGCCCACCGTCGGGGTGAGAAAACTTTTGAAATTGCGCCGCGGCTCATAGCCGATTGGAAGCAGATGCTCTTTGGCAAAGATCCTGGTCTCTTTCTTGGTTCTTCAACCAAGCAGACGGCTCGCGAGTCTCTTGCGGAGCTTTACTTCACCAAGCCTAGCGCTCAGCTGCAAGGCGGGGAGCTTGAACTTTTAGAACGAGATCTTCGTTATCTCGCAGATACGGCCGATGCTGGCACTTACGTTCCACCGGTGCCGCCTCCTGCGCCAGCTCAGGAAATTCGAAAGCCTGCGGCTAAGAAGCCGACGTCAGCGCTTCCGACAAAGCTTCCGCCTTACATCAAAAAAGCCACGCGCAAATAAAAAGCCCGACTTTTCAGCCGGGCTTCGCCTCGGAGAGGCTTATCTAACAGATCGATCAGAGAAAATTAGTAGGCTGAAATAGCCCCTTCGTGGCGGACATCAAGCTCACGTTTACCCGCTTCGTCGAGAAGCACTTTCAGCTTATCGCAGGCCTCTTGAATCGCGTTGTGCATATCCTCGTGGGACTTTTGGATAAAGAAGTGCTTCTTCTTTGGATAGCGCACTTCGATCTCGCAGATGAAACGTCCCGTTCCGCGGTTTGTACGATTCAGGTCGCTTACGAGCCAGACTTGAATGTGGGCGTCATG
The DNA here is from genome assembly GCA_005808505.1 of Bdellovibrionales bacterium. Lineage (GTDB taxonomy): Bacteria > Bdellovibrionota > Bdellovibrionia > Bdellovibrionales > JAMPXM01 > SYLX01. The sequence goes on along the minus strand of SYLX01000255.1, from coordinate 2,999 downwards.
CCGGTGAAGAAATCCGTCGATCGCCTGCATGACCTTGTCCGTAGCGAGATTCTCTACTGCCTCCGAACGGTCCATGTGGCGGAATCGAATATCAAGTCTCATACTACCTCCTTTCAACGGCCCTGAGTTTACCACCTCTTGTTTTTAGCTAATGTGAAACCCGTTTTTACTCGGCGCTACCAAGGGACAAATCCTCTCATTTTTGGCTTCGCGTCTCGCTCAGTTAGGAAATCTCTGGTAGTTGTATTTTTCGCGACAGAACTGAAAAGGAAAGACCATGGCTGATTTCCCGGGATCCGCATCTCCAACGGTTTCAAACGGTAACTCTGATGAGAAATCACAACGTACGACCCACGTAATCGGCGCTTTTTTTGTCGCTACGATTTTGATGACTTTGTTGTTTCTCGCACCGACTTGCGGACGCTTTTATCACGGACGGCAGGTCCAGGCGATTCAAGTCGGCGCCCTTGCGGATCTCAAGCTTGTTGCCGATTCTGAGGCCGCTTTTTTTGAGAAGCATAAGAGCTACACGACAGATCTAAAGAGTCTCGGGATTTTTCCTAAGAACGTCGTCTACAAGTTCGGTTTCGTGAAAGCATCGGATGCTTCATTAGTATCGCTTGCGGATCACGATCCTTCTCGCAAAGACCTCGATGCCCTGAAAGCTGCTGAGCCGAGAGCAAAGATCGGCTACTCGCCGGTGACGAAGCTTGATCAGATTGATTTTGCAAAACTCGTTTCGTACTGCCCGGACTGTACGGCAACGCAGACAACGTTTAAGGCCATTGCGGCCGCGAATTTAGATGATGATGCTGTCTTAGATATTTGGACGATCGACGAGAAGGGGAATTCCCTCCATCTCGTCGATGATTTGAGCCAATAGGGTCAGCTAGAAAATCACTTGGCAGTCTTCGTCGTGTACTTGATGCGACCAACGACGGAACAACGTTTTAAGCTCATGCCGCAAGGCTCGCATGATTCCGTGCAGGAACCCGTCAGGTACTTGGATTGAAGATCTGCTTTTTGATCTTTGATCCATGCATTGCAATCTGTCTTAAGCTCTCGAACCATGTTCTTCGAAAGCTCTTCCGTTTTGCAGCCGGCCATTCCCGTTTGCCCAGTTGATCCGAAGTCAGCGCGCATCTCGCGTTCAATCGGCTCGGGCTCAACAAGCTGATTGCCAATCACCACGCTCGTTGTGCCGTCGAGTGCGTCGTTTTCATCTTCGCTTTCGACTTCTTTGTTGATGGTCGTGATCGTTGTCGTCGAGCTCGATTTCTTTACGAGAACTTTCTTCTTCGGTACTTCGGTCACTTCGATCGTTGTTTGGGCTCTTGCAAAGTGCGGAGCCAAAACCGGAGCGATCAGTGCAAGACCTAAAAAGAGGTTCAGAATTGAGGCGGAGAGGCTGGAAAGCCGAGTGTTCATAAGACATCTCCTTGAGCGTCTCCTCAAGAAGACCGCAAAGCGTCTTCATCCGTCAAGGGGGCGAGGAACAGGCTGTTCCTAGGTAGGTATTTGCCACAATGAACCGTGTAAACCTTAGCGGCTTTCAAAAGCGGCAGAAAACTACGAGAAAGCCGCCGGTGCTATCTGGGACCGGCGGCTCAGGAACTTGCGGCTTAAATTTCAGATCAGTTCGAATAAGCTTCAATCGGTAAGCAAGAGCAGACGAAGTTGCGATCGCCGTAGGCGTTGTTGATACGCGCAACGGCGGGCCAAAACTTGCGTTCTTTGACCCAAGGAAGCGGGAAAGCTGCCTTTTCGCGAGAATAAGCGCGGTTCCACGCATCGCTCGAAATCGCCGAAACGGTATGGGGCGCACGCTTTAGGACGTTGTCCTCTTTATCCGCTTTACCAGACTCGATTTCGCGGATCTCTTCGCGAATCGCGATCATCGCATCACAGAAGCGATCGAGTTCAGCTTTCGATTCGCTCTCGGTTGGCTCGATCATGAGAGTGCCCGCAACCGGCCACGACATGGTCGGAGCATGGAAGCCGTAATCCATGAGTCGTTTCGCAACGTCTTCAACGTCAACGCCCGAAGTAGCTTTAAGCGGTCGAAGATCGATAATGCACTCGTGCGCGACGCGACCGGTTTTCCCTTTGTAGAGAATTGGGTAGTGCGGAGCCAAACGTTGCGCGATGTAGTTGGCGTTCAGAATCGCGAACTGTGTTGCAGCTTTCAATCCGTCTCGACCCATCATCGTGATGTACGACCAAGAGATCGGAAGAATTGAAGCGCTACCAAACGGAGCTGCGCTCACGGCCGAAGCACTTGCCGACATCGAACCACCACGAAGACCCATGCCTTCCGACATGCGGTGACCGGGCAAGAAAGCTTTCAAATGTTCGCGAACGCCGATGGGACCAACACCAGGTCCGCCGCCACCGTGCGGAATGCAGAACGTCTTGTGCAAGTTCAAATGGCAAACGTCGGGTCCAAAGTCGCCGGGGCGGCTAAGGCCGACGAGCGCGTTAAAGTTTGCGCCGTCCATGTAAACTTGTCCGCCGCGATCGTGAATGATCTGGCAGATATCTTTGATGCCTTCTTCGAAAACTCCGTGCGTAGAAGGATACGTGATCATGAGGGCAGCGAGATCGTTTTTGTGTTCATCCGCTTTGAGGCGGAGGTCAGCGATGTCGACGTTTCCTTGCTCATCGGATTTTACGACAACAACGCTCATGCCGGCCATGACCGCGCTCGCAGGATTTGTTCCGTGCGCCGAAGCGGGGATCAAGCAGACTTTGCGGTGTTTGTCTCCGCGCGAGAGATGGTAGTCGCGAATCGCCAAGAGACCAGCATATTCGCCAGCAGCTCCCGAGTTCGGCTGAACGCTGACGGCCGCAAAACCCGTGATCTCGGCGAGCATACCTTCGAGCTCGCGGATCATACCTAGGCTGCCTTTCACTTGATCCGTCGGCGCGAAGGGATGAAGCGAGTTGAACTCAGGCCATGTGACCGGAATCATCTCGGTTGTTGCGTTGAGCTTCATCGT
>SYLX01000254.1 GCA_005808505.1 Bdellovibrionales bacterium | reverse complement strand
ACTCTTAAGCCCGCCCCGAGGGGGTCCCCCTCGGGGTTTTTTAGTGGGTACCCGGGTCCTTTGGCAGATGCGTTGCGCCACCGCCGCGGTGTCGCAACGCTTCTGCAAAAGGAAACTGGTACCTTTCGCTTGCGCCAAAGTCTTAGAAGACTCAACCGGGCTTCATCTCACCGTACGTGACGAACCATCCTCCACAAACTTCTTCCGTACTGACTTCTCTCCGAGCAACACACTCCAAGCCTACCGCGCAGCCGTTTCGGCTAAACTCTCACCCGAACCTTTCGAACTACTGCACAGATATTTGCCTCGCGCGACGAGAGCCGAAGATGCAAAAAACATCGAGCTGGTTCTCGACCAAAGAGTTGGAACGATTCGTCGACTCAACTGCATCGAAGCGCTGCTACTCGAAGAGCAGATCAAACGCGCACCCCTCATGGAAACAAAGCCCACCGAATTCCTTGCGACCTTCCTAATAAAAGGAGAGCGAGTGCGGGTGTACTACCTCACAAACGACGCGGTCGGGGTCGGAGGAATGGCGCGACTCCATGAGGAGATCGAACGTGATGTTCAGCAGGGATGGCGGGTAGAAGGTAACCTCCACAATCATTCCTTCTTCCTCGATGACGTCGACGGCGATGCTCCGCAAGGTGTGCTCGCGCCGAGTGGAAGCGACATTCATGTTTTGAAGGGCAGCGTGGAGAGTTTCAAGCTCGAGCGAGCTCGCATCACCAACGGATTCCACACGCTCACGATCTACGCGAGCGATCTCGCGGCGTTCGCTTCGACTCCCTAGGTACCAGTTTCCTTTTGCAGAAGCGGCGCTTCTGCAAAAGGAAACTGGTACCTCCAAAGGTCCATCAGACCTTCATCCTCCTCGACTTTTTTCATAGACGTTGGTCGAGGTTTTTCACTCCGAAGGTCTAGAAATCCCAAACCTAAGTCCAGTTCGAGCGCGACCATGGTCCAGTTTTGCTAGACGAGACTTAAGGCGGAACTCGACTCGCCGAAAGGTGTGATGTCAGCAACGAACGGACTAGACGGTCCGGTAGCGAGCAGAGATTCAGCGAGTGACTGCGCGGGATCCGAGCGATGACCTGCCTAGCCAAAAGTCTGTGAGAAGCGGGCACCAACGTGTTCAACCAAACGGCGCCAACGAAGGCGCTCCGTTGCGGGTCTCAGTAGGGTGAGCGAAGCAATCGGCATGTGATGGATCGTGTGCGCAACAACAAGGAGTCCCAAATGGGATTGCGTATCGGTACTAATCTTCCTTCGATCACTGCTCAACGTTCGCTCGCAGGTAGCTCACGCGAAATTCAAAAGACTTTCGCTCAGCTCTCCTCCGGCAGCCGCATCACAAAGTCCGCTGACGACGCCGCAGGTCTCTCGATCTCCGAGAACTTGAAGTCGACAGTCCGCGGTTACCAACAAGCGGGCCGTAACGCGAACGACGGTATCTCACTCGTACAAACTGCGGAAGGCGGTTTGGGTGAGATCTCGAACATCCTGACTCGCTTGCGCGAACTCGGTGTTCAAGCGTCCAGCGACACTATCGGCGATCAAGAACGTTCCTTCATCGACAAGGAAGTTCAGCAGCTCAAAGCGGAAACGGATCGTATCGCGAAGACGACACGTTTCGGTTCCATCCAACTTCTCGATGGCTCGGGCGGCTCGTACGAATTCCAAGTCGACGTCAACAACACTGAAAACGACCGCATCACGTTCAACGCAAGTGAACAGAACGCGACGCTCTCTTCCCTCGGAGTCGACGGCCTCGACTTCAGCTCGAAAGACGGAGCTCGCGAAGCGCTCGAAGTCGTAGACACGGCACAAAGACAAGTCAACGGCTTCCGCGCCAACCTCGGCGCCCTCCAGAGCCGTCTTGTTTCGACAACTGACCAGATCGGTGTGAGCGTTGAGAACCTCTCAGCTGCAAACTCGCGGATCCGCGATACTGACGTCGCAAACTCGACGGCAGAGCTCTCGCGCAACAACATTCTGCAAGCCGCTTCCGTGTCGATCTTGGCTCAAGCCAACCAGACACCGAACATGGCAATGAAGCTCATGGGTTGATGATAGGCGGGGAGTTGGCGACAACTCCCTCCCTCGCGGCCTGATCTAATAAACAAAAAAATTGGTATTCAAGGGGAGGGTCTCCTCCCTTCCCGGTACCACACCTACCTCGAGAGGGGTTCACTCTCTCGAGGGTACTACGCAGGTGGATGGCGACCGGACGAAGATCTAGTTTTCGAGAGCAGGCGTAACAATCCAAAATTGAAACGCCGACAAGTGAAGCGATGGATATCAAAAACATCGCAAGAAATTTGATTCCCTTCGCGCCCAAGGCGACGGAGGCAAAGAGCACCCGCTCCAAAACCGACGCGGATAACGACCGCGAAGGCAACGGGCAGGCGAGTGGAGGCGAAGGCGAAAAGAAACGCCATCTGACTCCCGAAGAGCTCCAAGACGCGATCAAGCACCTCGAAGGCTTGGCGGGCGTGAAAGAAAATCAACTGACCGTGCGGCTCCAAGTTGCCGACGGCATCACCGTCATTCTCGTGCAAGATCGCGATGGCAAAGTCGTCCGTCGGATTCCCGAGAGCGAAATTCATTACCTCACCGCAAATAAACAAAAGAAAAGCGGCAACCTCCTCAATCGCGCTCTGTGAGGTACCACTTTCCTTCTGCAGAAGCGGCGCTTCTGCAGAAGGAAAGTGGTACCTTTTGCCGAGACTCTGTCAAAAAACCAGCGTTTCGGCTCCGAAAAAGCCCAAACTAGACGCTGAAATCAGCTACTTAGCTCACTTCAGTTTCGTGGTCCAAGCCAACTAATTGGCTCACATTTTCTGAAATCTCTCTGAGACAATGTTCTTACAGGAACATCTCTCTTCAGGAAGAAGAGTAGATGAAGTCAGGAGGACTTCTCTAATGGGGATCAGCTTCGGCTCGATCAATACGGGCTTACCGCCCAACATCGTCGAACAGCTCATGGAAGCTGAACGCGTTCCCATTAAGAGCATGGAGAAGCAAAAGGAGAAGTCCGAGGCGAAGCTAAAGCTTGTCGAAGACTTCCAAACAAAAATTGGTGATATCCGCAAAGGACTCACCGAACTCGCCAACACGCGAGGCTTCTCGGACATCAAGCTTATCACCGGTGATCCCAACGTCATCAACGGCACGGTCGACCCCAACGGCTACCAAGCAGGAAACTGGAACGTCGAAGTCGTTGAGCTCGCGAAAAAAGCAGCGGCCGTCACCAATGGTTTCGCCGACAAAGACAAGACGCAAATCGGCGTCGGATACTTCCGCTTTAAAACTCCCGAAGGAAGCAAAGACGTTTACGTCAAAGACGGCAACAACACACTCGAGGGCGCCGCCAACGCCATCAACATGGCGAAGGTGGGAGTCCGTGCTTCCGTCATAAACGACCGCAAAGACCCCGATTATCCTTACAAGCTTGTCTTGTCATCTGACGGCGTAGGTTCCGACAAGAGCGTCGAATACCCACGCATTTACATGCTCGATGGCGATCAAGACATCTACTTCGATGAAGAGATGGAAGCCAGAAACGGAAAGGTCAAAGTCGACGGTTTCGAATTCGAAATCTCTGACAACGTTTTGAAAGACGTCATCCCTGGCGTCACGCTGGAACTCAAATCCGCGAATCCCGGAAAATCCGTCAACATCTCCATCAAAGAAGATATGGAAGTTGTGAGCGGAAAGATCAAAACGTTCGTCGACGGGATGAACGGAGTCTTAGGTTTCATCCAGCAACAGAACAAGCTGGATAAAAACACCGACACTTCCAAAACGCTCGGAGGCGATAGCCTCGTTCGCAGCGTGGAGTCTCGTCTTCGTTCTTTGATCCAGAGTCCGCAGATCGGCGTCAAAGGGCCGATCACGATGCTCAACCAGCTTGGAATTCAATACAACCGAAGCGGTTTGCTCGACTTCGATCAAAAGAAGTTCAACGCCGTACTCAACTCGAATCCCGAGGCGGTCCAAGCCTTCTTCGTCGGAGACGGCTTCGCGACTGGCTTCGTATCGAGCGTAAAGCGCGAGATCAACAATTTGTTGAATCCCGCGTTTGGTCCCATCACGAATCGCTCAAAGGGTCTCAAGCAAAAGGTCGATCAGTTCGATCAGCGGATCGCGAACAAAGAAGCGCAGCTGGTGAAGAAAGAAGAAATTCTCCGCAACAAGTTCGCGCGACTTGAAGAGACGATGTCGAAGATCAAGTCGCAAGGCTCGCAAGTCGGTGCCATGGCACAAGGTCTGATCGCGAGCGCTGGTGGCGGCGGAGGCGGGCGATGAGAACATCAAAATTTTCAAAAGTGAGAAGAGTTTCGGCGAGCTGGATCTTGAGTTTCGTTGAAACGAGCCGAAACAAGACAGTAAGTGATCTGCGGAGTGTACCCGAATGAAGAACGCTTATCAGAAATACAAGACGACATCCATCCAGAGTGCCAGCCGCGAAAAGTTGCTGCTCATGATGTATGAAGGCGCCATCAAGTTCATCAAAAAGGGACTACTAGCGACCGAGCAGAAAAACATCGCGGAGCGCGGGCTCAACATCGGTCGCGCCTACGACATCATCCTCGAATTGAACAACACGCTCGACCATAAAGTCGGCGGAGACATTTCAAAAAACCTTGAGCAGCTTTACATGTATCTGACCGACCAGCTGACTCAAGCCAATATCACGGGCGATCCGCAATATCTGCAGAACTGCCTGAAGATCCTCGAAACGCTTTACGACGGGTGGTCGAAAGCGATCGAGCAACTCAAAAAAGACAACACCGAAAAGCCTTGAAGGATTAGGGAGAGGGGAAACGCATGGAACGCGTGGTCGCACTGTTGAAGGAAAAAAACCAATACCTCGAGCAGTTTCACTTAGTGAACGAGCACGAGCTGATCAACTTCGGAGAGGGGAACTTCGACTCAGTCGAGGCTTTCTACCAGACTCGTGACAAGCTCTTGGATCTCATCAAGACCGTCGACGAGGCGATCGAAGAAGAGAACCGTCGCATGCCCGTTGGTCCGGTCACAAACGCGGCACGCGTTGAGGTCTCATCTCTTCTCAACAAAAAAGACGAACTCGTGAAATCGATCGTTGGCCAAGACCTTGAGCTCTTGTCTTACATCGAGCGCGAGAAATCCAACATCATCCGCGAGCTCCATTCGAACTCGACCGCGAAAAAAGCAGTCGGTGCGTACGCTTCCACTGAGCGTTTGCAAGTCGTTGACGGAGAATGAGCCCAATTTCTATTTAGTTTTTTGAGCGGTTACGACCGGCTCCCGTAAGCCTCGGCCTCAACATGAGCCGAGGCTTTTCTTTTTTCCGCCGCTACTTGCGGAAAGCCTGGGAAAAAGCTGCCGCTCCCGCCAGAACCTCGATCCAGTTCAGTCAAAAACCCGTCGGCGAAAGAATGACCAAGTCAACGTTTTGATTTGGTCCGCAATCGCCGTTGCCGGTTTGTTTCGTTCTGTCGTCCCAATTGTACGTGGCACCTTCGTTGCTCTCTCTCTTTTTGGCGGCCAGAGGATGGACGGACTCATCCCACGGCGGAAGGCCAGTATGGCCGCGGTTATAGACAGTCCGAGAGAAAGGCAAACGAACGAGATGGAACTGGAAAGAGAGCGCACATCTGTACGAATCAAAGCTCAAGCTGAACAAACTCCGTCGATGGCCGCAGGGCCTGCACGACCCATCAGCGAACTTGAGCGCGCGCTCCGCGAGTTCGATAGCGAAGGCGCCGAAGCGGTTGCTGTAGCACCAGCACCCGTTAAGAAAGATCAGGTCGATGAAGTTCTGCTCCAAGCGGAACACCACCTCCTCGATATCTTGATGAAGAACGCGCAGATCCTCATCGATGCACGCGAGATGCGCCTCGCTCTCAATATCTTGCGAAATATTCTCATGCGTCAGCCGGAGCATGCGGACGCGCTCCAAAAAATGGGTGAGTGCCTGCGAGACGAAGGCCGCTACGAGGAGGCACTCAAGTGTTTCCGCGCGTTGGCGAAGACGGCAAAGAAAGTCGACGCACAAGTTCTAATCGCGGAAACTCTTTACTTAAGCGAGCGCGATCAGATGGCGCTCGCCAGCTACCGCGAAGTTTTGAAGTCGGTCATCGACGATTCGTCGCGACTCTTCGAAATTTACAAGAACGTCGGCAACATCCACGTTCGCGCGGGCGACTTCGAATCGGCCGAAGAGTTCTACAACAAAGCGTACATCTTGAATCCGACGTCGGATGCGCTCATGGTAAATTACGGAACTCTCGAAATTCAGCGCGATAACCTAGGCGAAGCTGTGCAACGCTTCCGTCGCGCGGTTGAATTCAATCCCGAAAACGATCGTGGTTGGGTCGGTCTTGCGCTCGTGCATCGCCAAATGGGCGATCAAGAACTCGCCTGGGCCAACGTCCAGCGCGCCCTCGATATCAACAAACGCAATCGCACGGCGATTCGCTTGGTCGTTGAGTGGGGCGGCGTAGATCACGATTTCTCGATAGCGATCACTCGTCTTCAGGAATACTTGGCCATTGAGTGCGAAGATGCTGAAATGAGTTTTACTCTGGCGAAAATTTTGACCCATACCGGTCGTTTGTGGGAAGCCCGCATCGAAATCGAGCGTGTGCTTGCTCTTGACCCGGCGATCGAAGGCGCTGAAGCCGTGAAACAGATTCTGGATCGCGAGCTTTCGCGCGCTTGAAGGATGGATAGTTTGATCACGACGGAAATTTCGAGAACGGGGCACCCCGTTCTCAAGAAAAACGGGCGGCTTCTAGCTTCTTCCATGGATCCTTGGCGCGAGGCTCGCGCTTGGGCGGAGAAAGCTCTAACAGGAGTCGAGCCAAACGAAACAATTTTTGTTTTGGGTTTGGCGTGCGGTTATCACGTGCTCGCGATCCGAGCGCTCGCTGAAAACCAGCCCGTTCTCGTGATCGAACGAGATGCGGAACTCGCCAGGGCCGCGACCGAGCTGACGCCAGATCTCCTTAAATGTAAAAATAGCGTCGAAATCGTGGTTGAAGAGAACTGGGCTAAGCTCATTGAGCACGCGAGCTTCCGCGATCGACTTTGCGGTATTTACCGCGTCGCTACGCACGGCGCTTCGTTTCAAGCCGAACCTGAATACTTCGCAGCTGTCGAAAAACTCCTTAACGGTCGTGACCGGCTTTCGTTTCTCCTCCAACTCAAGACACGTCCCGAGTTGGCAGCACTTCTCGATCCTGAAGCCATTCTCGCGATTCAGAACGAAGCGATCAGCGTGAAAACTCTCGAGAAGCTTTTCCAACCTCAGGCGCAGGGCTCGCGCGAACGTCGCCTTTGGCGCGTGCTCGAGGAGCTTGTGTTATGAAGATCCTTGTCGTCAGTCTTCTTCGCATCGGCGATATTGTTCTGACCGCCCCGATCCTTCGTGGATTACGGAATAAATTTCCGCACGCCGAAATTCATCTCATGCTCAATGGTCAGTTCAAACAAGTCGCGCCACTTTTGCCATACATCGATCGCTTTTGGTTTTTCGATCGCGAAAGACTGCAGAAGGGCCTCGGCGAAGCTTCGGTTCCCATTTTTGATTCATACGAGCGACTGCAGGCGCAAATCGACTCCCTGAACGGTGAGAACTATGACCTTGCTTTGAACCTCACGCACAATCGTCTGAGCGGTTGGCTCTTGAGCCTCATCTCGGCAAAAGAGAAGCACGGACTTGTTTTTGATCCGCAGGGCAAAGCCGCGTTCGGTACCGCGTGGTTTCGATACTTGAATCATCAAGTCGACGCGGAAGGCGAGGAAGTCTTCCATTTCACGGACGTCTTCCGCTTCGCCCTCGGCATCGATTACGATCCAAGGCAGAATTCACCTGCACTCGTTGAGACCGAAAAGGGGCGCGCGGAAGCTGCGGACTATCTCTCAAGCGAGATGCAGGGACCTGTCATTGCCGTCCAAGCTTTGACAAGCGACACGAAAAAAGACTGGGGTCTTGAGTCTTTCGCGCGCGCGATCGTACAGCTCCAAGGGCTTCATCCCGACGCGCAGTTTGCGATTCTCGGTGCGCCCTTTGAAAAGGAAAAACTCACACCCCTGCTGACGCGTCTCCAAGATGCGAACGTTCGCGCGCGGCTCGCCATCCTCAGTTTCGAAGGTGCCTTTAGTTTACTCAAGCGCGCCAAGCTTTTGATCACGGGCGATACCAGCATCAAGCACTTAGCGAGCCTTGCGAAAACCCCGATCGTGGAAATCTGCTTAGGCTCGAGTGATGCGCATCGCACGGGCGCTTACCAGCAGGGAAGCATCATCATTCGCAGTCGAGAAGCTTGCGTCCCGTGCGTTCATTCAAAAGCGTGTCACCGCGCAAGCCACGCTTGCGGACAGAGCTTGAAGCCAGATGCCGTTGCGATGGTCGCGTCTGAAGTTTTCTCGCGCCGCACCTTCCAACTTCGCACGATCGCGGAAGAGTACGCTCGCGAGGTCGAAATCCTGCGGGTCGAGATGACCGAGTCCGGATTTTGGGCCGCACCTTCGCTGCTTGAGCCTTTCAGTGAAGCGTCCGTGTGTCGTTGGCTGGATCTCGCATGCCGCAAGCTTTGGCTCGAATCGACCACGCGCAAGAGCGCAAGTCTTCAGATGGGAACGGAAATCCGTCGACTCGCGGCGCTTCTGAAGTCCATTCATCCTCTCGTTTCCGATATCGAGTGGCGCCACCTTTGGTCAGACCTCGAGCGCCAGGCAGTTCTCGCCGAAGGCCGTGTCAACAGTTTCAAGATCCAACTGCAGTGGATGCGCGGTCATTTCGAGGATCCTCGCAAGATGCGTGAGTTCATCAATGGTCTCATTTTGTTCCGCGAACGGATTCGCCACTCGGCACTTTTGAGCTCATTTAAGTCCCTGCTTGATCAAGTGATCGAGGATGACATGAGCCCAGCCTTCACGCGTTTTCGCCGGGCGCAAGACTTCGCCGCTGAATTTGAAAAACGGACTGAAATCTATCTCCGCCTGATTCGTGGACTTGAAGGATCAACTCTTGAGTCGGGCGAAATGGAGACGCGATGAGCGCCGAAAAAGATCTAGAACACTTCCTGCGTGTGGCCGCGATGCAGATCCGCCACCGCTTAAAAAGCGTCGCATCCCAAGAAGCGGGATCCGAACCGTACTCCGAGCGCATCAACCAAATGCGGATGTTGGAGGAATTGATCAAGGAGCAGATCCCGCATGAAGATCCTCGTGCTGCAACTGGCGCGCCTCGGTGACATTTATCAAACGTGGCCGGTGCTGCGTGCGCTGAAGCGCGCGAACCCTGGTGCGGAGATTCATCTTCTCACGCGTTCAAAATTCGCGGTCGCGGCTCCGAAAGACGGCGTGCTCACGCGCCACTGGCTTCTTGATACGCGCTCGGTCTTAGAACCGTTGATCGACGAGAAGCCTGCGCTCGACGCTTCGCTCGAGAAGCTAACAAGTTTTTCGAGTCAGCTCCGCGCTGAGAATTTTGATCGAGTCATCAATCTCACGTTCTCGCCGTTTTCGAGTTATCTGACTCGTGAGATCACTCAAAACACAGCCGCGCAAGTCAGCGGCTACACTCGCTTTGAAGACGGCTATTTGAGCATTCCTGATGACGGCAGCGCCTACTTTTACGCGCAAGTCGGTGTGGGTCGAGCAAATCGTCTCCACGTGACGGATCTTTTTGCTTACGTAGCGGGTGTCGAGTTGACCGAAGAGGATTGGTCAACCGGTCAGACCACGACACCCGTGCGTGAAGAGAAAATCCTCGTGCACATCGGCGCAAGCGTCGCTGGAAAAACCTTCAGTTGGTCAAAGTGGCTGCAAGTCGTCAAACACTTGCTGCAAGCTTACGAGGGTGAAGTCGTGCTTATCGGGTCAAAAGAGGAGGTTGAGCAAGCCTCAAAGATCACCGGCTTCTCAAGTGGCCGTGAACCCGTCAACTTAGTGGGTAAGACTTCGCTCGATGAACTTTTCGATCTCATCAGCCGCGCGCGTCTTTTGATCGGCGGGGATAGTGGACCCGTTCAAATCGCCTCGATTACCGGAACACCGGTTCTGAATTTGAGTCTTCCGATCGTTTCCTTCTGGGAGACGGGACCACGTTCCAAAGGTAGCCGCATCTTGACTTTGCAAAGTGAAGATGAGGTGACAGGGCAGGATATTGCCATCGAAGCCGTGAACATGGTTCACGACCGGCCCACGGTTGCGACTCTTTCGCCGTTTCTCGTGCGAGTGCCGGGCCGAACTTTGCCGTACATTGAGATGCGACCACAAGCGGGCGCCTTCGACTGGGAGTTCTTAAGAGCTCTATACATGAGCGAGCCATTCCCGTTGCCGCCGAGTGACCTTTACATTCTGGGTCTTACGCGACTCGACGAGGTCAACACGTTGGCACGCGAGCAGATCGAATCGCTTCGCGTGAACGCACAGAATAAAACGGCTGGCGCGATTCTTGATCGCGCGGACGAAATTATGAACCAGATCACCGATCGTGTGCCGGAGCTTGCGCCTTTAGTGCGTTGGTTTCGTACAGAGCGCATGCGCATCGGCCCCATGTCGATGGAAAACTTGATCACGGCGACCGACGCGATCCACGCGCGTATGGCAGACGTTATGAGTTTGTACTTAGACTCGGGGACACCCGCATTGCCGCAAGACCCCGGCTCCGAGAAAGTTGAGGAAAGATGACAACATCATTCTGGGATAAAAACGAAGTCGAAAAGCAATTTGCCGAGTGCATGACTCTCAAAGAGATCATCCGCCGGATCGAAACGGACTTTTCTTTGCGCGGCGAAGTGATCTGCGAGATTCGCGTCAACGGAATGATCCTCGATGAGGGCGACGAGACAAAGTTCGCCGAAAGCCCTCGTCAGGAAATTCAGGACATCGCCATCCGCTCCAATAAACCCGCCGACCTCATCAACGATGCTCTGGCGTCAGCGCATGCCTTCATTCCGGAGCTTGAAGACTCTTGCTTGAAGACAGCCGAGATGTTCCGCGGAAGTAACCTTCAAGAATCACAAAACTCCTTCAACACCTGCTTGGAAGGGTGTCAGTGGTTAGTCGATACTTTGATGCACGTTCGGGGAGCCGCTTCGGGCGTTGGTCAGCCAATACATCAACCTGAGCGTTGGTTCGAGGCCGAGAAAGTGATCGCGCGGGTTATCCGCGAAATGAGCGAAGCTTACTCGAAGAAAGACTACGTCTTGGTGGCTGATCTTCTAGAGTACGAGTTGACCGGGGCCCTCATCGTTTGGAAAGAGGCTCTCGCGCTCGAAAGACCTTTGCGCAAGCCCAACGGCAGTCGCTAAGGCTTGTGCCTCCGCTCCGACTGTTGGAACATAGGAGCTAATGGCTGAGCACAAAGTTCTCTGGGTCGATGACGACCGCGACATTCTGGAATCTGCCGCGCGCCTCTTTCGGGGGGAGCCTTGGACTTTGGTCGCAGTCGGCTCGGCCGAAGAAGCGCGCGAGCATCTCATCAAAGATCGATTCGCCGTAGTGGTTGCTGATCAGCGGCTTCAGGCCGCAAGCGGCGTCGATGTTCTCGCCTTCGCGAAAGAAAAATCTCCCGCGACTTCGCGGATCCTGCTCACGGGGCGAGTTGAAACTTCGGTCATCGAAGAAGCGGTCAACCGCGGCCACGTTTTCCGATTCATCGCGAAGCCGTGGGAGAACGAGCAGCTTCTCGTCGACATCGCAAAAGGAATCGAGCACCACCAACTCAAGATGACTCAGGCGAGTCTGCTGAAAGAAGTCAGCCTGCAAAACCGCCAGCTTGAGCGGTTAACGTCGGGCTTAGAACAGCTCGTGACCGAGCGCACCGTCACCGCCGAAAGCAGCAAGATTGAAGCGGAAAAACAACTCGCCCACGTTCGCGAGCTTGTGCGTTTCATCAAAGATCTTTCGAACCTCACCTCGGTTGACGAGTTGATGGGATTGATCCGCAAAGAACTCAAAGGGTTTCACGAAGTCCGCCCCCCGGTGCTCGGCTACGTGGTTGCGGAGCGAAGACCCATGATTCTCTTTTCGCAAGGCAAACAAATCGTCGAACGAGAAGCTCGTACGATGTGGTCGAACCGCTCGCGAATCCGTTTCAATGAACACGAAGATCGTCAGTATCTCGCGAACGAGTTCGGTCGTCCGTTCGTCAAAGTCCTCGCAGTGCCTTTAAAGCGTCGCGCGGTCGCCTCGGACTCGGAAGCCGAGAGTCCCGCGACCCTTTTTTTTGAGCATCAGCTCAATGACGACAAAGTGGACCGTTTTCTATCGTTCGTGTCCGAGCGCCTTCAGCCGCTTTCGATCGCCCTCGACCGGATCCTGCTTGAATACCACTTGAAGTACACGTCGCTTCAATGGGAAAGCACGTTCGACGGGATCAAAGATCCGATCGCGATCGTCGATATCGATTTTGAAGTTGTGCGCTCCAATCGCCACTTCGCGGGCGCAACGGGCCAGCGTGTGTACGATACCAAATGCCATAAGATCTTGATGCAGTCTGAAAGTGTTTGTCGTGGTTGCCCGGTCGAGGCGGCGCTGAGTTCGGGCGAGCCGCAAAAGGGACAAGTCAAACGCGGCCAAAAAGTTTACGAAGTTTTCAGCTATCCGATCCGCATCAAAGGGGACTCGTTTCTCACGAACGTCATCAATCACTACGTGGACGTGACGTCCTCGCGCGAACTTCATGGTCGCATGGTTCAAAGCGAGAAGATGGCGGCAATCGGATTGCTCGCCGGAAACATCGCGCACGAACTTAACAATCCTCTCACCGGTATTCGTTCGCTGGCGCAGGTTTTATTAGCGGAGATTCCCGAAGGAACCTTCAAAGAAGATATCGGTGAAGTCGAAAAAGCGGCCGGTCGTTCGCAGAAGATCATCGAGAACTTGCTCGACTTCTCCAAAGGCGGCACCGAACAAAAACAAGAGCTCATCTCGCTCAACGAAATCGTTCGGCGAACCCTTCCGATGTTGAAGACCGCGATGCGCGAGCACCGAAGCGAAATCAATATGAGCGAAGACGAAGCTTGCGTGAAAGTCGAGCCGCATTTGATGCAGCAGGTAGTCTTCAACTTGGTCAACAACGCTTGCCAAGCGATGAGTGATCCCGGAACGATCACGATCGAAGTCGAGACGGTGCAAGACGAAGTCGGGCGCAGAGTCTCCGCGCTTCACGTGCGCGATACGGGCGTGGGAATTCCTCCGGAGATCATCGACAACATCTTTGAGCCCTTCTTCACCACGAAGGAAAAAGGGCAAGGCACCGGACTAGGACTCAGCATGAGTCGAAGTGTCATCGAAAACTTCGGAGGGCAAATCTCGGTTCGCAGCCGATTGAACGAGGGCACTCACTTTACCGTGAGTTTGCCGGTTCATCCGGCGCCGACATCTGCCCAAGCTTCGAAAGGCCAAACGAAATGAAGATTTTGATCGTCGACGATGAGCCACTAGTTCGAAAATCTCTTGGTCGTGCTTGCCGCGCAAAAGGTCACGAGGTAACCGAAGCCGTCGACGGCAAAGATGGTTTTGAGAAATGGCTTGAGATCAAGCCTGATCTCGTTTTTCTGGATGTCCTCATGCCTGAAATGAGTGGTCCCGAAGTTTTACAGAATCTGCGAGAGAAAAAGGGGCCTCCCGCGAAAGTCATTTTGATGTCCGCTTACTCTGGCGAACACAATATCGCAACCGCGCAGCAGATGGGGGCTGATCTCTTTATCCCCAAGCCTTTCGAAGACGTCTTTCAAGTTGTAGCTCGAGCGGATCAACTTTATTCCAGCGGTAAGACCGATGCCTGATTCGAATGTCCGTATCAAAAAAGTAAATGCTTACCCGATTCCGATCACGATGAAGTCGGCAACCGAAACGCATACGGGAAAAATCGTCAAAATAACGGATGTCGGTTTCCTTGCGGAATTTCATGCACCAACACTGAAACCAGGTGAGAAGTTCGAATGCGCTTTTGAGCTTCCCGTCTTGCACGCGGCAATAAGTGAGTACGTCGTACTCGTAAAGCTTTACACGCAGTGGGCGCCGGGCACCCATGGTGGTCCACCAGCCGCCGCACCAGTGACGAAGGAGCCCCCAGCACCCGCGGGTTCTCAGGCGAGTTCACATGTCCTTCATCTCTGCGAGTTGCACTTTCTCTCGCTCTCGATTACGAATCGGGCGCAGATCGTTGCGTTTGTGAATCAGCTCGCAAAGAAAAGATAACCAGAGAAAGTAAGCATGAGAATCATTGCCGGTCGCTTTCGGGGACGTCGGCTCGCGAACTTTAACGCTAGCCACATCCGACCCACCACAGATCGAGTCAAAGAAAGTATCTTCAACAAGCTGCAGGGCTATGTTGACGGAGCGCGCGTGCTTGATCTTTTTGCGGGAACCGGCAATTTGACCTGCGAGGCTATTTCGCGAGGAGCCACATCGGTTGACTCCGTTGAGCTGAGCAAAAAGTCTATCGCCATCATTCGCGATAATTTGAAACTGCTTGAGATCGAAGACGAGGTTCAGGTTATCTGCGATGACGTTTTGAAGTACCTAAAACGTTACTCGGGACCAGCCTACGATTTGATCCTCGCGGATCCACCTTTTACGGAGAAGCTTGCCCACAGTGTCCTCGAACTGCTCGGTTCTAGCGCGGCAGTCGGCCCCGATACCGTGATCATGATTGAATCGTCGTCTCATGAGCGTGTTGAATCCAGCTACAAGGGTCTCATGCGGACCGACGAGCGAGATTACGGCGACAAACGCGTGAGCTTTTGGACAAAAGACTCTGAAGAAGCGCCAAAAGACACCGCTGAGTCCAACGACCCGGCTTCTCCGAAACATTCGCCAGAAAACGCAGCAGACGAATAATTCTTCCTCCATAACGCTGCCTCCATTCTTGCTTTTGGGGGCCAGCCTACGCTTAAATGTCCCGGTTCATAGAAATTGTCCCTAGACTGTGGAGACGCGTATGCCAGTGGCCGTTTATCCGGGAAGTTTCGACCCGATCACCAATGGTCATGTCGACATCATTCGCCGCATCCAACCGATCCTCGGGGAAATCACGATCCTGATCGCTCAGCATCCCACTAAAAAGTACCTCTTCACCGCTGAGGAGCGAAAAGCTCTAGTGGAGACGTCTCTCAAGGGCGTCCCCGGAATTTCCGTTGCGATTCATCAAGGTCTCACGGTCGACTACATGCGTGAGGTTGGCGCACGCGTCATCGTCCGCGGCCTTCGTGCCGTGACTGATTTTGAGTACGAACTCGTCATGGCGAATATGAATAAGAAGCTCGCGCCAACTATCGAAACAATGATTGTCTTTGCATCGCCCGAGTTCTATTACGTGGCCAGCAGTACGGTGAAGGAAGTTGCGATGCACGGTGGATCCGTGAAGGGCTTAGTTCCTCCGCACGTAGCTCAAGCTATGAAGGACCGTTTTGCCGAACAAAAGCGAGCGGCCCAGAAGCAAGTGAGCCAAAAGCAGGCGGGGCCAGAGGTCGAAGCACCGGCGAAACCTCCGGCAAAAAAAAGCCTGAGATCCGATAAGCCAAAATCAAAAAGCCATCTGTCCCAGTACACTCATCTGAAGAGGAGAAAGTCGTGAGTCCCATCTCGCTCGCTAAACGCGCCCAGCTTTGCAAACCTTCGCCCATTCTCATGTTGGCCGCAAAAGCTGCGGAGATGAAAGCAGCCGGTCACAACGTGATCTCGCTTTCGATCGGTGAGCCCGACTGGGATACATACGACAACATCAAAGAAGTCGGCATCGGTGCCATCCGCGTCGGGATGACGAAGTACACGCCCGCGAACGGCATCCCTGAACTTCGCAAGGCGATCGCGGAACAAACGTCGCAAGATCTCGGGCTCTCGTACGACCCTTCGCAAGTCACGGTCAGCTCGGGCGCAAAGTTCATTTTGTTCTCGGCGCTCCAAACGATCGTGGATCCAGGTGACGAAGTGATTCTCGTCGCTCCCTTCTGGGCGAGCTACACGACAATGGTGGAACTTGCGGGCGGAGAACCTAAAATCGTTGTTTGCGATGAAGACGTTGATTTTAAACTCACTCCCGAACTTCTCCGCAAAGCAATCACGCCGAAGACTAAAGCCATTTTGTTGAACTCGCCTTCGAATCCGACGGGCAAAGTCTATTCGCGCGAGGAGCTCACAAAGCTCGCCGCGGTTCTTCGTGATCACCCGAAGGTCGCCATCATCAGCGACGATATCTACAATCGTCTTTCGTTTGAATCGAAGATCGCGCCGCATCTTCTCCACGTGGCGCCGGATCTCCGCGATCGCGTCATCGTTTTGAACGGAGCTTCGAAGTCGTACGCAATGACGGGCTGGCGCATCGGTTGGGCCCTCGGAAACAAAGAGATCATCTCGGCGATGACGGCTTACCAAAGCCAAAGTGTGAGCTGTGCGGTTGCCATCTCCCAACAAGCGGCCGTCGAAGCGATTCGTAATTCCGAAACGCAAGTGGCCCAGACCGTGCAAAAACTTCGCGAGCGTCGCGACTTCTTGATCGAAGAGCTCAAGAAAATCGAAGGCGTTCGCCTGTCGGTCCCGGAAGGTGCGTTCTACCTTTGGATCAACGTCCAGCCCTTCATCGGTAAATCGCACAAGGGCAAAGTCATTCGCTCATCTGAAGACATTTCGGTAGCGCTTCTTGAAGACCAGTTCGTCGCGGTTGTACCTGGCAACGAGTTCGGTCTCGAAGGATTCTTACGCCTTTGCTACACGCTCGAAAAAGAGAAGGGTCGCGAAGCCGTCGAGCGGATGAAAAACTTCTTCTACGCACTTAAGTAATCTTTAGTTCGCTGCGCGTGGGTCGAGTTGGAACCTCGACCCTTGTTCTTGTCTTTGGTCGCATAGACGCGCCACGGCTTAAGTCTTTACCATTGATATATCAATAGTGGTGGAGGCTTCGTGGGAACTTTGCTCCAGGTCGTATTCAATATTTTTGCCGCCGTCGGTTTTTTCGTCATCATCATGCGCATGAACCGGGCGCCGAAAGACGACCCTCGTCTGAGCCGCGGCCTTCAACTTCTTCAAAGTAAGATTTCGGTTCTCGAAGACCTCTCGGATCGCACCGAACTTCAAGTGAACCAACTTGCGGCCATCCTCGACCAAAAAGCGAAAGAGGTTCAGGCGAAAGTTCAACTCGCGGAACAACATGTGCACGAGCTCCGCGTTTCGATGGAGCGAAGCCTCGATGTGGCCAAGATCTTCCAAGATAAAATTCCGCACCAAGAAATCATCGAGCGACAGAACACGATTAAGTACGTTCAAGCCGCGCGCCTTGCTCATCAAGGTTTGAGTGCGGAAGAAATCTCCGCGAAGATCGATCTTCCGAAAGGTGAGATCGAATTCATCGCGAAAGTGAATCGCGATCAACTGATGTTCAACGAAGATCAGCTGCCTACGTGGGCTCAAGGTGAAGTCGATGCGCAAGCCATCAGTGGAACGGCTGCAGCCGGAGCTTCGTTTGCCGAACCGCCTCCGCCGCAAGCGGGGAGTGAATCCGCAGAAATGCAAACCCAAGCGGCGCGTCTTCGCGCTGAGCTTGAACTTGCCGAACAACAAAGACTCGTTGAGAACTTAAGTCGCCTACAATTCGAAATGCAGAATCTCGACATCCAACTTGCGCGTGAGTCGACGGTTCGCGATCTGTCGGCGGCTTTCGAAACTCCGAAAGTTGAGATGGGGCCACTCCAGAAGTTGGGCGAAGAGTTCCGCAAAGCCTGCGAAGACGCGGAGAAGAATGACTCGCGTTCCTTCTTCCCTCCGCTGGATCAGCTCTCGAATTTGATTCCGCAAATCTTTACGGGAGTTGAAGGGGAGACTGCACCAGCGCAGCTGCAGCCTCTACCTGTTGCACAGCAACCGATGGCGCCCCAGATGCCGACCCAGATGCCGCCCCAGATGCCGCAAGTGCAACCCGCGGCACAGATGCAGCAATCCCTACCACAAATGCAGCAACCGTTCCAACAGCAGCAACCGTTCCAACAGCAGCCGATGCAACCGCAGGCCGCCGCAGCACAACCGGTTCCGATGCAGGCGCAACAAGCAGAGAAGCCAAACGATCCTGTTCTCGCCCGCGCGATGGCGCAAGCGAAGGTGCAAGCCGCGCTGAAGGCTGGCGCGAAGGCGGCTCCTGAGAAGCCTGTCCCCGCTGAGCTTTCGCAAGCTCGCGCGATGGCAAAAGAGGGTGCGGTCGCTCAGCAGCCCGTTCATATCGTGAATGGCCGTGCTTCAACCGCTGCCGAGATGCCGGTTGTTCGCAAAGTGCAGTTTCCCCGGATCGAAAGTCCGGAGGGCTGATGCTCAAGCGTGCGTTACAGGGTCTTAAGCTGGGTGATCTCGTTCAAGGCCGAGTGGAAGAAGTCATGCTCAGTGATGACGTCTTGATCAACTTCGGTGGGAACTTGCTTCGTGTGCACAACGAGACGAAGCGCCCTTTTCGCGAGGGTGATTCCGTGACGTTGATTGTAAAGACGGTGGATCCGATTCGCTTTCAACTTCTGCCGGACCGAGGCGATCAAAAGCGCCGAGGCGTGATCGATATCTCCGTTTGAAATTCACAGGTCAAAGAGCAGCGTGAGGCGCATCCCGATCTGGTAGGCCTCGAGCGTGCGTCCGTCGAAGTTGCCGTTGGTGTATTGGCCTTCGGCGGTCGCGCGGAACATCCCACGATAATCAAAGCTAAATGCCCCATAACCAAAGGCGTTCGATCCTTTGAGCACCGTCGTCGATTGGTCGGGCAGACTCGGGATCGAAGTGACTTCTAGCCGAGTTTGCTTCATGCCTCCACCGAGCGAGATGTTCATGTAGTAAACGCCGACACGTGCGCCGAGGGAGTCGAGAATACCTTTTTCCGCGTACGTTTTACTGTCGATCGAATTGAGAAGCTCATGGCGTGAGCCAATCGCCGCGAACTGCCAACCGAACTCACCTTTCAACGGAAATTCGAATCCTACTTCCAGATCAGGACCCCAACCGGTGTAGGTGGTACGAGCCTTGCCGTCCGTGAAATCGAGGAGGGCGCGTGAGAGACCAACTCCACCGAAGAAGGTTTCGCGTCGTTCGCGTGCCTCCGCTTGAGGTGCCGCAAAGATCAGGAGCGCGAGGAGGAGAAAGGCTAAATTCTTCATTCGCTCTTCTCCATCACGGCCATTCCGGTCACGCAGCGGCTGAATACGGAGTTCTGCACGAAGGGAAGAGTTGTCGCTCGCGTGAGCACGCCGGTTGACGAATTGAAAGTAAACTTCTCAATCGTATTGAAGGTGCTCGTCGCATTTGCAACGTACACGTCTCCGGTAATCGGGTCCTCGGCCATCGCCGAGGGACCGTTGACGATGCCGTAGTCGGTGTATGCGAGAGTCGCGCCACTGAATGCGTTGGTCGTTTGGTTGAGATCGTAAGAATAGATCGAGTTACTTGTCGCCGTCGTGCTGCCGTACGCGATCAAGAGTTTTCCGCTCGAATGGAGAAGAGAGGCGGTCGGTAGCGAAGTCGTAACGGGCGCCGCTTGCGAACTCAAACAGTCGCCAGCGGCCGTGTAGCCGTTAGCTCCGATCAAAACGGTCTTGTTGTTCGGCGACGTGTTCGCGTGCGTGTAGAGGATCTTTCCGTTCGGAAGCGCGAGCAACGAAGACACGTTGACGTTCGTCGTTGCGCAAGCACCTGCGGGAGCGTTCACGAAGGGGTTGGCACCGATGGTCACGCGCGATTTACCCGAGGCGAATTTTTCGATCGCCGAAGCTTTGCTCACGAGCAAGCTCTTATCTGGCATTAAGAAAATTCCGCGCATGGTGGCGTTGAGCGCCGCCGAGTTATTGATGTAGTTGTCTTGCTCAACACCGTCTTTGCGAACGATGTCGATGCGGCGGCCGGCTGCGTTTTCAACCGAGACGAGGAAGTAATTCGCGCTGAATTCGCGGATTCCGACGGGGCTATCGCCCGGTGAGGCCGTGTTGTAATCGCGAATGTAGTGTTTTACCGCACCAGTCGTTAAATCGTAGGCAACGATCGTGTTGGAACCCGTTGCGAGCGCAACGCCACCGCCGTAACAAGCTCCGCTCGTGACGTAGAGGTAACGACGAATCCGATTCTCCGGATCGATCGCTTGCGAATCGGGCGCACCGCAAGCCGCAAGGAAGCTAGCTGCGAAAACCGCTACGCCGAAAAGTGTGTAGAGCAGGTCTTTCCGTAAACCCATAACGCCTAATCGGAGTTGTGAAGAATTAAATTGAGACGCTTGAAGACCAGGTTAAGTCTGGGTCGGGAGGCCGACGAATGTCGAGCCTCCGCTATAAAGGATCAAGCGGCTTTGACCGTTGTCTGCGCAAACGAGGCGCGAGCACCGGGCTGCGAGAGCACGGCGAGCAAGCCATCGATATCGAGCACGAGCGCGACTGAACCATCACCGAGAATCGTGGCTCCCGAAATTTCGGGCTGTTCTTTGAACGTGCGATCAAGGGGCTTTAAGACCACTTGTGTTTGCGACAGGACGCGATCGACAGCAACTGCAACGAGTGTCGTCGCGGTTTCCATCACCACGATTGTACTGTCCTTGAAGCGATCTTCCGAACGCTCTTGATTGCAGAGCGCTTCGTTGAGGCTTAAGTAAGGGATCATCTGATCGCGGACACGCACGACGCGGGAACCGGATGTAAAAGAAAGAGATTTGATATCTCGCGCCTGGATAAGTTCGCGCATGCGATCGAGGGGTAGGATGAATTTTCGTCCCGCGGCTTCGGCCAAAATGCCCTCGGTGATCGACGTTGTCAGCGGAAGCGACAGGCGGAAGAGTGTTCCTTTGCCGAGCTGGCTTTCGATGTCGATCGTACCTTTCATCTTTTGGATGTTTGTCTTTACGACATCGAGTCCGACACCGCGTCCGCTGACGTCAGTCACTTTTTCCGCTGTCGAGAATCCAGCCGCAAAGATGAAGCCAAAAGCTTCTTTATCGCTGATGTCCGATTCGTTCCGCTCTTGCGATATGATCCCGTTTGAGCGAGCCTTCGCGATGACTTTCGTGCGGTCGATACCGCCGCCGTCATCGCGAATTTCGATCACGATCCTTCCGCTTTGCTGACGAGCCGAAACGCTGATGACGCCGACTTCGGGTTTGCCGCGTTCAAGGCGTGTTTGGCGCTTTTCGATTCCATGATCGATTGCGTTTCGAATCAAGTGAGTGAGGGGATCGGTGATCATCTCGGTGAGGTTACGATCCATCTCGGTGTCTTCACCATCGATGGAAAGCGCGATCGGTTTTTCGAGCTTTACCGAAAGATCGCGAGCGATCCGCTGAACTTTTTTGAAGGTCGTCTTGAGCGAAGTCATACGGAGCGCCAGGGCCTCGTCGTGAAGTTCGCGCACCGTTTTATCTAAGAGGTCGACCGCTGAGCGGAGAGTTGCGGAACTCTTGAGAGCCGGATCACGAAGGATCTGACTCTTGATCGTTACGAGTTCACCCACAAGTTCGATGACTGATGTTACGCGAAGGGCGTCGACTTTCAGCAGACGGCCCGGATCATCCGCGCCGCCGGAAGAAGCTGCAGTCTCTTCAGACTTTGGAGCTGATTTCGGCGCGGGAGCTGGCGCTGCCGCGGCTGCGGGTGCCGCTGTCGCCGTCGGTGCGTGAGCTGGTGCTTCTACGGGAGCTGCGGAAATCGGAGCCGGAGCATTGTCATGATTGTTGATCGCCGAGAGTCCCGAACCGGAAAGACGATTGAGAGCTTCCACCGTTTCGGAGACATCCCAGATCGAGCGAATCCCTTTTGAAAGCTCAACGACACGGGATTTGATCAAATCGATGGATTTCAGGAGCAGCGTAACGATTTCGCGCGTAACAAGATTCGGTTCCACGCGGAGGATTTGAAGCAAATCTTCAACGGCGTGGGCGAAGTGTCCAAGGTCATCAAAACCGACCGCGGCCGAAGCACCTTTTACCGAGTGCATGACTCGGAAGATGTTCGTGAGCTCTTGCTTCCGATTCTCGGGAGCATCGAGTTTTAGAAAGCTCTCCTCAACGGACTCAACCATGAAGCGAACTTCATCGAGGAACTCTCGTTGGACATCATCGACTTCGAAACGAATCGCTTGATCGCTCATTGCTCTCTTCTCAACTCAGCAATTAATGACCTTAACTACTCGTTAGTAATCGGCGTCAGTCGCGGAAATTTTGAGTCGAGTCGCGGATTTGCTCTGTCTTTCCAGGTCTCGTCGCGAACTCTTGACGGCCGAAAGTCTTGGAACTCGATCAGTTGAGTTTGATCTTGAAAGAAAGGAGGCGTCGAGTTTCGGCCTTGTCTAGAAGTTGAACGCTCAAGACCAGCGATATGAGGTTTTAGCTCAGTCCGGAACTTGCATTTATTTTGCGGCTTTGGGTGCCATCTCCTGTTCAAAGGACGTTGTGATGAAACGTTTCTTAAGCCGTCTAATTTTTGCTGCGCTAATCCTTGTTACGGGTGGCGTTCACGCGAAACCTTCGAAGCCCGCTAAGCTCTCGGAGTACGAAATTCAGCTCATTCGCGATTACACGAGCCAGGGCTATCTCATGAACCACACGTTTGCGAACATTCTCGATCGCGACGTCGTCGGTCTAAAAGGCCCGATGGTCCCGGATATGGCGTGCGAAGAGGGCGAGTTCGGACACAGAGTCATAAGCTACCGCACGCAGCTCAATAAGATCCTCGCGAAAATTCCGGCCCACGGCATTCCAGGTAAAACGACCGTTTACCGCGGCATCTATCATACGTCGGAAGAGCCGATCGAGAATCGATTCTACAAAGGACGCGTTTGGATTGAGCGTCGTTTCAGCTCATCGACGACGGATAAAAAGGTAGCTGAAGACTTTGCGATGGGTGCTTACAAAAACGAAGGTTGCGGCGGCTGCGACCAGAACGTTAAGGAAGCGGATCCAAAAAACGCCGTTATTATTTCGATCGTAAATCGAACGGGCGTCGACATTGCTCCTTGGTCACTGGCTGCGGAAGAAAAAGAAGTCTTGTTCAGATCGGGGACGATTTTCAAAGTCGTCGAAGCTAAGCGCGATCCGAAGGGGCGCTATCTCGTTTCGATGGAGGAGCTTGATCCGGCAAAACTCTCGGGCGCAGACAAAGCGGCTCTGGATGGAGAAGAAGAGTTTCGCGCCAATCGTTTGGTCGATTCTGAATTTCAGGTCAATCATGGCTCGGGAGCTAGTTTCGATCCCATTGCCTTCGCTCAAGGACTAGCCCGCGCGAATCAATGCATCGAAGATTGGAAACGCAACAACTCGCTCGAAATGCCGATCAGCTTTGATGAAGAAGGCGGCGGCTGATTACTTCGCCGATTCGCGGATGAAGCGAGTCATGTAGTAACGAACGAGGTAGTCGATCTTGATGGGCTGTTCTTGGTAAGTCCAAACGAGATCACCGAACGCGCCCCAACGCGCGATCAAGATGTCTTCTTCGTTCGTTACCTTCTGCCCGTTATCGCTAGCAGCGTTCACTTGTACAAAGCCCGCTCCGACGTAGTGGAAGCGGATGCCGATAACGCCGGGCTCACGAAGCGCAAAGATAAGCTTAAAGCCGTTGCGGAAGAGCATGAAGTCGGCATGCGTGTTCGAGATGCCGTAGATCTTTACGCGACCGACGGTCGAAGCTTTGAGTTGGTTGAACGACGCAGATGCCTCGACGAAGCCGTTCTTAAGTTGATTAAGAAAGCTCAACGACTCATTGAACAAAAGTTGTTGAGGATCAAAGCCGAAGCTGAAATCCACGACGCCGGACTCTTCCATCTTTTGTTCCGCGCGAACGAGATCTTTGATCCAATTGAGTTTGTCCATGAACTCTGATCGACTCCCAAAATCCGACCGAATTTCCGGCAGAAAATGCCGCATTCTGGATGCGGCATATCAATATCGTTTCAAGGGCGAGGGGGGTTTGTCAAGGGGTGGGTGACAACGTCCCAGCCGTCTCGCTAGGAGCAACCGTCGATTTTTTCTCAAGAAAGTGCACTTCGCGCGCGACGATGCTGGTGCTCGACGCCTCGCTACCGTCCTCTTTTTCGTACTTGAACTTCGATAAGTAACCTTCGACCGCGAGCGCTGAGCCGCGTTGGAGCCACGACTTGTAGCGTTCAGCGTTTTTTCCCCAGACCATCACGCGATGCCATGTGGTCGAGGTTTCCCGCTCGCCACTCGCTAACTTCCGGTTGTGGTGAGTCGAGATACTCATACGCAGGTAGGGTTTTCCCGTCTTGCTGGTCAATAGTTCAGGGTCGGCACCTAAATAACCCATGATGAAGACGCGATTGATTCCGTTCACGTGAACCTCCTTATTTGGTTTTGCTCGAACGTCGCGCCTCCCACTTTGCAAACGGGGGAGCCTTGCTCTCGTCGAGCGAACGCAGTGGGCATGAGGATGAAGGTCCGGAATTCGCTTGCTGGGTTCAAACGCTCTCCCTACGCTGATGAAAGCTAAAGGGAGGCAAAATGAGTTTCATGATGGCGGTCGCGATCGGCGTGATCATCTGGTTTGTCGTTAGGTGCGTAATTCCTGGGATCTACACGGTCGACCAAAACGAACGCGCGGTGAAAACAACTTTCGGGCGCGCCGAGCGAATTGGGAACGCAACAACGAGCGATGATCCTACCTTGAAACTTCTCGATCCGACGGAAGCGGGTCGCTACAGCTATCCACAGGTTCGGGTGATTCCTCCCGGCGGTCCCTACGTTCGCATGCCGTGGCAGAAGATCCATAAAGTCTCGATCGCGACCGAGACGATCAACATCGCGTTTGATCCGGAGAGTCCTTCCTCCAACCATAACGGAACGGCGCTCGACGCTGTCACGCGAGATCAGCTGAACATCGCTTTGAAGGGTCAGCTTCGTTACACGGTTTCGGAGCGAAACCTTTACGGCTACCTCTTTGGAATCAAAGACCCGGTTCAGCACATTCTCGGTTACTTTATCTCGATTCTTCGCGAGCGAATCGCGAATTACGAAGCTCCGAATGCGGCTGGGGAAGAAAACGCGACTCCCTTTGCTCACGACACGCAAGGGATCTCGGTGAACGATCTTCGTAAGAACTTGAGCGCAATCAATCGTCACATGGAGGAAGAATGTCGTTCCTCCGTTCCTCGTTACGGAGTCAAGCTAGATGCGACTTTGATTACCGAGATCAATCCTCCCGATGATGTCGAATCGGCGCTTGCCGCGATCAACACCGCATACAATCAAGTGTCGTCGGAAATCAGCTTGGCGCGAGCGGCGGCCGATCAAAAGATCGTGCAGTCGCGTAAGGCAGTTGAAATCGAGACTTTGAAAGCGCAGGCGGAGGTGCAGATGCTTGAGCAGCTTTCCGAGCAGCTTCGCATTCTAAAGAAGTCAGGCAGCGCCGTTTTGCCTTTGTACCTTCGTAACGTGAAACTCCCGCTATTCTCGCAAATCAAAAAAGCCGTCATTCAGAATGAGGAGAGCCGCGTATGATGTTCCTCGAGTTCATTCCTGTTGTGATCATCACGATCGTCGTTCTCTTTTTTGCGGAAGTCGTCGTCCGCGCTCTCGGTCAAATTTTCGGTTTTTACACCATCAATGGCGAACGCCAAGCGCGCGTCTATGTTTTGTTTGGTAACGTTCTCGGCGTGATCGATGAGCCTGGCTTTCACTTCTTGTGGCCTAAGCTGGGAGCTGGTGCCTTAATCGTCAATACCTTGGGTCAATGTTATGTGCGCGATCTGCGTCTCGATCAGCAGTACTTGCGCTCGAACCCGGTGAACTCGGAGGAAGGTGCACCGATGGGAATCGGTGTTTGGTACGAGATGTACATCACGGATCCGGTTGCGCACGTTTTCCGCAACACGGATCCTCGCGGCTCACTTGCGGCGAACGTGGGAACAGCGACCGTGAAGTGTCTTAGTAATATGAAACTTGCGGAGATGTTGCAGAGTCGGCATCCGATGAGCCACGCGGTTCGCGAGGAGGTTTCGCCCCTTTCGACGGAGTGGGGATACAAACTCGGTTCTGTTTACATTCGGAAGGTTCACTTCCGCGATCACGGCATGATTCGCCAGATTGAGGCGAAGGTCGTCAACCGCTTGCGGCAGGTGACGAGCGCGATTAAGCAGGATGGTGTGAACCAGGTGAACATCATCACGAGCCAGGCGGAGAAGGAAGCTGCGGTCGAGTTCGCTCGTGCGGCCGTCGTCCGCTCGGAAATTGTTGGCCGCGCGATCAGTGGCCTCGCGGCCGAGCGCGATGTGGCTGATGCGCTTTTCGACATTCTCGAAACGCAGCGCCTGCTCACCGGTCGCGCGGAGCTGACGTTGATCCCGCGCGAGGGCCGCTCGGATCTGCTGACGCAGATCATGGCGTCGACTCCGACGGAGTCGGGGGCTTCGGGTTCGGGCTCGGGGCTTTCGGGCTCGGGCTCGGGCTCGGGTTCGGGTTCGGGGGGGAAGCGGGGGTAGGCTGGGGTACGGAAAGGTGCCTGGCACCTTTCCGGGATGCGTTGCGAAACCGCTGCGGAGTTGGGGCGTGGGGGGTGCGCTTCGCGGTACCAGTTTCCTTTTGCAGAAGCAGTGCGTGACCGAAAGGTGCCTGGCACCTTTGCGGGATGCATTGCGAAACCGCTGCGGTGGTAGGTGTCGGGTGGGCCGAGTCCGGAGATCGGACGTCCGTAAATAATTTTGATTTTGTGCTTGCAGGGTGTTGGGAATCGAGTTTTTCGTATCGCGATCGATCCGCGAGACTTCAATAGAACCGCCACTATTTGACGACATGAACGCCAACAGAGCGCAGCATTTGAAGGCGAACCCTCCTTCGTGAGTTTTCGCAGAGCTCTCCGTTATCGTGCGAATAGCCGCCAAAAATTTCCGCCGAAAACTCGTGTTACATTCTCGCCCAGCGGAGGTGCGAGATGGATGCACACAAGTTCGATGCGGAGTTTGCTCAAGATGTCCGTCGGTCGAACGAGGCAACTCACAAGGTTTTAGTGGGAATCGCGGCGTGCGAACGAGAACGCCACTTCGTCGTGCTCGGTTTCGGATCGGTCTACGATTGGCTGATCAAACGACACAAGTTCTCAGAGTCCGCAGCACATCGCAGAGTTCAAGCCTCGCGACTGCTCGCACTCGTACCAGAAGAAAAGTTCACGAGTGGAGAGGTGAATCTCTCGACGCTCACGCAGGTCGCAACAACGGTGCGTAAGGAGGAAAAGCGAACGGGCAAACGCTTCACCGCAGAAGCGAAGAAAGAACTCGTCGCAAAGATCGAGCGAAAAACTTCTGCGCAAACCGAGCAACTTCTTGCAGCCGAATTTCCCGAGATCAGCACCGCCAAAGACTCACTGCGCACGCTCAACACGGAAGAATCCAGACTCACCACCGATCTCCCGGCCCAGACACGCGCGAAACTCGAACGTCTCAAAGAACTTCTCGGCACCACGAACTCCGCCGAAGTTCTCGACGAGGCATTTGCCGCACTTCTCGCAAATCTTGAAACAAAAGGGATGCCCCGCGAAACCACTGCGAAGTTACTACCGCGCAAACTCCGCCGCTACGTCATCCAAAAGGCGCAAACCTGCGAATACGTCGACCCCGTTACGGGCCAACGTTGCAACTCAACTCATAATTTGCAGGTGGATCACATCATCCCGAAGGCGAAAGGCGGCACCAACCAACTCAACAATCTAAGATGCCTCTGTCGGCAACACAACCTGCACGCCGCGGAACTCGTCTTCGGCCGCGAACACATGAACAAGTTTCGCACGGTGAGAGAGCGATCACGAGACTACGTGGCGTACCACTAAGCCCGCGGCCCGCGCACCGGGCCCCAACCTAAAACCAAACCCGGCCCACAGCGCAACCGCGCGCCCAAGCCCGCGGCCCTCAGCCGGCAGCCCGCAGCCCGCAGCCAGCAGCCAGCAGCCAGCAGCCCGCGGCCCGCGGCCCAAACCCAAACCCCAAAAGCCAATCACATCCCCAATCCAATGAAGGGAAACAACCCATACGGATTCGTTTGCGCGTCGGCTCCATAATACAAGCCAAAGATAAACTGAATCGGGACGTGGTAAAACACCGTCGTGTCCGCGCGAGCTTCGACGCCCGTGCCGAGGAAGACTTTGCCAAGCTTCGCTTCCACGCGGCGCTTAGCCTCGAAGTCGTACGAAAACCCATCCAGCGTCAACGCATCAACAAACGCAGCCGCGTGCCAGCGCTGAATGAAAAAAGGCGCCGTGCCAAAGCCGCGATACGTGTAAGAAAGCGGAAAGCGGTACTCCGCACTCGCCGTGATCAAGTTCTTGCCGATGAAAGCGCCGCTCTGATAGCCGCGCATGATCAGGCCTCGCTGAGTCAGCGCAGCTTGGTTATTTCCGCCGATCGTCGTCTGACCAAACAAACTT
>SYLX01000253.1 GCA_005808505.1 Bdellovibrionales bacterium | reverse complement strand
CAGAGCATCGTAAGCGGGGCGATAGCGCGGATTGAGATTACGCGCCTCTTGGAAAGCCGTGAGTCCTTCTTCAACTCTCTTTGCGCGAATGAGCGCGTGCCCGTAAGCGACGTAAACAACGTAGTCTTTCGGGTTCTTCGCAATACAGAGATTCAATGCCGAGAGTTCACCTAAAAGATCATTTTTCCCTGCGTAGGCTTTCGCGAGTAATAAGAGACCCCGTCGAGGCATGACGTCGTTGAGCGGACGCAAGTTCGCAATCGCACCGTCAAACTGGCGCTTCTCGATTTGCTGCTGCGCCAAATCCATGCGCTCTTCCATGCTCATCGACGAATAATTGCGCTCACGCGACGATGACGCTGGTGCCGACGCTGGTGCCGGTCTCACGACTTCCACGCGCGGTGGAGGTTCGGGCGGCGGCGGCGGTGCTTCTACCTGAGGAGGAGGCGGTGCCGGAGCTGGCGCTGGAGGCGGTGGCGTAGGAGTAGGTGTTGGAACAGGAGTCGGTGGAGGCGTAGGCACGGGTGTTGGCGTCGGAGTCGATGGGGTCATCGGAACCGATGGCAACGAAGCTGGCGATGGCGACGAAGGTCTCCATGGACTCGAGTCTTGGTAGGTGCTCTTTTCTTTTACTTTTTTCTTCGGGGGAGGTGCCGGTGTCTCATCTTTAGACGCTTCTTCCTTGTAGCCTTCGATCTCCAGCTCAAGGTCGGACTTCAAATCAGACTTTTTGACCTTAGCAAGGCCCGGAGATGCCGATAACAGCATCCCTGCGATTCCGATAAGAAATAATGATTTTCCGTACTTCATTCTCCGACCCATTCGTCCGTTTATATATGAGTCATGTTCTTTATCGGAACGATCGACGAAAAGGCTGAGTCCAATGAAGCGCCGTAAAGGCTTATCTGGTCCTTTTCTTGGCGGCTCGCAAGGCGGTCAAGGGACCCTAGAATATATCTTGGTGTTGGTGATCGTAATCATCATCATCCTGAGCTTCTTGTATCAGTTCAACAGTGCCTTTCGAAATTACGCCCAAGCTTTCTTCGATGGCTATATCGCGTGTTTGATGGAGACCGGCGAGCTTCCCGGCACCGGATCAACGTGCAAAGACGAGTTTGCGGCTTACGACTCTAAGAGTGGCAAAAAGTATTTGAAAGACAATCTTCCTGGTGGCGATGGTTCAAGTGACGGCGACGGGGCCGGTGAAGATGGTGCCAAAGCTGACGAAGGTAAAAAGCAAGAGGCCGCGCGAGGCGAAGCGATGGGCGGCGGCGGAAGCGGTCGCAGTGTCGGGCGCTTCATGGGGAATTCGGGACGACCGCGATCCGAGGCCGTAGGGCGTGTGGGTGGAGATAAGTCCGAGTCTTCTTCCGAAGGTGGTGACTCCTACATCGGGATGTCCAATACGCAACCGATCGGACGAACGAGTGAGACTTACCGCCAAGAAACGATGCGGGTCGAGTATCAATTCGCTCAAGAATCGACGCCTGAAGAAAAGGGTCGGCCCCAAACCCAAGCTACAAAGAAAACGGTCAGTGACCCGTCGGCCCTTCGCCCGGCGAAGGCCATTGAAAATTTGAATCGATCTGTCGCCTCACGATCCGTGAAAGAAGACCGTGAATTTTCAATGGGTGAGTTAATCCGCTTCCTCTTCATCGTTCTGATCGTCGTGGCGATGGTGATCTTCTTTGGTGGTCAGTTAATGCAAATTTCCCGGAGCCGTGAAAAAGGTGGCGGCGATTAACAAGATCTTGTGATGACGCCTCCTGTAAGGCCCTGATTTCGCGGAAAATTTGTAGACCTCGCAAAGGACCTTCTTAGCACCTCGGTATAATCATTTCAGCCCAGCCTCGCCTCGGTTTTTTTGTTTCTCAAGAAAATGGCTCTGTGCCATTGTCCCGCAAACATTTTGGGGCAATGTTTTGAGGGGTTAGCTGAGGGCTCATCTCGTCCCGTCACGGCGGGGGCTGAGGAGTATCTTTTGGGGGGAACTGGAATGGATGTCATCGAGATCAATCGGCGCGCTGTCTTCTCTCATGAGGAAGCACAGGAAGTTTTGCCGGTCGTCTTCAGAATCACGAAGTGTTACAGCCAAAAGGTCGAAGCGCTCATCGAGCGTCTTGAAGGTTTGGGCAGCGAAAACGAAAGCCTCGTGACTTCGCTTGAGTCACAGGTCAATCAACTTATTCAAGAGTGGCAGACGAAGATTCAAAAACTCGGCGCTTTGCCGAAGGGACTTTGGATCGCAGATTTCGATGCTGGCGATGGCTACTATTGTTGGAAGTTTCCTGAACGCAGTCTCGATTTCTGGCACCGTTACAACGATGGTTACAGCAAACGCATTCGCGTTGCCGAACGTCGCAAGCCTGTTTCCATCCAAGAGCGATTACGCAAAAAGATCTTTACCATTTCCCCAATGACCTTGCAGCCTACCGAGTAGCCCGCTACTCTTCTGGGCCATGCGCATCGCTTTGGCCCAGATCAACACGACGCTTGGTGATTTCGAAGGAAATCGCCGCAAAATTCTCGAATTTCTCACGCGAGCAAAAACCAACAACTGTGATCTCGTCGTTTTCCCTGAGCTAACGATCATGGGTTATTTGCCGAATGATCTGCTCGAGCGAGAAAGCGTGGTCGACGCGCAACTCAAAGAGTTTGACCGACTCACCAAGCAGATTCCCGAAGGCGTTGGCGCCCTCGTCGGCTTGATGACGAAGAGCAAACGTAAGAAGGGAAAACCGTATCATAATTCGGCCGCCCTTCTTATTCGCGGAAAGAAGCCGAAGTATTTCCACAAAGAACTGCTACCGACATACGACGTCTTCGATGAAGCCCGTCACATCGAAAAAGGTTCGATCGCCGATGGATTCTTCACGTTCAAAGGTCGACGCATTCTACTCACGATCTGCGAAGATATTTGGGGTTGGGAGCTTCCCGGCCATCCGACGAACTATCTCGAAAATCCCCTCGTTGCTTTGAAAAAGAACAAAGTCGATGTCGTCCTCAACATGAGCGCATCGCCTTTCACGTTCGAAAAGGCAAAAGATCGTCGCTTCGTCGTCAATCGCACGGCCCAGCTTTTCAAAGCGCCGATGGTTTACGTCAACATGGTCGGTGGACAAGATGAAGTGATCTTCGACGGCGGAAGCTTTGTAGTCGACGCGAAAGGGAAGCTCTTAGCGCAAAGCCGTTACTTCGAAGAAGACTTGAACATGTTCGATCTGCGTAGCCTCGAGGGCGGTCTGCGCGAAGCTTCTGCAAACGAGATAGAGAAAGTTCGTCAGGCTCTCGTACTCGGTCTTCGCGACTACGTTCAGAAAACAGGTTTTTCGAAAGTTCATTTAGGTTTGAGCGGTGGAATTGACTCTGCCGTCGTCGCTTGTCTTGCGGTCGATGCATTGGGGCCTGGCCACGTGACGGGTATCACGCTCCCTGGTCCTTACAACGAAGGCCGCAGCCGCACGCTCGCCGAGCAGCTCGCAAAAAATCTCGGAATCCGTTGCATCAACTTCTCGATCGAAAGCGGCTACGAAGCTTTGCTCGAGACGTTGAAATCGTCGCTCGGGAATTTCGAATTCGGACTTGTTCACGAGAATTTGCAATCGCGCCTGCGTGGGGTGTTGCTGATGGCTCTCTCGAACAAAGAGGGCTCGATGCTTTTAACGACGGGAAACAAGAGCGAGTACGCAACCGGCTATTCGACTCTGTACGGAGATATGTGCGGAGGTCTCGCACCTATTGCCGATCTATTGAAGAGTCAAGTCTACGCCTTAGCTGAGCACTACAATGTTCAGCACGAGGTGATTCCGAGTGAGATCATCACCCGTCCTCCGTCAGCGGAATTAAGGCCAAACCAAAAGGATCAAGACAGTCTTCCGCCTTACGACGAGCTCGACAAAAGCGTTCGTAATCTTGTGGAGCTTGAAAAGCCCGCACGCACGCAGACTGAAAAGTGGCTGTTGAATACTCTAGTGACAACAGAAGTTAAGCGGTGGCAGGCACCGCCGATTTTGAAGGTTTCGGGCCACGCCTTCGGGCGCGGCCGTCGCATGCCTCTAGCTCACAAAGCTAAGTATTAAAGATCAAGAAGTCCGAGCTGTTTAGGCTGCTTTTCGATCTGGGGGAAGCGTTGTTCCGGTTTTCCCGTGAGCGAAATTAGAGTCGCAAGCGTCGGCTCAACTCCGTTTGGCGAGAGGCGAGTCACCATTTTGTGGAAGAGAT
>SYLX01000252.1 GCA_005808505.1 Bdellovibrionales bacterium | reverse complement strand
CCCGCGTGCAGAAAGAGCGAAGTCAGCCAAGTTAATCCGTAATGACGAAAAGGTTCGTGAGGATTGAAGGCCCAGTTGGACCAAGAGTTCGGATCTTTGATCCAACCAACCGTCATCGCGATCGAAAAAAGAGTCACGACGACGGTGCAAATCGGGAGCTGCTTAACTCGTTTTTGCCCCGCGTCTCGAGTGGGTAGACCTAGAAAATGAAGATCGTGGAAGTCACCATCGTCGATGAAACTCTTTTCATCGGAGGGAAACAGAAGCTCAGGCGTCGCAGGTGGCCGGTAGGTTGATGTGAATTGCGAAGGCGCTTGAGGGAATTGGGGTTCAAGCTCGCCCTTTTCGCGAACTTGCTCCAGCTCCCCGAGATCAAACCAAATCGAGTTACAGTAGTTGCAGTGGTCAAGTTCGCGTGAGATAGGCGCACCAACAGCAAGCGCAAGCATCGGCCTGAAGCAGTTGGGACATTTGAGACGCGTCTCACTCCCGCTTGGGCTCGCCGAATCCACTGCTTTAATGATTACGTCCGTTACGGCCTCAGCTCCGCGAAAGCGCCTCAAAAACACGAGCGGAAACCAGACGCCGTGATGTGCGCAGCGATGGTAAACACCGCGCTGACGGACCTCAATTCGATCCATCGTTGTCATACATTTTGAGCAGCGCAATCGCATGTCTCAACGGTCGCAGATGCCACGCGAGACATCAAGGAACGAGTTTGCAGTTTCCGACATGGGCGTTGGGTAAAGGTGACTTACGCGATCGTCGCGCGAAAGTAGACCGAGAGGGAGCTGGCAATGTCATTAGCTAAACGAAGCCTTGTCGGTTTGGACCTAACAAATGTCTTCATGGCCGATGTCCGCGACGGAGTGGGTGTTTACCTCTCGGTCTATCTTCTCACCGTGCGAAAGTGGGATCCTTCCCAAATCGGAATTATTGTCGCACTCCCCGGTCTGATTTCGATTCTGGCCCAGTCGCCGGCTGGGAATCTCATCGACGAAACAAGTCGTAAACGCTTCCTCATAATTCTCTCTTCGATCATCGTCGCGATTTCATGTCTTGTGGTGATTTACCTTCCAAGCTTTTATCCCATCGCCATTTCGCAGCTGGCTTTAGGGATTGTCGCGCCGATTTTTCAACCTTGCGTCTCGGCGATCAGCCTGGGACTTGTTGGTCACGCGCTCCTCCGGCGCCGAATTGGAAGAAACGAAAGTTTCAATCACGCAGGTAACATGCTCGCTGCAATTGTGGCCGTGTTTGTCGGCCTGTATGTTTCGTTTGAGGGAATCTTCTACTTCTCGCTCTTTCAATGTGCGGCGCTGATCGTCGCTGTCCTCATGATCCGTTCTCAAGACATCAATCACGACGTCGCCCGTGCGGCCGCGAGAACACATCAAGCTATCGGGAGCTTTTGGCATGACTCTCGAGCGCTCCTTAAAGACCGCAATACAGCCTGTTTCATTCTTTCACTGACTCTCTGGAATCTAGCCAACGGAACAATGCTTCCGCTCTTAGGACAGAAGTTGGGAATCGATGATCCTCTCAACTCGGCTTACTATCTTTCACTCTGTATCATCGTGGCTCAAGCAACGATGATCTTAGTTGCTCCATGGGCGGCTCAAAGGGCCCGAAGTGGACGCAAGCTTCTCTTTCTTTTTTCATTCTCGCTCATTCCTGTGCGAGCCATTCTCTTTGCGATTTTGGAGACCAAATACGCTTTGATTTCTTTGCAGCTCATCGATGGACTCGGCGCCGGCATTTACGGGGTGTTGAGTATCTTGATGATGGCGGATTTTAGTCGCGGCACCGGTCGCTTCAATCTCCTCCAAGGACTCACGTACTCCTGCATGGGACTAGGAGGCGCTTTAAGCAGCGTGATCGGCGGATACCTCGCAAGCTACCTTGGCTACAATCAGGCGTTTCTCTGGCTCGCCGCGATCGGGCTCTTCGGCGCAGCTTTTTTCTGGTTCTTCGTTACGGACCCGCTTGAAAATCGCATTCGACCCACTCTCGATCTCGAGAGTGCACCAACTCATTAAGAAGTGGCTGTATTGAACCTTCTAACGAGATCGCCACAACCCTTCCACATCGACTCAAAAGCTAAATGCATGAGGCCTGATAAAATGCACCTTGAGGAGGTCACGATGGCAAAAGGTAACGGCGGAGATTTTCATCAAGGAGTTCCCAACAAACACGAAGGTAAGAAAGGCGATACAAGCGACGATGTTCGAAGCTCAGCAGAGAAACGTCGTGCCGACGCGGGCGAGCTAAATATCCAGCGCCCTGAAAATACGGGTGGGCGCAAAGCTCGCAAGGAAGACTAAAGCCAGAAAGGCCAACTCCCGTTGGCCTTTCTTTTTTCTAGCGTTGATTGCACTTCTTTTCCAAGGCACCTGGCCAGATCTCATTATTTGAATCCGGCCCCGCGGGAAACCTTTATTACCCCCGGAAGGTCTCGTAATCCTTTACACAAATTGAATTCAGATCGATTTCCGCTCAATTCTGTGCCAAGAAGTACCACCATGAGTAAGAACAAATCCAAAGATCAATCCCCGTTGGTTCAATCCGTCCTTGCACTCGATGAGCACTTCTCGCAGCTCGAACGACTGAGCGAGAAGATCAGCGATTCGAAAATGAAGTCGGAAAATGACATCGAACACGCTCGCAAGCTCATGGCTCGCTTCGCTGAACACGGCGAAGCCGTCTCGAAGCATATCGTCGAGCTAGCAACTCACCTCAACGAGGCCCGCGAGCGTGCGGAAGCCGCGGCGACGGTCGTCTCTTCTCGCGCAGAGATTCTGCAAACACGCCGAAACACGGCCGAAGAAAAAGTCGCCGCGTTCAATGCGCTTGCCGCAAAGGTCAATGTTCTCGGCCAAAGCATCAAAGAACTTAGAAAGCCCGACGGTGAATCGATGACGGAAGAAGAACGCGCAATTGCGTTCGAACGACTCGCGGCCGTGGAGCACCAGCTTCAGCCGCTCATTGAAGAAGCTCAGACCCTCAAACAAGAAGCTCATGATTCCCGCTTAGAAGATCTGGAGGCTCAGGCCGAGTCTCTGACACAGAATCTT
>SYLX01000251.1 GCA_005808505.1 Bdellovibrionales bacterium | reverse complement strand
GCCGGAGTGCTCTACCCATTTACCGGGCTTCTTCTCAACCCCATGATCGCAAGCCTTGCGATGAGCTTGAGTTCCGTTTCGGTCATCGTGAACGCCCTACGGTTGCGCCGAAGCTGATGATGTTGGCGGTGTCTGACGAGGCGCATCCCGGAAAGGTGCCAGGCACCGATAGAGGAGGTAGCCGATCGGGCCGAGGTAAAACGTGAGGAAGAGGATCGGGAGCATCACCCAACGGGAGATGCCCCGAAGTTTCGCGTCGTCCGCGATCGCCGTACCGATCACGAGATCGAAGGCGAGATAATGGAGCCAGCCCGCGAGGAGAAATCCGTCATTCTGGAAAAGTGTACGGAGATTCGTGATCGTCTCGAAGCTATCGGGCTTGAGAACTCCCAAATTGGTCGCAACGAAGACCAGGTACATGAGCGAGAGCGAGACCGGGAGCACATGTCGGCGGACAAGATAAAGTGTGAGCTTCGTGGACGGAAACGCGACAAGAAGCACCCATCCGATGACGGAGAGGAGATTTCCGATTTCCAAACACCTTTGAGCGTCCATCAATTCTCCAGAAGGCTTGCGTAAAATCCTTTTCTATCCTCAATTTCCTCTACTAGACTTACCAAGTCATGACGCAATCGGAGTTTCACTGGCAACCTTTTGTCATCCTCTCGCTCTCGACGTTCACGGCCCTCGTGTCGCTCGAATCTTTCGTCGCCCGGCGAAGGAAGGTAAAACTCTATAAGCGTGATAACTCGATTGCGAGCGTGATCGTTTTGTTTGGCTACCTCACGACGACCACGCTCTGGAATGCTTACGTGGTTCATCCAACGTTCGTGTGGTTCCACCAATTTTCACTTTGGCAAATTGGTCCAAAGCTCGGGGATTCGCTCAGCGCGTTTTTGACTCCCGCGTTTTTAGCACTCGTGCTTCTGGATGACCTCACCTACTACATCCATCATCGCATCAGTCACCGCGTTCCGTTCTTGTTCGCCATCCACGAGACGCATCACACGTCCAAGGTTTATAACATTCTGGTGGCCGCGCGGGTTCCGTGGATCGACTTCACTTCGTTCGTGTTTTGGATTCCGCTCGTTCTTCTCGGATTCCACCCCGCCGTCGTGATGATGCAGCATGCGCTGAACATGACGTACAATCTCTTCTTGCACACAGAACTTGTGCGGAAGATGGGATTCTTAGAATCGTTCTGGAATACGCCGTCGCATCACCGCGTTCATCACGGCACGCAAGCGAAGTACATCGACAAAAACTTCGGCTGCCTTCTCATCATCTGGGATAAGATGTTTGGGACTTTTCAACCAGAAGAAGAACAATCCGAATACGGCACGGTTCCCGATCTCAAATCCGAATCGGTTTACGACATCGTCACTCACGGAGTGAGGTCCTACTTTAAACTCCACGTTCGGCCACTTTTTAAAGGCGCTGCACCCTCGACGGAGTCGGCGCCCTCAGAGGAGTCGGCTTCGACCCTCAAGCCCCTCAAAGGGCCTCGAGTTGCCCGCCCGCTGCCAAATCATTACGTGAGTCCATCGGTGATCGCCGCGAGAGATATTGAGTTATCTCCTCGCGCAGTCGCAACATCTCCGGATCACCCGGTCGCCGCGGGCGCGGAGTTGCCACCGACACGGTTCGAACCACGCGGGCCGGTCGCGAGCTTAAAATAAAAATGCGATCGGCGAGCTGAAGTGCTTCTTCCACGTCGTGAGTGACCATTACAACGGTCTTCTTCTCGCGCTGCCAAATGCGTTCAAGCTCCTCACGCATCTGCATGCGCGAGAGATAATCAAGAGCGCTAAAAGGCTCATCCATAAACAAGATTTCCGCATCGGCCGCTAAAGCTCGCGCAAGCTCTAGGCGCTGTTTCATACCACCCGAGAGTTGGCGAGGATAATGAGTCTCGTGACCGCGGAGGCCGACGAGTTCAACGTAGTGCTCAACCTTTTCTCGAACGAATTGAGCCTTTTCTCCGCGGATACCGAAGGCGACGTTTTCTTCCACCGTCAGCCAAGGAAAAACCGAGCTCTGCTGGAAAAGGCAAAGCCTGCGTGGATCCGGTTTCAGAATCGGCTCGCCGTTTGCTTTTAGCTCTCCCGTGAAAGCAGACTCAAAGCCCGCAAGAATATTGAGGAGAGTTGTCTTTCCGCAGCCTGAAGGCCCCAGCAAACAGGCAAATTCTCCGTGGCGAATCCCGAGCGAAAGACTCTCGATGATCTTGTACGGCTCAATTCCCCGCCTCGGAGCGGGATACTGAAACTGAAGGTTTTCGACGTGAAGATGAACCGAACTCATTCGCTAAACCCCCAACGAAGAGAATCGAGCTTTTCGATTCGGCGAACAGCGTAGTCCATCATGAGACCTACCGCGCCGATCACGATCATTCCTGCAACCACGAGGTCATACCTCATTCCCGCATTGCGCGCGTCGATGATCAGATAGCCCAAGCCTGAGTTCACCGCGATCATTTCGGCAGCGACAACAACGAGCCAGCCAACCCCGAGCGAGACGCGAATCGAAGTTAAGAGCTGCGGCAAGATCGCAGGAAATATCACCTTCGAGTAATACTCCCAGCCCCGCACGTCGAAACTTTTAGCCACTAAAAAGTAAGTCTTAGGAATGTTGTGAACTGCGGCGGCACTCGCCGTCATCAAAGGGAAAACGCAGGAGATGAAGATCAAAAAGATCGGTGCGAGATCACTCACGCCAAACCAAAGAATGGCGAGCGGAATCCACGCGATGGGTGAAATTGGTCGCAAGACTTGGATGAGCGGATTTAAATTTCTTCCGGCGCCGGTGTTTGCTCCCATCCAAATGCCGATGGGCACACCAATTACGACCGCGAGCAAGAATCCCGTCATGACTCGAAACAAAGAAGCGACGATGTACTTATGTAACACACCGCCGGTTACGAGTTCCACGAGGCCTTTCACGACTTGCAGAGGGGAAGGAAAAATCGGATTGCTGGTCACGAGCATCGTTAGCTGCCAGATGGCAAGCGCCGCAACCAAACTGAGAAGCGGCGTGAATCTTCTAAGTGAGAATGCCATCATTGCGGCACCCGATCAGAAAAGCGTGCATCTGCGTACTGCTCAAACGCGATAGGCTGTTTCAAAAGTCCTGCTTCGAAAGCGAGGTTTTCGATCACCGCGAATTCCGAACGCGCCAAGCGCAGCTGAGAATACGTCACGCGATCTGGCGGTTTTGAAAGCACGTGACGAAGAAGCTTCGGATCTTGTTTGTAATAATCGCGCCCGATATTGTCGGCTGCATTCATGCGGTTCTCTGGATCGGCATCGAGCCACTTTCCGCTTCTCGCGATTCCATCGACTAGTTGCTGAACTCTTTCGGGTGATTCGCGGATCAACCTTTCGCGCACAACCAAAACGCAAGAGATGAAGCCAGGCCAAATATCTTTGGCTTGATACAAGACTCTGCCGAATCCTTCGATCTCGGATTTGGCCATCCAAGGTTCACCTGACGTGATGGCATCAACACTTTTTGTTTGTAACGCCGCCGGCA
Organism: Bdellovibrionales bacterium; assembly: GCA_005808505.1. Classification (GTDB taxonomy): domain Bacteria; phylum Bdellovibrionota; class Bdellovibrionia; order Bdellovibrionales; family JAMPXM01; genus SYLX01. The sequence goes on along the minus strand of SYLX01000251.1, from coordinate 21,482 downwards.
TATCTGGAGGCGGCATCTCAACGAGCTTGACGTCGTTGAGCCCGAGCCCTTGGTCTTTTAGACCTTTAAAGATCATCAGGAACTGATTCGAGTAGCGGCTGGGGATCGCGATCTTCTTTCCAACTAGATCGCGCACGGAGCGGATCTCGGAGTCTTTGTGCACAACCATGGCCGTTCCGTCACGATGGCCAAGGAATACGACTTTAGCTTCTGCTCCCTGCTGAATCAGCGACATCGAAAGCGGAGCCAAAAGAAAAGCGGCATCAAGATGATCGGAGAGAAACGCCTCTTTCATCTCGGGGAAGCCGCTAAAACGAACCGGTTTTAAATCGTTACCCGCGCTCTTGATTCGTTTGTTGATCCAATCAGTCACCGGACAAGTCAGATGACATGTGACCGGCAAATAACCGATTCGCAGAGTCGATGGCGTTGCGCTCGCAATTCTTGGATCACGATTGAGTGAGAAATGAAGAGCGACGATGCAAACGTAAAAGACAACGATGCCGAAGATGACTTTAAGACCACTCATGGTCCTCAATGCAATTCGAGACGATGGTATCGGTCAACCTTTAATTGACTTTTTACCTCCCTGCGCACTCCACACCAGTTAATTTCAACTGTGACATCGCCCGAAAAGTCACCCAGCCCAAAATGGAGTCGTCGATCTTCTTGGGCAGCGTAGCCATTTGAAATCTGCATCGCTGTAAGCTGCGGGCTCTGAGAGCTTGGCTCAACGATTTTTACGTAAGTTCCCACGGCATCTCGATTACAAACGCTGCCATCGCCCACTAATTCGAAACCGATCCAGTGGTTTTGCTTCGTCGCTGTTGGTGAAGCTTCGTTGCGATAGAGAACCGGCGGCGTATTGATTCCCGTAATCACGAGATCGCGTCGCCCGTCGTTATCGAGGTCGATCGAGCCTACCCCTCGCGTATTGAAACGTAAATCGACTCCAGAGAGATGGGTCACTTCATCAAATTCGAGATCTTCGGTCTTGCGGTTACTCTGCCAGACGCGCACGGGTTGGTTGTTCGCAAGGCAAGCACCTCTCATACTTTCCCAGTAAGCGGCGTTTCGATGGATGGAACTCGGTGCACGCACTAAGTTCGCAAATAGATAATAGATGTCGACGCATGGCTGCCCCGGCAACAAGGAGTCATCGTGAAGCATGCCGTTTGTTTGAACTAGCTCTAGCCAACCATCATTGTTTAGATCCGTAGCACTTGCGCCCCAGCCGTGTCCGCCCTCATTTGCGACTCCCATGCGACTTGCTTTGTCTCGCAAGCGCAGAGGGTTTCGAGCTGAGCGCTCATCAAACATCCAGAGAAGACTGCCTTCCGTCAAAAGCGGAAGATGGATATTTGAAACGTAAACATCAAGAAAGCCGTTGCTATCAAAATCGGCCAACGTAACGTTCATACCTTTGTAAGTATCGCGTCCGATCTCTCCGAACATTCCACCCTTGACGGCAGAAAAACGAACTCCTTTCTCATTCATGTAGAGTTCATCAGGCCCGTAGTCGTTCGCAATGTACAGATCTTGCCAGCCATCATGGTTAAGATCCGCGCTCCCGACAGCCATACCAAAGCGTTGATCCTCCAGACCCCAACTCGCATTGTTCTGCAGCTCAAAGCGTCCCGAAGAATTCTGGATAAAGAGCTGCTTAGTGCCGCCGTTATTTGCGGCAGACCAACTCTCCGGCATGACTTGAAGAGCTCGCGTGTCGCTCGGAGAAGCCGCGGGAGGAAGCCCAAACATATTGAAGAGTGGCGTCCCTTCAATCCAGTCGTAGCGTTGAACCAAGACGTTCGTCACGAGGAGATCCAGCCGCCCGTCGCGATTGAAATCTGAAAATACGGCACTTAAGGAATTCTGATAAACATCGACGCCGAAGTCTTTCGTTACATCGACGAAAGTGGCTTGTCCGGTTTCCTTCAAAAGATTTTTTAAAAGCAGAGGTCGGCCCGCCATAAACCCGATGTACATGTCTTGATCACCATCGGAGTCAAAATCAACGAAGAGGCTGTAGGTCGGGAGACCACGCTCTCGCGGCTTTGCTAAAGATTCCAAGGCTGCTGGTCGAATGCGCTCGAATCGAAACGCGCCTAGATTCTTGAAAAGCATCAGGCGGTCATCAGGCGCCTTATGCGAGTTTACGAAGAAAAGATCTTGATCACCATCGCCATCAAAATCAGCAGCCGCAACGTTCTCTGAACTCGACAAAAGCCATTTTCCCACGTGCTGCAGCCGCGGATCCACGTCTTGGACCACGTCATAATCGCGCGGTTGAATCTGCGTGTGATACGACGGCACCATTCGCAAGAGATAATCTAAACTCGCAATTCTCGTTCCGGCCGCCAGCACGACCTGATCATAAACTGCGAGCGATGCGATAAGAGTCGCCGCTGCAACCGAATATCTAAGACTCAGGGAAAATCGGGCTTCAAAGATCTTATGTCTTCGTGCCAGGAGCGCTTTTCCATGAAACCAAACAAAGCGAAGCAAGCCGACGCTTGCCGCCGCGTAAAAAAGCGTGTGGTACGACCAAAACAGGTGAAATACGAAATCTAGGAGAGCAATCGAACAACCGACCAAAATCTGATCACGACGCCCAGGCGGTGAAGTTTGCGGATCCGTCATCATGAAGAGACTGAAAAGAAAAAACGACGGCGTCGTAAGAGCTCCGACAAAGATCGTCTCGAAAGGAATGTGGGCCTGAAAAACAAATCCTCTCAATAGAGTGGCTACGGCGTACGTCGAAGCAAAACTGATGACGAGCCAGTGACGATTAATTTTTGGCAAAAGAAAGAGCGTTCCCGTTACGAGCAAAAGAAGCGAGATATACGCAAAGCCGTTCCATTGAAATGCCGGTGCAAGGCCGATATGATCACCGAAGAGAAGAACGGAGAGAGTCACGCCGATCAAAGCAGGATTGAAGAAGTGTCGACCGTTGAGAGTCAAAATGAACTTCGAACCAATCGCGAGAAGCGGAGGCAATATCAGCAAATGATATTGGTGCGGATAATCCAAGAGGATCGAGAGCGAAAGCGACGTGATCATCGCGCTCAACGGAAAAACGAATGGTTTACCGAACCATTTTCGAAAGAGAAGCTCAAACACCACACAATAGAAAGTCGTCAGTAAAGCCTGCGTCGGCGATCGATTAAAACCAAGGACGGTGAAGCCAAGACAAAGAAATAAGAGCAAAAGCGAGAAGATGATGAACCGTGGATCCACGCCCGTTTTGAGTCGTGCAACAACTTTTCTCATTTCGTCACCTTCGAGTTTTCCCTAACGCAGTCGTAGAGATGTTTTTCGAAAAGACATTGCCACTGCTCGGACGAAGGAGGCCGCTGAGGCGGCCGACCCATGACCAGATCCGCTAGCGCCACGGTCGCAAGAGTCAACCTCTCTGATTTTTCGCGCTCGCTGAAGTTCGCCTCGTTCCCGGCGAATCTGCGTGCGAAGACTTGGCCGGCATGCATAGCGGCTTTAACTTCCCCCACGGTATTTGGCGTCTCCAAACTCAAGAACCAATGCGCACGGCCGACGCCCCAGATGCAGTAAGAACGCAAGTCTTCCGTAAGTTCTTTTAGACAGGAACTCAGCGCAACGGTTGGCCCTTTTGCGAGAGCCGACCCAAAACCCCAGCCGTCGACGAGGTACCTCCGCTGTCTTGTCAGCTTCGAACTCTGAATGAACTCTCGAAGTTTCTCGGGACGAGCTGAGCTTAGATACATTCCAAGTCCCATTTGCTCTTCTGCACGTTCACCCAGAAGCCTCTGCATATCTTCTTGACCCAGGTTATGACCTACGTACGGAATCGCTCGCGCAAACGACTCCCCCTCTACGCAAAAAAAATAAGAACGTCCACCGAGTGCCTCACAAACGCTCGGCTCGCCACGCACGCGGCGCGAGAGCCCCGTGGTAAAGTCTGCTTCCGCGGCTGCGGTCGCAAGCCCACGCTCCGACCTTCCCAGATGAATGACCGACCCGCGAGTTGCTTCATCTAACCAAATTTTATTGTAAGTCGCAGAAGGACGGAGCCACTTCCAAATGGCAAATGCATTAGCAGCGAGCGAAATCACGAGTGCAACGCCTAGCAAACCAATTAGCATTTTGGGCTGAGTCTTCTGCGTGCTCAAGCGATGACCTCACTGAATAGGCGATCTCTTCTACCTTGATTCATACATAGTCGACTCGCGAAAGCGAGGACGAAGTGAATCTATGAACTCCGCAGAAAAGGCCAACGGGGAAGAGCCTTGCTCTTTGACTCAGCGCTACTTTCGGGCTGCCATTCGGGTGGTCCAAAGACGCGAAGAAACCTCTCACGCAAAGTCTTTGAGTTTTTGAAATCGCTCAACAACCGAAGATGCTCGTGGAAGTTGACGCCGATCGGATTTACGTAAGGCTTTAAACCCTTTGCTCCGAAAACAGGTGTTTCCTTTTCAGGTTCGTAGGTGCCGAACAGACGATCCCAGAACGAAAAGATCGCACCGTAGTTTTTATCGAGGTAATGCTCGTTGAGACCATGGTGGACGCGGTGAAACGATGGCGTAACAAAAATCTTTTCAAGTAACGGAAGTCGCCCCACTTTATCGGTATGGTTCATGATTTGCCAAATCAGAACAAAGCGAATGCCGGCGCCGATCCGAACGGGGTCGAAGCCAACGAGCAGAAGAACCACAGCCGGGATCACAAACCCGAATCCGTCAAACCAGGACATCCGAAGAGCCGTCGTGAAGTAAAGCTGAGTTGAACTGTGATGCACAACGTGGTTTGCCCAAAACAGTCGGCAGCGGTGCGAGAGCCGATGAAACCAATAGTAACAGAAGTCAGCGGCAACGATGAGCGGAATCCAAAGCCATCCGCTAGATGGAAGCTTGATCAACTGCAACGGCTCAAGCCAAAGAAGAATCATAAAATTCACGGCATGTGAACCAAAGCGTGCGATCAGATCATGCGGGACCAAGATAGCTAAGTCGATGAACGTTTCGCGGTAATCTCTCTTGCGCCCAGTTATGCGATCATAGAGCACGTCGGCAACCGCCAACCCGCTAAGGATCCACGCCAAACCTGCTACCTGAGAGAATTCATTCATTCCGAAAAGAGCTTCCTCGTTAAGTCCTGACTAAGAGCTTTGCGAGAAAGCCCATCGCGGTCAATGAAACAGGTTCAGCAAAAAGGCTGCCTTAGGATTTAGCAGCACTAAACAAAACCCATCGAGTTGCGAAGGGAGTGTAAAGGTCAGATCAAGTTATACACTTCACATCTGCCGCAGAGCGCGAAATTGCGTGATTCTCTTTGGAGAGCTAAGCACGCTCCTTTAACCTATTGCCCCTATGACCGAACTTACCGTCATTTTTGCTTGTCTTGTTCTCAACGCCCTTTTTGCCTGTTTCGAGATGGCCTTCGTCACCGTTGGTAAACCTCAGCTCAGCCAACTCGCAAAAGCGGGAAATCGCGCCGCGACTCACCTGCTCCGACTCCGGCAAAATCCCGAACGAACTCTCTCCGTCATTCAGGTGGGCATCACTTTGGTGGGAATCATTTCGGCCGCCGCTGGCGGCGCAGGCGCCGAAGAAGCCTTCGCTCCCTGGTTTGAAAAGACATACGGGATTACGGAAAATACGGCCGAAGCGATTTCTATTGTCATCGTCGTCGTGCCGCTCACTCTCTTAAACGTCGTCTTTGGCGAGCTGATTCCAAAAGCGATCGCGCTTAGGAGTCCGGTTCAAGTGGCTACGTTCGGGGTTCGTGCTGTTGCGGTTGTTGATAAGCTCTTCTCACCCATCGTTTGGATCCTCGAAAAAGTAACGAAAGCGTTTCTCAAACTCCTGCCGAAGAATCGCGCTAGCGCCAACGTCGATCAAGTTGCATCGGTCGACATTGATCATCTCTCGCGACAAACGCAGCAGTACGTTCTGAATTTAGTTTCGATTGAGCAACGCCGCGTACAAGACGTCATGGTCCCTTGGTCGAGAGTCGACGTCCTCAACTCTGGAAGCACTCGAGACGAAGTTGCAGCCGTTGCCGTCCGCTCGGGCCACACGAGACTCCCCGTTCTTCAAGACGGAAAAGTCGTTGGCCTTCTCCACACCAAAGAGTTCATCACGATGCTCGCAAACGGCTTCGACGATTGGCCGTCTATCGTACGCCCGGTGATTCAAGTGAGCCCTCACGCGACTGCATTGCGCGCTCTTCGCGAGATGCAGATTAAAAAAAGCCACATGGCCCTCGTGATCAAAGATGAAGAACCCGTTGGCATCGTGACGTTTGAAGACGTGATGGAAGAAATCGTCGGCGAATTCTTCGATGAAGACGATGACGGCACTGTCCGCAAGCTTCTGATTAGCCGCAGCCAGCGCCGTCTCCGCACATAACCACCGAAACTAGCGTCTTACGCAGCCTTCTTACTTTGCGATGATCTCGGCCGAGCGATGGCTTCTTTCGAGCTACGTACGCCAGAGAAATTGCCAGAAGACTGGTCAGGAGATGGGCCTGAAGGCTGTCCAAAGCCTTGCCCATTCCCTTGCGACTCGCCGCTCAACAGGTGATCGAGCTCTTGAGCATGCTGCTTGAGAAGCTCAGCTTGTGTTTGCAGACGCTGGGAATGTTCAGCTGCGTCTTGCGAAATCGAGGCGTTCTCTTGCGTCGTGCGATCAAGCAGGTTCATAGCTGTCGAGATCTGATCGATCCCGATGGCTTGCTCACGACTTCCGGCCGCGATGTCTTGGTTTTGGCTCGCAACGGCTCCGATTGCAGTCAATATTGACTTGAACACTTCGCCACTGCTTTGCGCTAGATGCACGCCTCGATCGACTCGCGTGGCGCTCTCGCGAATTAATTCCGTCACTTCGCGGGCAGCTTGGCTGCTTCGTTGCGCAAGGCTGCGGACAGCTTCGGCAACCACGGCGAATCCTTTGCCTTGATCTCCGGCGCGGGCCGCTTCAACCGCCGCGTTCAGAGCGAGGAGATTTGTTTGGAACGCGATATCGTCAATGACGTTGACGATCTCATCGATTTTCTTCGAACTTTGTTGGATGCCGGCCATCGCGGAAACAAGCTCCCGAATTTCGGCTTCACCACGTGTTGCCGACTCTAAAGAAGCTTGTGCTTTGTTGGACGCCGATTGCGCGCCTTCAGCGTTTCTGTTCACGATGCTTGAGAGTTCTTCAAGAGAGGCTACCGTTTCTTCAAGCGAGGATGCCGATTGCTCAGCATTCGTAGAAATTTTGTTTGAGACGTTAGAAACTTCGCCGCTAGCGTCTGCAACGTCTGCTGCCGTACGTCCCAAACCTACGTTCAAAGCTTGAATGGCGCGAATCGGCTTATTGATGAGAACGTAGCCGCCTAAGAGTGCCAACAGCGTCACTCCCGCGCCCCAAAAGAGAATGTTCATGGTCGAAGCTTGAGTTACTTTCTCAACCTCGTGCAGGCTCGTAATGATCGCGAAGCTCCCCTTTAGATCCCCGTCTTTCATGTCTTCCATCTGCGCACCGAGGATATCTTTTCCGTTCTTCCACGGGCTTGTGGAAGGATGGCCATGACAAGTCAAACATCCCTGAGCCTGCGAAATGCGAACCGGCCGAGCCACGATGAGGAATTTTCCATCTGCTGTTTCTTCAACGATTTCGGCAAGCTCGGGGCTTGCTTTAAAACGGGCCAAGAACTTCTCTTCTTCCGGCGTTGCTTGGTTTTCTTTCCGACGAGGATTGGAATCAAACACGCGGAACTTGTAGTTTTCTTTCTCTGCGCCGGAGCTTCCAAGCTGAAATGCCGCGAAGACAGGAACGCTTTTTAAAACTTTAAGTTTCATCGCATCCGGGAGTTGTCCATCAGGATGAGTGCGCTTAGCTTCTTCAACCACGGCGCTGAGGGTGTCCATCTTCGCGACGTACTCACGGCCAACTTCGAGACGAGAGAGGATGGCGCGAGATTTTTCCTGTAAGGCTTTTCGGCCGTTGTCGGCGATTCGACCAGAGGCCACGATAATGGCGGCAACGGTACAAACAACGCACGATAAGCTGATACCAACAAGAATTCGTGTTTTAAAGCTCACTTTCATGCCACTCCCCGCTCTCCAATAAACTCTGTTTAGAATTTATCGACTTCGAAAGTTGGGAGATAAAGCATGTCGTGTTTACTTCTCAACCAGGATAAGTTTATCCCGCTTCGAGACACGACGGTGCCGACCAACTAAAGCATTCACATTTGAAGAGCTTAAAGAGGACAGGTAGAATTAACCAGGAGGAGAGGCCGAATGAGAAGCAAGGCGCAGTGGCTTGATGAGTACGCGCGAACGCACCAAAACCGTGTCAACAAACGCATTCATTACGTCTGCGTACCTCTGATCTTTTGGTCCGTGCTCGCATTTTTATGGTGGCTCCCGACTCCGTGGGAGAAGACCGCCCTTATGAACTGGGCGCTCCTCAGTGCCGCCATCGCTCTTTTGTTTTACCTTCGTCTCGGCTTCAGCGCTTTTGCCAAAATGATCCTCATTGCTGCTGTCGCTATTGCGATCAGCGCAGGCTTAGAGTCCCTCGGTGCGCCACTTGGCTATATTGCGGTCGTGATTTTTGTTTTGGCCTGGATCGGACAGTTTTATGGCCACAAGATAGAAGGTAAGAAGCCCTCGTTCTTTGACGACTTGGCTTTTCTTTTGATTGGCCCGCTCTGGATCATTGAGCATCTAACTCAGCGAGATCAGAAGACCTGATCTCGCCTTGCCTTAATCATTTCGTTCACTGACGAACGTTTGTGCTTTCGAAAATCTTGTCGGCGCTCGCCGCAATGAAGCCCTGATACAATTTGCCATCCGCCTGCGGATAACGGCGCGCGAATTCATAGTAACAAGCCGGAATTTCGTGAACACCATCGGAGAACTCAAGACGCGTTTTCTCAGCTAGCGTGGAGGATTGCTCAAGAAGTTGAGCGGGCGTTCCCTTGATCTCACCACCAGACGTGTTTAGCGCGTAGCCTTTTGCGCGAACGAAGCCGTTAAGCTCCGGAAGATCCTTGAAGGACTTCAGGTGATTCACGGAGATCGTAAAGTGATTGGAGCGGAAACCGAAAGCGTAAACCCACGCTGCGTACTCGGACTCTGCCAAAAGTTTCTGATAAGTCGCGTGGCTCGCTTGCCATTTGCGGCGCGACCAGAGAAACGAAGGTTTTTTGATCTCGGCTTCCGTGATTTGATCCGAAACCTCTTTCACCATCGACTGCACAAGTGGCGAAAACTTTTTCGTTTCAAGTTCGCTGATGAAGACTTTGGGCAAAGTTTTGTCTTCATGCTCAAAGTGACGGGCAAAAAGCTTCTTCTCTTCGAAGACGTACTCTCCACACGCCTTATATCCGAGCTCTACGAAGTGGGCACCGAGCGCATCGACGCCCATTTTCGGAAGGTCAAACGTCCTCAGCGCCACGTGATCATTAACGAGCGCCCGGATCGAGGGGTCTTTGGTTCGCTCATTGTCGAGAATGAGATCGTAGATCCGCTTAGCTTGCGGATTGAAGGCCGTGTAGTCGGCCCAGAGACTATCGAAAAGATCGTGGATACGCTTTTGCGCGTCAGCAGCCATCGCGGATTCCTCCCGAAATCAAGGTGGCTTTAGCCTACCTCCAAGGGACTGTGAGTGCCAATGAGTTTCAAAGGCCTCCGACCGCAGGGTCGACCCGCCCTCTCCGGCCGGCCGGGAGATGCAAGAGGAGCCGCAAGTCGAGACGCGATGCTCCCGACCGCAGTCGAGGCGCTCAAAAAGAAAAAGGCCCGGTGAACGGGCCTTCTTCCTTTTGCGAGATTTTAGAAAATGACTTGGGCGACCTCGCGATTTCGCCCAATTTTCGGGCTCTGACGGTCGATTAAGGGAGATCGACGGATTCAGAAACCTAGCTTCAATTAAGCGCGCTTGCCGCGGCTTTTCGAAGCGTAGAACTCACGGTGAAGATCTGCTTTCACATCTTCAACGAGAAGTTCGAACATTTGGTCTGCAGGAACTTTGTACATCTTCGTGAGATCGCGAAGAACGAATACGGGCGGATTTGCGAGCCCGCGCTCCCAGTTAGAAACAAACTGAGGCGAGGAGTATCCGAGCTTGCGCGCAACCTCCGATTGAGTCAGACCTGCGGTGACCCGCTTCTCTTTTAAAAATTCAGAAAGACGTCCACGCTTTTTCAAAACAAACTCCTCTGTTCTATAAACTGATCAATTTCTAAACTGATCAACAATCAAATCTTCGAACGTTTTGAGAGCTTTCGAAACTCTCGTCGCGGTCCCGAACTCACTTTCGTGCTCGAGCTCGCTGAACTTCTGCTTCAGTGAGCGCGATCATGAACTTCGGTCATCCTCGGTCACTGCTTGAGTCGCCCCAGCAATTTCCACAAACGATCCGCGATAACGATCGCCAAACTTAGGCAGGCTTATCTACTGTCTTTAACATTCATCGACAATCCGAAACACCCCCTCAAGCTCGTCTTAAAACAACTTTTACATTCGTCGCTCCATTTGAACTCAACAAATGAATCCACTTTAGCTCGACCGATTTCGCCTAGGGAATCAGCGTCGGCGCTAGTCTGTCGCTTGAAGTCTCTAAACATCGGTTGATTGGGACTCCGGCAAACCGGCACCAGGCGCGGCTTTCCGGACTTTATGGGACTACTATATTTGTTTACTTCGAAGCGACCTAACCTCCGCGAGAAAGGCTAAACAGACGCAATTGAATTCAATACTCTGCAAATCCGGAGCGCTCGGGCCTGGCTCTGGTCTTTGTTAAGAATTCCTTTATGCACGCACGAAAACAGGTCCTATTTACAACCGCTCACTCACCACGAACTTCGTCGTCAGTAGTCCAAGTGAGTGGTTCAGGAGGAAGTCCAATGAGATTAGTCATGAGAACCTTAAATGATTACCTTCGCCAGAAACGGCTCGACAGCGGTTTGAGCCAACTCGACGTTGCCAGGGTGTTGGGGTACGCGTCTCCGCAGTTCGTGTCGAACTGGGAGCGTGGCCTTGTCTCCCCGCCGCTTGAGACAATCGGAGTTTTGATCGACCTCTACAAAATTCCGCCGGATGAGGTCGTGGATCGGATCTTGGATGAGACCCGCGATTATCTCGAATCTCATCTTGTTTCGAAGGGGCGTCGTCGTCCTAAAGCAGGCGCGCGCAAGAAATCCGCTCGCCGCGAAAACGCTCACGCGTAATCCCTGAAATAGGGGCTGGAGGCCAGTACTCCAGCCCTGCTCTTCGACTCGACTTCGCGCTCTTCCGCTCACAAAACTAAGGGCTCCACGCTTACGGCTCGATCACTTGTCAAGAATCCTCCAAAGAGCTAACGTTGGGCGTGTCCGAAAAACATCAGCGCCTGCTCATCATTCGATTTTCAAGCTTCGGCGACATCATCCAGGCGACCGGGGTTCCTCAAGCTTTCCGTCAGCGCTTTCCCCAAGCTCGGGTCGAATGGCTCGTGCGAAGCGACTTCTTAAATCTTCTTTCTTCACATCCAGCGATCGATGAGGTCCTCGCCTTCGATAAACAAGAAGGATTCAGTGGACTCATCCGCTATGCTTGGAGTTTAGGCGACCGCGGCTATACCCACGTCTATGACGCCCATAGCAACCTGCGCTCTCGGGTGGTGACTCTCGTGCTTCGCACCCGCTCAATTTTGCGGCAGCTCTCCGGACGTCAGGGCTCCTATTCTTTTGCGAAGCGGTCGAAGCAACGTCTGCGGCGTCTCCTGTTTTTCCGGTTCGGACTCAAGACCTTGCCGCAACCCTACCGAGGGGCGAAGTCGTTTCACGAACCGCTTCAGCATTGGGGCTTAGCGGGGGACGTCCCCAGCGGACCCCAGTTCTATACAGAAGCTTCGATCCCGCAAAGTGTCCTGCTCGAGCTAAAGGACCTGCCGCATCCTTGGATCGCTCTTGCGCCTTCGGCCGCCTGGGAAATGAAACGATGGCCGATTGAGCATTGGCGCGAACTCATCCGCAGTTATGCCGGTGCAAGTTTTCTCCTTCTCGGCGGCAAGGAAGATCAGTTTCTTGAAGACCTAAAGAAAGAGGCGCCCGGTCGCTGTCTAAATCTGGCGGGCCGGCTGAAGCTTGCTGAAAGTTCCGCCCTGCTCAAACTTGCGGACCTCGTGATCGCAAATGACACCGGATTACTCCACGTCGCCGATCAAATGGAGAGACCAACGATTGCTTTGATCGGACCCACGGCTTTTGGTTACCCAAGCCACGCAACCAGTCGCACGCTGGAAATCGAACTTTCCTGCAAGCCCTGCTCAAAAGATGGCCGCGGCGGATGCGTCAATTCTGTCTACAAACGCTGTTTAGTTGAAATTGATCCAGCACGTGTTGTCAGCACGGCTCGCGCCCTCCTTGAAACCAGCCGGGAAAGCGGGACTCAAAGATGAGGAGCGTGACGCAGTCAGCGTTCTATCTTCTTTATCGACTCATTGCTTGGCCCGCGCTGAGAGGAGCCTTTTCCCTCCTAGCGCGTTTTAACAAAAAGATCGCGCTCGGTCTTTCGATGCGAGCGCCAGACAAAGACGGACGTCCGCCTTGGCTCAGGTGGGAAGAAAACCAGCAGCCCATCTGGTTTCATTGCGCCTCTATGGAATTTGAATACGCCAAACCCGTGATCCGCCGATTGAAGGAACTTCGACCCGAGCAGAAGGTTTTAGTCACTTACTTTTCTCCGAGTGCCGCGAAAGCAACGTCCAACTTTCCGGGCGTTGACTTCGCGACTCCAATGCCCTGGGACACTCCGGCAACGATGCGAAAGTTTCTCGAATGGCATCGTCCCAAGGCGCTCTTGATCGCACGCACGGATACTTGGCCCGAGATGCTCCGTCAGTCGAAAAACTTCGGGATCCCTACGCTTCTATTTTCAGCAACGTTTGGTCAGGGATCGGGGCGCGCCCGGGGACCCGGACGTTGGATCGCACGCGCGTCGTTTTCACTGCTCGATCAAATTTTCTGTGTCGGTGATGAGGATTTTGAAACCTTCCGCAGCTTGGGCTTCGCCGACCGAGTGAAGATCGGCGGTGACACTCGCTACGATCAAGTCTCCGCCCGCCTCGCTGAACCTAAACCTCTACGCGAGGACCTCTTTCTCGGAAAAACTCCCGAAACGATTTTCGTTGCGGGATCGACTTGGCCTGAGGATGAAGACGCTTTGATCGATGTGATCCGCGACGCGAGAAACCATCTTAACTTCGTCGTCGTTCCGCACGAACCGACGGAAGAACATCTCCAGGCGATCGAATCTAAACTCGCGGCGAAGGAAATTTGGAGCTGCCGCTATTCTACCGCGACGGAGTGGACCGAAGGTTCGGTTCTCCTTGTTGATAAGATTGGAATCCTTGCGGAACTCTATGCAAAAGGTCGATTCGCGCTCGTCGGCGGCTCGTTCAAAAAAAACGTTCACAGCGTCATGGAGCCGCTCGCGGCAGGTGCCGTCGTTTTTGTGGGGCCGCATTTCGGGAATAATCGCGAGGCGGTTGAGTTTCAGAACGTCAAGCACGGACTCATCGCGGCCGTGCAGAGTACCGAGGACACGCAGGATCTCTTCGAGAAGCTCGAACTTGTGCGGGTCAATTACACGAGCGACGTCACGAAGACGATCCTCGAAGCCGTTAGACAACGGAGCGGCCGCACCGAGGACGTCGTCAGATGGTGCCTGGCACCTTTGGGGGATGCGTCGCATTAGGCGACCCACCCACCTGGGCGCCAGGCGGGGGAACCGCGGGCGTTACGGGTATTGCCGGCGTAATCGAGACGGCAACGGGTTCCAGCTTCATGAGTCCCTTGATCGACTCGTCATACGAAAATGCGCCGGCTGTATTCTTGGCTTTCATCTTTTCGGGAAGAATTCCGACATCCATCAGCTGAGCATGTGAACCAAGGTCGATTGCCGCTTCAAAAGATTGTAGTTCTTGAGGGCCTTCGTCCGCGACGAGCTTGATCACGAGAAGATATTTCGCCTTCGATAGATCGGCCGGACCCCAATTCATAGCAAGGGACGCGACGAATCCTTCTGGCGCTTTCTTTACCGCAATGGGCTGAGCCGACGACCAGGCAAGGCGCTTTTGTCCGCCGCTTGCAACGATCAATGCCGCAGCCAGTTGCAATTTGGCCTCCTTCAACGGGACCGCGATGCTTTGAGCTTTGAAATCCTGAAGCAAGAGTTCCGTATCGAACGCGAAGCTCAAAGTTTTCGCAAAGGGCGCGGCAACGACTGTCGAGCCCGATGTTACATCCGGTGCCCCCGCGGGCGGCGCCGACGGATCCACAACACTCACGCCTGGGTTGGGAGAAGGGCCAGAAGAGGGACCAGCGGCCGGCTCGCTTTCGCCCTCGCTTGCAAGCTCAAAGCGGGCGATCGAAAGCTTCTTTGGAGTAGCGCGCGTGGGCTTGATCTGTCCGCCTAGGCGACCGGCGAGTTCTTCTTCCTTGGCGATTGCGCCTTCGACGGATCCTTTTCCGAGATCGACCACGTCAGCGTTCTTGCCGGATAGGTTCCAAGGATTGATCGCGATCTTAAGCTCTGCCGCACCAGCATGAATTCCTGGCTGCGCACGCAAAACTCGATTTAGCTCGATATAGGTTTCATCAGCGATAAAGTTGTACTCAAACTCCTCGTTCCACGAAACGCAGCCGCTCGGATCAGACACGAGAGTTTCATTTAATTCATCGCCTTCGATTACAAACGAATAATTTGCGATGGCCGAATCCGTCTTCCGATCTTTCGCGCAGGCTTTGAAGGTGAACTTCTTGGCCGTCGGCATCGAGTACCCTTCAAGAGTTGTTGTGACTTCGGATGACCCCTTAACTTCCTCCACGGTGAATGAAGAAAGTCCTTCGGCAGCTTCGAGAGCGCTCTTGCGCTGAGGCTTGAAACAACCACCGAGAACCATCGTGAAGCTAGCAACAATCGTAAAACCCAGCACCCAACGTTGAGACATCGTGCGAACCTCGACTCTTTTGGAAAACAACGACTTAGAGGAGTTCATAGAGCGTCTCGAATTTTAAGAGTAAGAACTGTTGGCGAACTTGAATCGGATGAGGATTGATGGGCGATGAATCGTAGAGAATCGCACCCATGCGGAAGCCTTGATTCTTGAATGTCGTATCAAACGACGCAATCCAGCCTTCGCGGTTGTTGTGGCCTTGCTCGGCCGAATTGTAAACCGAAGGACCTAAATCACTTTCCGCAAAATAGATCGCACCTTCCGGCTCGAGAATGATGTTACCCGGAAGCGTGATCGAAAGGCCCGTACCCAACATTTGTCCATTGCGGAAATTTTCCGGAGCCTGAAGATTTTGTGCGACTTGACCCGAGAACTTCCAAGAGAAGCCCTCATTGAAATTCAGTTTGGCCTCACCACCCGCAAGCCAGCCCTCGAACTCGTAGCGAAATCGAGTTTTGCCGTCGACTTCGATGAGGGTGTTGCCACCGATATCGCTATCGGCTGCCGCGCGTGAGGCGAGGTTGTGAAACGCATAATGCCCGCCCCAAGCTTTCACGTGAACGAGACCATCTTTAGGTTCCGCCGCTACCGAAAGTGTTTCCATCGTGAACGCGGGAGTCGACTCAGCACTGGTTGCTTGAGTTGAAAGGTCACTTGCTGTCGGAATCGCTTGTTCAGCCTTGAATTCAACCGAATACTCTTCGCCGATCTCAAGCTTTTGAACCAATCCCGGCCACGGAATCTGGTCCAGGATTAGCGGAGCGTTCATCTTGTCTTGATCGAGAATGCCGGCCTGCAGAGCCAACGGCTCCCAAGGCTTCGCCTCGATATAACCTTCGAAGGCACCGACCGCGCTTCGCGGTTGGTACTCTCCATATTTCGACTGCGCATAGCTCGATTTCAGTGAAGCAAACAAATTGGCTTTAAACAAAACCGCATCCGATACGCGCCGAGTGGCGTTCGCTTGCAACAGCAAAGACGCCCACTGCGTCAGCTCCTGACTATTTTGGTAGTGCTGACCCGACACGCGCGTTCGCCATTTAATCTCCGTTTTCTTCTTCGGCTTCGGAGATTCCGTCTCATCAAGCGTGAGTTCCAAAGCGCTTTCGGGAGGCAAACTCAAATTCGAAGCTACGCTAAACGCGCTCGCGTTTTGCGTCGACGATGAACCGCCCGATCCTTGCACGGAGGCACGCGACGACGGACGCCCACTGGAGCGGACGCTCGAACGCGAAGGCACCGCGACACGTGAAGGAGTCGTTGCGAGCGCATGAGAGGGAGTTGAGACTGCAGAACCAAAAGAGGAGTTAGCCGCCATGACTTTGCGTGCAGCCGGCCGCGACTGGCTTACGCCTGCTTGGTTCGATGCGGATGACGCTCCCGTTTGAGCTGCCGAGGCCGCCGAAGTTATTAGCGATGCGCTAAGAATCAGCAACGAGAAGACAGAGAAGCTAGGCTTATTGATTTTGATCAGCTGGCGGGAGCCTAGAATTCGACCTGCTTGATGAGCCATGTCCGAGCTTCCTCTCATGATCGCTGTCATTTTCATTCCGGACGCCGCCGTCGGCTCCGGAACTACGGTCCATGAAGAGTTCAATTTTTGTTCTCGACCGTGAAACGGTCTGGAAGCTTTTATATGGTCGGGCGCACCCGCACAAGCTCAGTTCGCTTGAGAAGTTTGGCCAATTTTGAGCGGCCGTGCCGAAAATGGTCGCTATGGGACAAGCCGTCTCTGTTGAAGTTCTTCGATAAACAAAAGAGATCGGAGTCCGAACCAACTAAACGCTTCGCCATCTACAAGTGCTGATGCGAAAGGCAGAGACGCAATTTCTTCTTTGAATTTTGCAAATGGAAAAGGCTCTGATGAGAAAAGCAAAACCGAATCAGGCGAGAGATCTTCGAGATCAAACTCTGGGTATTTAGCCTGCGAAAGTCCCTCACCGATCCTCTCGCGTAAGCAGAAGGTGAGCTCAAGCATCGATGAAATGAACGTTCCGCGATTTGCGGCCATCCAAGGCTTCTTCCAAATGACATAGATCACTGGGCGATCCTCGAGACCTGAAGGTACCGGTGTGAGCCACTCAATGACTCCTGGAAGCATCCGCAGATCCGCGGGAACCACTCGCTTCCCTGCCAAAACGCTCTGCCACCTCTTTGCTAAGGCACGAAGTTCAGCACTCACCTTTCCGTCAAAACAACCAGCAAGATTCTCAATCTCTAAGGGTAGATCTTGTGCGCTCGTAACGTGCGAAGCATAAACTTTGTAAGGAGATTCGTCGGCGATTGATTTTGGATTTTCCTCTCGATCCAAAATCAAAAGATCCGGTTTCAATTTGTCGACTTTGTCCCAATCGATCTCTTTGGTGCCGCCAACTACGGGAATGGAAGTTCTCGGATGAATGCAAAAGCGCGTTCGACCCACGACATCGGCTCCGCAAGCGATGAGAGTCTCGGTCCACGAGGGCACCATCGATACGACTCTCATTTCCCCGTCTCCGATAGGATTTGTCGCGATCCCTTTTGGCCGCGAGGTGAGTAAGGACAGTTGCGACAGCCTGAGCCGCAGCACTCACCGCGCTTTAGAAGATAAGCCCGCTTAAGAACAAAGAGGCCATTTTCGATTTCATAGTCGACGCCCTCCACAAGGGGTGCGGACGACGGAGTCACGTTCTCATTGCTGATTTGGGGCATTCGAAATTTCACGCTAAGATCTAGTCTACTAGCGTGATCCGCAGGCTGGCTCCAAAATCTTTTTAAGATCGGCGTCTGAGAAACGCAATTGGTCAAAGAAGGATTCTGGCGCCGCATGCACGGCAGCCGCAAAACCCGTGGCGCCTTCTGCTTTTTTGTTCGCTTGGCACTGAGCTGAATCTTTTGCGCCAGCATCGAGCCCCAACCACTGCGCAGTTAGGACGGCAAACTGTTTACAGAAGGCCGCGTTAGCGGTGCGCCGCGATTTTTCGATACATTCACGTCGATTCGGCATTTTATCCGGGCATTCAGCGGCGTAACCATTGGGCATGAAACGACCGCGATCGGGCGCCTGGACGAGTGAGAAAGCAGGGAAATAATCTTTCCCGCCGAGTTCAATCGGAGCGAATGCAATCACTTGATCAAACTTTTTATGTTCGAAAACAGACACCGGCACTTCACCCAATGTGATTTCGAGCGAAGCGCTGAGATTTGACTCGCGCCAAGCCTTGCGAATTTGACCAACGCAAACCTCGTGAAGCGTCTTCATTGAACGCTCGGTCATCTCCTTCGTGAGTCCTTCGGGCAGCAGAACTCCCACATCGAGGGCGACGCGCAAACCATTTGGCTCGTGACTGACGCGGTAACTTAGCGGCGTTTCTTTGAGAACGTACGGCACTTCTTTCTGAAGATCAGGATTTTTGGCGTGACCCGTCGTCGCAAGCTTTTCGGAGTACTTTTCAGCAGCCTCTTCGTCGCTCGATTCACAGATCATAGCTACGGGCTTTGCACCGCTTGCTGTCTTTATCGATTCGTTTACCAGAATCGACTTTGCGCTCGGAATGCGCGTTTGGCATTGAGTCGTCGGTTTTTTCGTTTGGTTCGGCTTAACGATGTTGACCGGCACGCGGTCATCACCTGGTCCGCAGGCCACCACGGCGACAGCGGTTGTCACAAAACTCATTGTAACCGTGATCAAACTTCGACGAATGAGCATAGGCTCGCTTCCTAATCTCTTTAAGAAGTCTTAGAGGCCCTCGGGCGGCCGCCAGACTTCATTCCCTGGATCTCTAGTTCCAGATTTGAGCTTTCAGTTTTCAATTTCTAGCCTTCAGCAACTGCTGTGCTCAGCTCTCCGGCGTGACAATCAATCTGTCGAGTTTCTCGACACCGCATCGTGAAGAATTTGCCTCGTCAAGCCGCGGTAGCGACGCAAGTTGCGTCGCCCCATGTTCGTTCTTTCAATCTCTCCGCCCGGAAGGAAAGCAGTATTGCGCGAAGTCAAACGCCCCAAGAGAGCACCCCTTGTTTGCCTCTCGTACATGATTGTCATAGGCTTTTCCTTTCATCGCAGAGGAAAGGACCGAGGTTATGACGACTTCTTCCCCAAACGCCACGAATTCCAATAAAGCCACTCGCTCGTTTTTGCCGATGCGCACGCTTCCGAGCGCTGCGAAGTACAAAAAGGGAGACGTGCTCGTCGTCTTCGGTGAACTCTTCTCTCGCGGTTACGCAAACGGAATCGTCGACGAAGCCGAGCGAGCTGGCCTAACCGTGGTGCGCTCAACCGTTGGTCGTCGCGATGCGGACGGAAAACTCCGCGCCCTCAACGCTGAAGAATTGGAAAGCCAACCAAAGCCGTTCATCAACATTCCCCTCGAAGCCGGCTTTGACATGGAGCCAGCAGCCGATGGGACAACGCCGGTTGATCAAATCAAAGGCGTGAAGATGAGCGAATGGGAAAACGCGAAATTTGACTGGGCCAAAGTGGAAGACTCGCGAAAACGGGCGACCGAACGCTTCCATAAGAACGTTGAGGCCTACATGCGCGAACTCGACAAGCTCATCCCTAAAGGCGCAAACGTCATCTTCCTCCACACGATGGCCGGCGGCGTTCCGCGCGCGAAAATTTTGATGCCGACGATGAATCGCGTCTTCAAAGGTGTCGGCGATCGCCATCTCTCAAGCGAAACGTTTTGGAAGAGCGAGCTCGGACGCTTCACCGCTATCAACTTTGAAGAAGTCTCTGCCAACACACTTGAACATCTCATCAATATCAGCCGCCCCGTTCGCGAGCGTGTTGAGAAAGAAGGCGGGACGGTTCGCTATCAAGCTTACGGTTACCACGGCACGGAAGTTTCAATTCGCGGCGAGTATGCTTGGCAATCCTACGCTCCTTACCTTCAAGGCTGGGCGAAGATGAAGCTAGAAGATGTCGCCGAAGAAGCTTGGCGCAAAGGGATCAAAGCCACGGTCTTCAACTGTCCCGAGATTCTCACGAATTCGAGTTCCATCTTTGTGGGTGTCGAAGTTCCTCTCTATCCGTTCGTCGCGGCTCTTCGCAAAGAAGGCGCAACTTCAGCCAAATGCAAAGACGTCTTGAAACGCGCAGAGGCGCTTTTAAAACCCGAGCACAACTTCGACGAGATGGTTCGCTTCACAGATGAAGTCCTCACGTCGGAACCGATTCGTTCGGTTTGCGTTTTTGAGAAGTGGCCGCAACACAATCACCGCGAGCAAATGGATCAGCTCATTGCTTCGTCCGAAAAGCTGATTGAGATGCACCGAGATCCGAAGAACCTTATCACCTTCGTATTGAGCGAAGAGGTCTTCAGAAGCACAGGCTACGTCATGTACCATGAGAGCTTCGCACCGCGAGGGCCTGTCTATTGGCTTGGCCACGACATTCTCGCTAAAGCGCTTGCGACGGAAAAAACGCTTTAATGTCACTCGCCACGGGCTACACCTGGACTCACAAAAATATCAAACTTGTCGGCTACTCGATGGCCGGCATCTGTACGTCGGTCGTGTTTCCAGACGCCGACACTTGTTTTGATGTGGGCCCAGGTCTCCCGTTTCAAATCCCCGTCTCGAATATTCTCATCACGCACGGCCATATGGATCACGCCTCTGGCCTCCCCTACCTGATCGGTCAGAAAGCGATGACGGGTCAAACGCCACCGACGGTGTACATGCCTGAAGCGCTGCTGAATCCCATGCAGCAGATGATGCGGCTTTGGGAAGGCATCGAAGATCATACGTATCAGTATCAATTCCGAACCGTACCTCACGACGTGGAACGTCCGCTGAAGGCTCCCTACTTTTTCAAAACCTTCCCGACGTACCATCGGGTGCCTTCGCAGGGATACACGATCTTTGAACGGAAAAAACGCCTGAAGCCTGAGTACAAAGATCTTGGGCCGCGCGAGCTTGGCGATCTTCGTCGTCAAGGTACCGTGCCGGATGAGCACTACGATGAGGCTCTCGTATCGTTTACGGGCGATACGAAAATTGAATTCCTCGACTCTGCGCAAGTTCGTCAAAGCCGCGTAATTGTCATGGAAGTCACCTATTGGGATTCGAAAAAGAGCGTCGAGAACGCGCGGACGTGGGGACACATCCACATCGACGAACTCATCCCTCGTCTGGACGAAATAAAGAGCGAAAAGATCGTCTTAATTCACGCCTCCGCTCGATATAGCTCAAACCAACTCCGAGCCATTATCGACGCCCGGATCCCTGAACATTTCAAACACCGCGTAGATCTATTCCCTCGCCCCTCATGAGATTTGTCGCCATCTACTCCTAAACGACAAACTTTCTTCGAATCCGCTTACCAGCGTTCATTGGTAAGATGCATTGTTTAGGAAGGCTGATGCAGGATCTAAAGCTAAGTGAGTTTTCGGGGGGAGCCGCTACGCAAGGGATGGCGTTATGGCGAACTATCAAACGACGAATCGAGACCACCAAAGTCCGGCGGAAGCACGCGGGAGCATCCTAAGCTCGAATGCTGAAGTCGAGAATGGTGGTAACAAGAACGCT
>SYLX01000250.1 GCA_005808505.1 Bdellovibrionales bacterium | reverse complement strand
GCCGACGGCGGCACGCGTACCGCTGCCATCACCGGGGGTTTCGTTGCACTTGCGCTTGCTCTCGGAAAAATGAAATCAGCGGGGCTGATCCACCAGATGCCATTGAAGAGTTATGTTGCAGCGATCAGCGTCGGCTTAGAAAAAGGCGAGGCTTATTTGGACCTCTGCTACGAAGAGGATTCGAAAATCGGGACCGACATGAATTTCGTGATGACGAGCACGGGGCATTTCGTCGAAATCCAAGGCACTGCCGAATCGCATGCCTTCTCGCGTGCGGAGATGAACCGCATGACCGATCTTGCAGAAATTGGCTGCCGCGAACTCTTCCGTCTTCAGGCAGAGATCGTTGGCTCGATCTATCCGTTGAAAGGTCTTTAAGAAATGGAACTTTGGGTCGCGACTGGTAATCAGGGAAAACTCAACGAATTCAAAATGCTTCTCAACAAACTCGTAGGTGTGGGTTTGAACCTGCACGCACAGAGCGAGCTTCCGGTCTTCTCGCCTCCTCCGGAAAACGGGGATAGCTTTGTCGCCAATGCCCGCATCAAAGCGCGCGCGCTAAAAGCCGTAAAACCTGGAACGTGGGTAATGGCGGATGACTCCGGCTTGATGGTCGAGGGTCTCAATGGACTCCCCGGCATTCACTCCGCTCGTTACGCGGGTCCGAAAGCTCAGGATCTCGAGAACATCGCAAAGCTCCTCAAGATGATGACCTTGCGTCCGATGGCGAACCGTAAGGCGAGCTTTGTTTGCTCGATCGTCGCTTACGATCCGCAAGGAAACGAGCACGTCTTCGAAGGTCGCCTCAACGGCGAGATCGCAAAATCCATGAAGGGCACGGCCGGATTCGGTTACGACCCGGTCTTCATTCCTGAAGGCGAAACAAAGACGCTTTCGGAGCTGGGTCTGGCGCACAAGAACAAGATTTCGCACCGGGCGAAGGCGGCGCAGATGTTGGCGGCGGCGATTGAGCCGACCCTCCTCTAACTGGCGCACTTAATTGCAGTTTTCCTCTCGTTCATACGAGGGTAGACGCGCGCCAACTCTTCAGAATCTGGATCAAAAATGAAAAAGCCGTTCACTAAGTCTTGTGAACGGCTTTTCTTTTACGGGACTCTCACTCCAGAAAACTGCAATTAGGTGGTCCACTTCGGAGTGAGCTCCTCGGCAAACCGAACGATCTTAATATGCTTCAAACTCCCGTAGATCTCGAAATGCCGCTTCGTCTTTTGCGGGCATGCGACAAGCGCAAAGCCGCCGTCGGCCTCAGCAAGCTCCCGCGCCGCATCAACACACGCAAGGATAACCGGAAAGCTCAAGAACCGATTTGCTTTCAAGTCTAAGGCAATACGCTTATGACCCGCCGCTCGAAGATCTTTGATCTCCTGAATCAACGCTTCCTGGTTAAAGCTATCGACGCGGGATTTGACCAAGACGATCGTCCACTCTTGCGGGTTCATCTGCGTCGTTAGGGGTAACGGGGAAGCCGCGACCGGTGCGGGAACTACGACTTCCGTGACCGTTTCGCTGACAACTGTTTCGGACTCCAATGGATTCAATTCGCTCATTAGAAAATGATAATTGAGAAGGCTCACGCCCTGTCAATGGCCCCCAAAGCCGAGTTCCTGCGAGCTACAACGAGAAGCGCCAATGTGCTGAATAAAACTCCGATTTCTAGACTTTTGACAGGCCTTGGGCTACACACCATGGGCATCCTTCATCTTCCAAAGTCCCTCGCCAAAGCACCTCGGGAGTAGCGCCATGCCGCAGATGCAAAGTCTCAAGATTTTTGCTGGCAATTCGAACAAAACGTTCGCCGCACGCGTGGCCAAAGAAGCCGGAGTCGAGCTGGGTTACAGCGAGATCAACCGGTTCGCGGATGGAGAAATCCAAGTCGAGATTCACGAATCCGTGCGCGGCGCCAGCGTGTTCGTTGTTCAGAGCACTTGCCCGCCCGTCCAAGAGAACTATATGGAGCTCTTCTTGATGCTCGATGCTCTCAAAAGAGCTTCGGCTTCTTCGGTCACGGCGGTCGTCCCCTACTTTGGATACGCTCGGCAAGATCGCAAAGTGGCTCCCCGCGCGCCGATCTCGTCGAAATGTATGGCGGACCTTTTGACCGCTGCCGGTGCCTCTCGAGTCGTCTGCGTCGACTTACATGCGGCGCAGATTCAAGGCTTCTTCAACGTTCCCGTCGATCACCTCTTTGCCATCCCAACGCTTGCCCGTGCCTTTCGTGAAAAGTACGGTGCCGGTGAAGATTTCGTAGCGGTTTCGCCGGATGCGGGCGGCGTTGAACGGACGCGCGCCTTCGCGAAGCGGATCGAGTGCCCAATCGCGATCATCGACAAACGCCGGAGCAAGCCTAACGAAGCGAAAGCTTTGCACCTGATCGGCGACGTTACCGGTAAAACTGCCATCATCGTGGATGATATGATCGACACGGCCGGAACGCTGACCCAAGCGGTTGACAGCCTGCTGCGTAATGGGGCAAAGAAAGTGTTTGCTGTTGCGACCCATTCCGTCCTTTCGGGCCCGGCGATCAGTCGTTTGACTGAGAGCGGAATCGAGAAGGTTTTGGCCACGGATACGATTCCATTGAGTGCATCCGGCCAAAGTTGTGGAAAAATCGAAGTGATCTCCGTGGCTCCTTTGGTGGCCGAGGCGATCCGGCGGATCTACGGTAACGCCTCCGTAAGCTCGCTCTTCGACTAAGTCGAAAACCCAGCACGAATTTGATTACGATTTTGATCCCGGTGTCTGTGGGGTCGAGGGGCAATGCCCCCGCGTTCGCTGAGGACGACTTCCCGAAGGGAAGGCGCCCGGAAGGAAAGCGGAAGGCACAGCCTGTAGCGATAGAAAAAGATTTTGATCCCATGTCTGTCGGGGTCGAGGGGTGTAACCCCCGCATTCGCTGAGGACGACTTCCGTCAAGGAAGGCGCCCGGAGGGAAAGCGGAGGGCAGAGCCCGAAGCGGTACAGATGGTGAAACGAGGGCCCCCAAAAAGGGCAAGCGGATTAAGCGCCGCAGAGTCGGCGAGAAAGTAACAGGTAGGTCATGGCTAGAGAGCGTATCGATATTCCCGTAACAAAGCGCGAGATTGGCAAACACAATTCACGTTCGTCGCGCGTTGCTGGAAAAGTTCCCGCAGTTGTTTACGGACCGAAGACGTCGCCAGTAAACGTCCTCGCTGACGAAATCACGGTTAAGAAATACCAAGGCCGTAAATTCGAGTCGGTTATCTTCAACTTGAAAGGCGACGTTCAGTTGCCCGTCATCGTGCGTGACATCCAGGTTCACCCTGTCACACGCCGTCCAATCCACGTCGACTTCTACGCTGTCGACATGACGAAGCCCGTTCGCGTTGCCGTTGAGATCCGTCTCGAAGGTAAAGCTGCTGGTCTTTCGGAAGGCGGTCTCCTCGAGCACATGCTCCGCGATATCGAAATCGAAGTTCTTCCCGACTCGATTCCCGAATTCCTTCCCGTTGATGTTTCGCACCTCGGTCTCGGCGACGCTCTTCACATCTCGGATGTGAAAGCACCGGCTGGCGTTCGTATCATCTCGCTCCCGCAGCTCACGATCGCAACCGTATCGGTTCCGAAAGAAGAAGCGGCGACTCCCACGGCAGCAGCCGAAGCAGCTCCCGCTGCTGGCGCAGCACCGGCGGCAGGCGCAGCGGCAGCTCCCGCAGCAGGCGCGAAGAAGTAATTCTCTCGCTGATACCGAGCGGCTCGGCATTCGGGCCGCTTGAAACGAAAGGCTCCCTCCCGGGGGCCTTTTTTGTTATAGATTCTCCTGTCGCGAAAAATCGGAGACTGCACTATGTGGCTCGTCGTCGGCCTGGGAAACCCGGGCGGCAAATACATCCTGACCCGACACAACATCGGCTTTATGGCACTTGATGCTTACGCTACGAGCGTAGGCGGTCCTCGGTGGAAAGAGGAGAAACAAGCTCTCACTACACGGCTTAAGCTTGAAGACGTCGAAGTGATGTTCGCAAAACCACAGACGTTCATGAACAAATCCGGCGAGTCCGTGCGCGCGCTCATGGACTACTACAAGATTCCGATGGAGCAGCTCATCGTCCTTCACGACGAGATTGAGATCGGCTTCGGCGCAATCAAAGTTCACAAGAATCGCGGTGCCGGCGGCCACAATGGACTCAAGAGCCTCAACGAAATGCTCGGCACCCAAGACTACGTACGCCTTCGCCTTGGAGTAGGGCGTCCGCCGCATCCGCAGATGGATGTCGCCGCTTACGTTCTTCAAAACTTCTCGCAAGAGGAGCAAACGCATCTTCATGACTTCCTCGCCGTCTCCGGCGATGCGGTCGAATCGTTGATCTTCGATGGCTACTCGAAAGCCGCCACGAAGTTCACGCGCGGGCCGCTCGCGGCTCCCGTTTCAGCTGAAATCAAAAAGGAAGGAACTTAACTACTATGGCATTGCAGGTCGGCATCGTCGGACTTCCGAACGTAGGTAAATCGACTTTGTTCAACGCGCTCACGGCAGCAAAAGCCGAAGCGGCGAACTATCCCTTCTGCACGATCGATCCCAACGTCGGCGTCGTGACGGTTCCGGATGAGCGCTTGCGCAAAATCTCCGAGCTCATCAAACCAAAGAGCCTGATCCCGACGACGATCGAGTTTGTCGATATCGCCGGCCTCGTTGCGGGCGCGAGCAAAGGTGAAGGTCTCGGCAACCAATTCCTCGGTCACATCCGCCAGACAGATGCGATCGTTCACGTCGTGCGCTGCTTTGATGATCCAAACATCGTGCACGTTTCGGGAAGCGTTGATCCCGTTCGTGATATCGGCGTGATCAACACGGAGCTCATGCTCGCGGATTTCGACACGGTCGATAAGCGCGTCCAGAAAATCGAAAAGGTCGCGCGCACGGGTACCGATAAGAAAATCAAAGCCGAGTACGACGCGATCAAAAAAGTTCACGAAGCTCTTGCGCAGGGAAGAGCGGCGCGCTCGGTTCCCCTCGACGAAGCCGAAATGCCGTTCGTTCGCGATCTGCACCTTTTGACATCGAAACCCGTTCTCTACGCTTGTAACGTGAACGAGTCGGACTTCCAATCCGGCGGTAACGACTGGGTCAAGCAAGTGGCGGCGTTTGCGGAGTCAGAGAACAACCGCTACGTTTTGATCTGCTCGGCGCTTGAAGCGGAAATCGCGCTCCTCCCGAAAGATGAACAAGCGGAGTTTCTCTCGTCGATCGGTGCGACGGAGCCGGGCCTCAACCGTCTGATCTTCGAAGCGTACAAGCTCTTGAATCTTTGGACTTACTTCACAGCCGGAGAAAAAGAAGTTCGCGCGTGGACGATCCGCCAAGGCACGAAAGCTCCGGGAGCCGCCGGCGTGATCCACACGGACTTCGAGCGCGGCTTTATTCGCGCTGAGACTTACAACTGCGAAGATCTTTTCTCGCTCAAAACTGAGCAAGCCGTAAAAGATGCCGGTAAGTACCGCTCGGAAGGAAAAGACTACGTCGTCAAAGACGGCGACATCATGTTCTTCCGTTTCAACGTCTAAGCTTCTGCATGGAGGCGGGCCTTCTGGCTCGCCTCTTCAAATACGTTCCGCCGGAGTCGGCGGAATATCTTCTCCAGGCACGCGCCCTACTTCTTCCGTTGTTAGAACATCCGCTCTGTGACGAGTTGGCTCGTCAGGCGAAAGTTTTTTGAGCTCATCATTGAGGGTTTGCCCGGGATCCCGAGCGAGAAGCGGCTGATTTACGAAATCTGTTTGATCTTGATCTGGTTTTTGCGCCACGGAATGCCTCCTGTTTGATGGAGTTCTGCCGTAGCCAATTTACTGCCAAAGCAGCCGCAATCTCTCGCGGCCACCAGAGCAAATC
>SYLX01000249.1 GCA_005808505.1 Bdellovibrionales bacterium | reverse complement strand
GGCCTGCGGTTCAACAACTTCCGGTATCTGGGGCGGTGTCTCGGTGTCTTCGACTTTGTTTTCCGATTCCACAGCTGGAGTTTCTTGCGTTGGCGAAGTGACGGGCGCTTTGGGCTTCGGCTGGCGTTTGGGGATTTCGGCGCCGCCAAACAGGAAGTTGGCTTCATTTTCATTGGAGCTGACTCGCTCGGGGCCTTTTCCGCATGCGGAGAGGACCAAGCTCATCACCAATAAAGATGCCGGGGCTAAATGGAATCTCATCACCAACCTCGATGCCGGGGCCTTAAAGCGGCTTCCGGTAACCGGAACAAATAGCAACCCCGAGGCCATCAGCGGCTGGTCGGTATAAGGGTTCTCTCGGGAAATGTTTGATTTTGCGGCGGAATTCTTTCAGGGCGGGGCGCGAGTTTCGTCACTCCGGTGCCCATAATAAGTGGCCCACCTAATTGCAGTTTTGCAAGATCGGCACACGAGGTGTGGAGGGCTGAAATTTTGATTTTCCAGCCAGATTCTGGCTTGTTAGCCTCGATTCACCTAGGGTGCCGAAGGCGAAAAACTGCAATAGAGTAGGCCAGTTCGAGTTAGATTTGGGTCTTCGCGTAGAAAAGAGCGCTATAAACCCGCGAGTCGACTCGGACGGCCGGAAGCGTCGCCTGAACGCCGTCGTATTTTAGGAGCGCGCCAAGCCGCCAAGATTCGAAGCTGTAAGAATACTCGGCGCCCAAATGGATTTTTGAGCCCAGCATGACGCGCTCAAGTTGCTGATCGCGACGCTCGTACTCGAGCTTTTGCCACTGCGGCCCGAATCCCATCAAAAGCTGCAGGCGGAAGAATTGGGGCCCGTATGTCTGCGCGTAGCCGTAACCTCCGCCGAGCGTCGCGCTCAAAAACTCACTCGAGTAAAAGCGAGCTGATGCATCGAGCTTCTGCGCTTTCTCTACGGCGAGAACAGGATCCGACGAAGCAATGCGGTATTGATCAAGCCCGAAGATACCGAGCCAGCTTCCTCCACCCACTCGCTCGGGCCCAGCCATTTCTACAGGTGTCTTCAACTTAAAACGTCCGGGATTAAACACATGATAGAAGTTGCCGCCGATGTGCCGTGCGTACAGATCCGGTCGCTGCTGATACGTAGGTGACTCGCCCGATTGAAGAGTCGATTGTTGCGTGGCTTCACCCCGATCGCGATAGAAGCCGCGATAGACGGCGTAGAAAAAATCGACTCCTCCCTCGTCCCAATAACGACTCAGGATCAAATCGAAATGTTTCGTTTCTCCTTTGCGGATCACGTCTTGTTCAGACGATGCGACCGGGAGCGTGAGAGTCGCGCCGTAACCTTCGTACTCAAGACCCACGCCCCAGTTGAGGAGTGAATTCGGTTGGTAGACGACTTCCTCTTTCGAGTCCCCATCAGGCCGGAAAGTAATGCCAAGTGAAGGAGCTTCAAGCGACAGCGCGAGCCCCAGTGGCTTACCAAGTAAGTAGCGGCGAGGTTCAGTTTGCGCAGGTGAAGTGATTGTGTTTACAGCTTTTTTAGGCGCGGCGATCGCGGAGGCAACGCCCTCAGGGCTTGCGTTCAAGGCCAACATGAAGAGAGCCAAACTCTTGCCGAGCGAACGGAGTTTCATCTTGCCTGCATCGTCATCTAAATCAGTTTTATTTTTCGTGAGCCACAAATCCTAACGGCAAGCCCGATCGCGAGCAAGATGCGGAAATTGGCGCGGTAAACTTTCCGTACATCGCGCCGAGATTTGTCAGTTCTGGGACAGACGACTGCAGTAGCCTCGAGCTTCTGGACAAGATTTCGCGAGATTGGTGATCAGTCCGCAGCGATCAGCCCCGCGAATCACCACGTAACCGTTAGAGCAGGGATCAAAACAGTTCACCGTCTTTTGCAGGCAAGGATTTCTTCCGTAACTCGAATCTGCTTCGCAATTCCCTTTGGCGCGATAACATTCCTTTTCGTAGTCGTAGGTCGTTTCGCAGCGATTGCCGATCGTCTTGATCTCGGTCTTCGTACAGTAGTCAAAACACGAAGACACTTTCGTTCCGTCGCACAGGTCAGCACGCGCATCTTGTGAAGCCGCAAATACATAGAACGCTGAGAGAACGAGGACAAACGGTCTTGGTGGAGCGAAAGTTAAAAAGCTGCGCATGCCTCCACGATCCCGCGAAGGTGCGCTCGAGGGGAAGAAAATTTTGAACAAACCGAGAAAATTTGTCGCAGCAAGATTGAAGATGTGGTCACGAACCGCGACGCAGGTTGAAAGGCGGGGCGCGCCGCGAGCATGCTGGGAAGCTATGAAAATCTTCCGATCATTGACCTACCTCTTTTCTTCGTTAGCGCTCCTCACCGCGACCGTGCTGGGATGCCAGAGTGCAGTTCGCAAGACGATGTACTCCGCCTACGAAGTCGTCGGAATTGAAAAGCGCGATCTTCTGAAATCGCGCGTAGATGATGCTCGAGATGAGCAAAAAGAAGCCGGCGAATCCTTCAAAGACGCGCTCGAGAGATTCAAAGGTCTTTATTCTTTCGACGGTGGCAACCTCGAAAAACAATACAACAAAGTGAAATCATCATACGACGATGCGGCTGGAGACGCGGAAAACGTTCGCGAGAGCATCAAGAGGATGGAAGTCGTAGCCGGTGATCTCTTTGATGAGTGGGAAAAAGAAGCCTCAAAGATCGAGACTTCGTCTTTGCGTGCGAAAAGTCGCGAGTTACTCGCCGACACGCGAAAGCGTTACTCGAGCTTGCATTCGAGTTTAAAGAAGTCAGAGGCACGTATGGATCCTGTGCTCGCAAAACTCAATGATCAAGTTCTCTACTTGAAGCACAACCTCAATGCCAAGGCGATCGGCTCACTGAAGGGTGAAGCCGATAACATCCAGAAAGACATCGAGAAGCTCCTAGGAGATATGAACGCTTCGATCGCCGAAGCGGATAAATTTATCGCTGAGCTTCGGTGAGGACGCGCGCAACTTCCGCGCTCTCATTGATCACGCGCTGGCTAATGGCCGCGTCTCGCCCGAAGTAACCAAACGCGCGCAAGTTGCGCGTGTTGTTTTTCACGGGACTTTCGTTCGTGAGATTCCACTCCGAGCGAAAGCTGAATTTTGCCGGGCTCGCTTCGGCCGCGAGTTCAGGAAATCTTTCAAACGCAAAGTTTCGCGCGCCTCCCGCGACGTGACAGCTGACGCAGTCAACCGATTCTGGTGTGTGGAAGCGCGGATTTTCGATGCGGAAGATAGAGTCGATCGACTCGACAATCTCAGCTCGTTGTTTCACGGGATCAATCAAAGTCGAATCGAGCATAAGCAAGGTGAAAAGGTCGTTACCCTCGGGGCGCGGTGTGATCTCACTTCGTGAGAAGTCGTCACCACCGTTTGATCGGTTAAAGAATGTCTGCAGCTTTGCCACAGTTGTTGGATCAATTCTTGGAATCATCATGGATTCGATCTCCGGTTCGTCGCTTCCAAGCTTTGGAACGTCGAATCCACCGAATGACCAAAGTATGCTTGGGCCACGAACGAGCATGAAGGTCAAACGCGAGAGCTTCTTAGCTCCGATGTATTTCAGAAAAATGGAGTGGAGATTTCTGACGAACGGCCCTTCTAAACCTTCGAGCTTTGCGATCGGATGTACGGAAAGCGCCGCGTGAGGCGAGAGTTGGTCAGCAAGATGCGGGTACTTCTCTTTGAGAACCTGGAGCTCTCTGAGAAGTGACGCGAACTCTTCGGAGTTCAGTTCGTAGAAAGTATGTATGCCGGCATCGATCGAGTTGAGCGGTGAACCTTTGGGGACCGAAGTGAACGGCTGCCAGACGATCCGGACTTGCGGGCGGCAGTTGGTTGCCTCGACTAATCCGGGGAAACAAGGATCGATTCGAAAGCCGATGGCCCGGAGAGTTGCATAATCCTCTTCGCGAGAGAAAAACGAGAGCGGTGGAACAGTTTTGTACGATGAAGCGGGAATCAATGCGCCGAATGATCCTTGGGAATCGGCCCGAAGAAGGACGTTTTGCGATTCCATCGTTGGAAACGGGAGCAAAATCGATACGTCGTTGAGTCCCCAAATCGGCGATGGGTTCGTTGCACTTCCTGACGCCAGGGGCGGATAAGCGAAAGTGATCAGCGAAATGAAAAAGATCAGCGCCGCGCGCATGCAGACTCCTCAAGGATGATTGTCGATTTCTTTCCGGGGAAGAATTGAGATCTATGCGACCGAGGAGTTCAAGGGAACGAAAAACCGTGTCGGAGCCTGTCAGTTTTCATCTCATTCTCAGTTAAACCCATGTCCGGACCGGAAGACAGGATAAATACCCATTCTAAGCTCAGACAACGGTTGGTGAATTTGCTTTTTACCGCAGGCCCTGACCGAACCTTCACACAGATGTCATTCCGGATAAAACGAGGGATAAGCGTCTGGAGTGTCGACAACTCTCTATCTCCTAGACAGCTGATGACTGTCTCGAAGCGTATCGCTCATCCAACCTGGCTTCGCTCTTGCTCCTCTTGAACACAGGGGCTCGGGGAGCAAGATGCAATGAACACAAAAACATCGCCCATCACAAGATGGGGTTACCTCAGATGGGGATTTTCGCTGTTTGCGATCGTCATGATCCTCACGGGTCTTGCGGCTCACGAAGTCAGCGCCATCCGTGAGAAGTCTCATCTGTTCTATCAGCAACTTTTGGAGCGTAATGCTTCAGTCGTCGACGTCGTTGAGGCCCACCGGGGTTGGTCGCGGATCTCGTTCAGCGAGTGCGGTCACGTTGATAACAACAAAGGCCGACCTGAGTTCTGGATCGGGAATGCTTTTCTCCAAGCGGCCACGTTCGGCGAGTTCTTCTCTGAACTCCAGCGTCGCTACGGTCAGGATTTCGCCGCCTGCGGTGAAGTGACGATCGATTTCAACGAGTTTCTCCCCTATCGCGGGAGCATCGACTTCAACGTCGACGAGAGCGGCAAGGTGTTATCCGCTGAACCACCTAGATTCCAGGACTGATCAAGGCTGACTGGAGCCTTTTTGTCCGCTTAACCAAAAGCTTAGGTGGAGCAGTGGATTTCGTACAGTCGCCCTAGGTAAATAGGCTTCCTTAGAGACTTTTCTGCTGAACTATGGTTCAACAAGGTCATCGTTCCTAACATTGAGGGAGTGAGACCTATGAAGGGTTTGGCGAAGCTGATTCTTCAGAGCGCACGTGCGTCCACGATCGCGAATGCAGTTGCTGCCGCGATCATCGGGGCAAGCGTTCTTTCCGGCTGCAACGTTTTTCCTGAAAACGATGACAGCATCCAGGCGCAAACGGCCAAAGAAAACGAAAAACTAAAATCTGTTTATACCGGACTCGCGGGCTTTTACGAAGGTGTCCTTCAGAGTGCTGAAGTCGGCGCGCTCGATGCGCAGCTGATCATGTACGTGGAGTATGAACCGCAAGGTTTCGATCCCTCGGGACGTCCGATCAGCCGACCGGTTCTGCGCTCGCAGTTCCGTTTGAGCAAAGTCGGTGAGATCGATGATCATAACCTCGCTGTCGATTACAAAGAGTTTTCCGGCGATTTCGTGATGACGGCTCTCGCGACCGGGGGCGCTGCCGGCGGGCAGGGCGGATCAGCGGGTGGCCAAGGTGCCGGCGCTGGTGGAACTGCGGCATGCCCCGTTGGGCCGCGCGTTCCTGGACTCTCGATCTCGGGCCGCATCGTGAGCGGTGAGCTCACGGCATCGGTGACGGGTTCTAACGGCGTGATCGGTAATTTCGTCGCGAAGAAAAACCCGAGCAAAGAAGCTCAACAACCCCTTCGCGATCAAGGGACTCGTCTTCAGGCTGCTTACAGTCGTCTTCTCGGTACGTACGGTGGTGAAACGACGGTTGAGAATCAGGCTCAAGGTTCGACGATGATTCTGAGCATTCAGAACGAGTCGGTCGGCGTAGGAATCACTTGCCCCGTTCTCCGTGCGAGCCACCGTTTCAAAGCTCTCGTCGGGAAACTCGACGACACCGTTATGCGTGGAACGTACCGTGAAACGACAGGACAACTCTTCTTTAGCGTTATTACGGACAACCAAAACGTGCGTGTCTGTTCGATCGGACCCAAAGATCCGCAGCTCACGTTCTCAGGCGTGATCACGAACGTTACGGATCCAAACCGCACGAATCGCGAGATTACCGGTGAGTTGAACGGCTCGGTCGGCGTTTTTGGTGCAGTAAATTTAGGTTGGGAGAGCAACAACACAAAAGACGTCGATGATCAGTACGACCGTCTACGTCGCGCTTACCGTCCTGCGGCGGGCACGTATGCGGGTCGCTTCGACGGCACCGAGAAGTTCCCCGTGAAGATCACGCTCGATCTCATTGATACCAACGTTTCGGGTTTCGTCACTTGCCCGGCATTAGCGGGTCAATACGTGCGCCCCGATATCGGAAGCGATATCGGAGTGATCCGTCTTCGTGCGGATTACTATCCGGCTGATGATCGTCTCGTCCTCACGAGCGTGACTGCGGATACACCCGGCGGAGTAGCGGGCAATAAATCGCTCTCCTTCACGGGTGTTCCGAGCGGCGATGGATGGAAAGGAGACATGCAGTGGTGGGTTCACAGCGGAAGTCTCGTTCTTGATAAGTGCAACAGCACAAAAGTGGATAAGAACGGCAACTGTAAGTAAGCCGCTTCGACCATGATGATTTTCGAAGACGCGTCTCCATGAAAATGGAGGCGCGTTTTTCTTTGCGGGACACCTGCCGACGTTCTCTCCCAAAACGGCAAATCCCTTTCATGACTTCGTCACCAATTTGGGCGGCAAGCTTCTATAAAACCAAGGCTGAACGTTCTTCCTTCAGGAGGTAAAGCCGTGGAACGCACGATCGTGGGCATCTTCGATAGCGATCAGGAAGTTCAGCCATTGATTCAAGATCTTTCGGGATTAGGTGTGAGCCGAAGCCACATCGAAATTATCAACAACGTCTCGGAGTTTGATGAAGTCGAAGGAGATGATCCCGCAATCGCTCGCAAGACATCGGGTCTGCGTCGGTGGCTCGAAGACTTGGGGCTCGTCGGTAAAGAGCCCGATTACATGGCCGAAAGTATACGTCGCGGTTCTGTGCTCGTGAAAGTACACGCCGATGAGGCCCAAGTGGACCGTGCAGCCGCGTTGATTTGTCAGCACGGAGCAATCGACATCGAGGACCGTGGTCGGGAGTACTCGGCCGCGGGATTCACCGACTTCGACGAACAAGCACCGCGCTTTACGAACGAAGAAATGCTCGCCGAACGTGAGCGCCATAGAGCCTCGGGCTTACCGTCGGAACTCATGAAAGATGATAAACGTCGTTACCGCGTTGTGAATGCGGCGAACCGAGTGCGAACTCGCGAAGCGGATTTTTCGGCTGCGCCGAGGCGTGAGCTGGAAGCGAAGGTTGATTCAACAATTCGAACTTCGATGGGAACGGAGCTCGGTTGAGCTCCGGCACTCGATGGATTCCGCGAGGTCTTAGAAAGGGCGTCCGCCGTTGAGTTGGAATGACGGCGGCGGAATCAAGTTGTTATCGATGTAGCCGCAGCCGCGATGGGATGCGGTAGCAACCGAGCCGAGAATCGCCCCGCGATCTTGATCCACGAGAACATGCATTGTCGAAGAAGAGCGAATCGATAAACAAGTAACGGAGCCTGCGCAGTTTCCGCCCTGGAGAGTTGCGTTGCCTTGACCCGCGATCGTCTGTCCGTTGAGGCTGATTTCGCAGAAACTTGGATTGCAAATGAGCATGGCTTCTATACGTCGGGTCTCGTTCCCCGGAACGATAACGGCCGCCTGGCTCGCGCCGCTGACGGAGGTCGTCGGTCCGGTCGCATCAGGAACCGGCTGGTTGTGGGCTGAAGATTTCCAACTTTCGATGATCGTTCCGGGTTCGATCACGAGTCGCACGGTTTGATCGATCGGACTTAAATTGCGGAAGCTAAAGGCAACGCTGTGGTAGGCAACGGCGACTCCGGCACCGTCATTGGGGTTAGGTGTCACGTTAAAAAGACCTGCGGAAATGCAGGATGTCCCAGCTCCTAATGGATAGGACTTCGCGCCGCCATGGACCGAGTGCAAATGAATCGGAGGGAGCGTTAGCTTGCGCCCGGCCTCCGCTTTCGCACCGGCTAGGAGAGTCAACCCCATACCAAAAGCCAGCAGCGTCACATGCCATTTCATTGCGGGTTTTGAGCCAAGTTTCATAGCTCCTCCGAACTCCCGACAGGGATCTAGACTTAGTCGCACACCTAGGCTTTTCGTCAGTTTGAGTCGCTTGCCTTAACAAATCTCGTCGAGTGTTTCGGAATGACATCCCCTACGCGGTGGTCGTTTGAGTTCGTTCGGACGCGTTCAATCTGAAACGCTTTGAAATGAGATGGCACATGGCGGATTGGCCAGGGCTCCGAATCCGCGGCGACTAGGACAGCTGTCCATCAATCGCCACGAAGTTTTTTCATCGACTCGTTGATCTGCTGAAGGATCTTCGGCTCGATCGCTTTATTTGATTGGATCAGCCTCGTCATACACTGTTGAAGCGCACGCGCGAGGGTCTTCGCTTCTTCGACGTCTGCTGGACCTTCGGATTCCCAACGCGCAATCTC
>SYLX01000248.1 GCA_005808505.1 Bdellovibrionales bacterium | reverse complement strand
GGTGGACGTTGGCTCCTCGTTTCTCCCGAGCGAGCTGAATGCTGCTGTTCTTTTCGCGCAGTTAGAAAACGCACGAGCAATCACCGATGCGCGCCTTTCGATTTGGAATCGGTATCACGCCGAGTTCGAGGCGCTTGAGAAGCAAGGTTCGGCATCGCGACCGAAGTTGGTCTCGCACTGTCAGCACAATGGTCACATCTATTATTTGATCGCGCGCAATTTGGATGAGCGAACAGCGTTGATCTCTCATCTCAAAGCACGCGGCGTGAGCGCCGTCTTCCACTATGTGCCTCTGCACTCTGCACCTGCGGGTCGCAAATACGGTCGCACTTCGGGAAGTCTCGCGCAAACTGATCGCATCTCCGATACTCTCGTTCGCATGCCTCTTTGGTGGGGAATGAACGAAGAGCAAATCGGCCTCGTGGTCGACGCTGTTTATGACTTTTACCGGAGCCGCGCTTGAGCGCTGGTCCGATCAAGATTCTGCACGTCTGCCCGCGGCCAAGCTTTTCGGGTCTTGAAGCCTACGCGCTTGCGATGGCAACAGCGCAGAGCCAGCTTGGCCATAAGATCGAAATGGTTGTTCTTAAAGGTTCACCGTTGGCGGCGAAAGCGCAGGCGGCGGGTCTTAAGATTTTCGAGGTTGAATCCGGCACCTCTGCACATCTTCGATTCCTCTCGCAGATGAGTCGACGGCTCCTGGGAGAAGATCGTCCGCAGATTCTTCACCTCCACAGCACCCAAGACATCGACTTTCTCTTGCCCGCTTTGATGGCTTCACGTCTTGCGGGTCGCGCGCGGACAAAAGTCGTTCTGCAAACACACATCTGGATCAGCCACACGAAAAAAGATCCGCTGCACGCGATCGCTTATTCGTTGATCGACGAGCTTTGGTGCTCGAGCGAACCGGCTCGCCAAACTCTCTTTCGTTACATCCCGATCGCTCGACGGAAAATCCGGGTCGTCAATTACGGGCGCGAGATCTCGAAAATCGAATCGGGTTTTCTAAATCGAGATGAGGCTCGTCGCGCACTTGGGTTACCTCTGGACGCCATTGTCGTCGCCAATGTCGCACGCATTGATGAAGGCAAAGGTACGCGCGAACTTCTCGAGGCTTCACTCATCGCCATGGCCGAGGAACCGCGTCTCCACCTGATGCTCATCGGACCTCCAACAGCAGATGACCCCAAAGCTGTTGAGTTTGGTAAACGTATTCTGTCTCGTATTGAGGAGCTACCGGCCAATCTGAAAGGCCGCGTTCAAGCGCCAGGTGCGGTTCCTGAGTCGTTCAAGTATTTAAAGGCTTTTGATCTTTTTGCGCTCCCCACCTACCAAGAGTGCTTTGCTCTCTCTCTCTTGGAAGCACAGCTTGCCGGACTGCCCTGCTTAGCGACTAGCTCCGGTGGCTCGCCCGAAGTTGTGCGTGAAGGCGAGACTGGATGGCTCTTCGAACCACGCTCCACAGAAGCCTGCCTTCAGGCTTTGACGAAAGCCCTGGCAGAGAAGTCGCAATGGGCGGCTTACGGAGAAGCGGCGCAAAAACGGGTCCGGAAGGATTTCGATTTTGAACGTATCCTTCCGACAACGGTTGAGTTCTACGCAAAGCTCCTCGGCTAGAGTCCCGACTCAATTCTAGCCATCTAAACCGGTCCTTATTTGTCGGCGCGACATCCTGCTCCTTCTACTTGAACATTTGGCACCACTCCTTTAAGGTGGCTCTTGGATTGGTTTTGATTTTGAGTTTTTGCGTTTAATCCGGCGCACTTTATGGGCCCACGGCCCTTGAGAAGTGTGCGCAGAAAAACCGCTAAAAACACCCGAGCAAAGCTCTCGGGAGAACTGGAATCCCAAAATGACATCTTTGTATACGGCTGCTCAGCGGGCAGCGCGCACGTCTCAACTGCTTAAAGAAGCTGATTCGCGGATCCTCGTCCTCGACGGGGCCACCGGCACAGCCCTTCAGGGTCTCGCTCTCAAGGCCGAAGACTTCGGCGGAGCTGAACTCGAAGGTTGTAACGAGAATCTCGTCCTCACGCGACCTGATGTCGTTGAGCATGTTCACAAACTTTATCTTGAAGCCGGTTGCGACATCGTTGAGACGAACACTTTCGGCGCGACTCCCGTTGTTCTCGACGAATATAAAATCGGTGACCGCACTTACGAGATCAACAAACGTGCAGCGCACATCGCGCGCCAAACTTGCGCGAAGTTTGATCAGCCAGGCCGCACGCGTTTTGTTGCGGGCTCAATCGGCCCCACGACGAAATCCCTCTCGCTTACTGGCGGAATCACGTTCGAAGATCTTGCGGAGAACTATTACCAACAAGTTCGCGGTCTCTTCGATGGCGGCGCTGATTACCTTCTCCTCGAGACTTGTAACGACGCGCGAAACATCAAAGCCGCTTTCATCGGGATCGACCGCCTCTTCAAGGAGCGCGGCGAAAAAATTCCGGTCGCAGTTTCCGCAACGATCGAGAGTTCCGGCACAATGCTCGCCGGCCAATCGATCGAAGCTCTGATGGCTTCGCTCACCCACCGTGAGCTCTTCTACTTAGGCCTCAACTGCGCGACCGGTCCTGAATTCATGACGGATCACATCCGCTCGCTCGCGAAACTTTCGCCCTTCCGCGTAGCTTGCGTACCGAACGCAGGACTCCCTGACGAAGATGGCTGCTATCTAGAAACTCCCGATATGGTTGCCAACACTTTGAACCACTTCGTGAGCGAAGGTTGGATCAACTTGGTTGGCGGTTGCTGCGGAACGCACCATGGTCACGTTCACGCTCTGAAGAACACGGTCGAAGGCAAGAAACCTCGCACGATCAAACCCGAGCCTCGCTCCTATCTTTCGGGTGTCGACTACCTCGAGATCACAGACGAAATGCGCCCCGTAATCGTAGGTGAACGCACGAACGTCATCGGAAGCCGTAAGTTCAAAGAGATGATCACGGCGGAGAAATACGAAGACGCGGCCGAAATCGCAAAGCTCCAAGTAAAATCCGGAGCCCAAATCATCGACGTCTGTTTGGCGAACCCGGATCGCGACGAACTCCAAGACATGGAGAAATTCCTCGACCGCGTTGTTAAAAAGATTCGTGTTCCCGTTATGATCGACTCAACCGACGCGCACGTCGTTGCAAAGTCACTCACCTACTGCCAAGGTAAAGCGATCATAAACTCGATCAACCTCGAAGACGGCGAAGAGCGCTTCGAAGAGATCGTACCGCTTGCAAAGCAATTCGGCGCGGCCCTCGTGGTCGGCACGATCGACGAAGATCCCGTGCAAGGCATGGCCGTCACTCGCGAGCGCAAACTCGAAGTTGCTGAGCGCTCATTCAAACTTCTCACGGAGAAGTACGGCTTCGCCGCTGAAGACATCTATTTCGATCCGTTGGTTTTCCCCTGCGGAACAGGCGATGAGCAGTACAGAACTTCAGCTCCCGAAACGATCGAAGGCCTCCGCCTCATCAAAGAAAAATTCCCGATGTGCAAAACGGTGCTCGGAATTTCGAACGTCAGCTTCGGTCTGCCCGCAGCCGGCCGCGAAGTTTTGAACTCCGTTTTCCTCTATCACTGCGTACAAGCAGGTCTTGATCTCGCGCTCGTGAATTCTGAAAAGCTCGAGCGCTTCGGCTCACTCCCGCAAGAAGACATCGAGATTGCTGAAAACCTTCTCTTCTCGCGCGGCGAAGATCCTTTGGGCGCTTTTGCGGCAAAGTTCCGCGAGCGTAAAGCGGCGGTCAAAAAAGATCGCTCGCTCATTCCGCTCGATGAGCGCCTCGCCACTTACGTGATCGAAGGCTCAAAAGATGGTCTGCTCGACGACCTTGCCGAAGCCCTCAAAGGTCGCAAGCCTCTTGAAGTCATCAACGGCCCTCTCATGGCCGGAATGGATGAAGTCGGCAAGCTCTTCAACGCGAACAAACTCATCGTCGCCGAAGTTCTTCAAAGTGCCGAGGTGATGAAAGCTGCAGTTGCGTTCCTCGAGCCGCACATGGAAAAAGCCGACATCACTTCGCGTGGAAAAGTTCTCCTCGCGACCGTAAAAGGTGACGTTCACGACATCGGAAAAAACCTTGTCGACATCATCTTGTCGAACAACGGTTACGAAGTCATAAACCTGGGAATCAAAATTCCGCCGGAGCAGCTGATCCAAGCTGTCCGCGAGCACAAACCCGACATGATTGGTTTGTCAGGACTCCTCGTAAAATCCGCGCACCAAATGGTGACGACAGCAGAAGACCTCGCACGCGCTGGCATCACAACGCCGATCCTTGTTGGTGGTGCGGCACTTTCTCGCAGCTTCACCGAAAAGCGTATCTTGCCTGCGTACGGCACGGGTGCGGTGATCTACGCCCAAGACGCGATGAACGGTCTTGATCTCGCCAATCGCGTTTCGGATAAAGCGCAATTTGCAACGCTCCTTGCTGAGATCGAGGAAAAACGCAAAGCCGCGGGCTCCGACGTTGTCGAAGCTCCGAAAGCGAAAGTCGAAGTGTCGGAAACTCGCTCGCACGCCGTGCGCGTACTTGAGTCGAACCCGCAACCGCCGGATTTCAAGCGTCACATACAAAAGCAGATCCCGATCGAACAAATCTGGAAGTACGTAAACCCGCTCATGCTCTACACGCGCCATCTCGGCGTGAAAGCGCGCATGGCCAAGCAGTTCGATCAGATCGCGAAAGATCCTGGCGTGGCTCGCGCAGTGAAAGCCGAAGATCCGTCAGCTTACGCAGTCTGGGAAAAAGTCGAAGAACTCAAAGCGGAGTACGCTCACTCGCCAATCTTGGCGACCAAGGCAATCTACCGCTTCTTCCCGGCTGCTGGCCTCGGCAATACGGTTCACCTCTACGCAAATCCGGGTGATGAAAAATCAGCCGCGCAGTTCCGCTTTGATCGCCAATCAAAAGGCGAAAAGCTCTGCTTGTCGGATTACCTTTCGCCGGTTGGCGGCCCCGCTGACAGCATGGCGATGTTCATCACGACTTGCGGTCAAGGCGTGCGCGAGGAAGCTGCCCGTCTCAAAGCCGATGGTCAGTTCTTGAAGTCCCACATCCTTCAGGCCGTCGCGATCGAAACTGCGGAAGCCTATGCAGAATGGCTGCACTCGTTCTTACGTTCTTCGTGGGGCTTCCCCGATCAACCTTCGATGACGATGATGGAGAGGTTCCAAGCGAAGTATCGCGGCAAGCGCTACTCGTTCGGTTACCCCGCCTGCCCGCGCCTCGAAGACCAAGCGATGCTCTTCGAACTTCTGCATCCTGCC
>SYLX01000247.1 GCA_005808505.1 Bdellovibrionales bacterium | reverse complement strand
AGGAGTCGAGGAAGAACAGCGGCTGAGCTCCGCAGCAGACAAGATCGTTTACGCACATCGCGACGAGGTCTTGTCCTACGGTGTCGTACTTTTCAAAGTGAGAGGCGAGTTTGATCTTAGTCCCGATGCCGTCGGTCGAGCTGACAAGACAAGGCTTCTTCATCTCGGGAAACTGTAGGCGGAACACCGCCGCGAACCCACCAATCCCGGAAACTAGCTTGTCCTTGTGCGGAAAAGTTGCCGGTGCTGAGTCCTTGAGCCAATCCACCAATTGATCGCCGGCTTCAACGTCTACTCCGGCGGCCTTGTAGTCCATGCCCATGGCCGTCCCTTCTGATTTTCAAGTGGCCGTATTCAAGCACCGGCCCTAGCGCTCACGCAACCAGAGAATCGAATGCGAAGGTGAAAAATGCGATGCGTGACCGATGCGTACGCAGAATGAGTTGCTCCATCGCGGATGAACTCAACTTCTGCACTCGAGCGCCTCCTTTCGGGGCACACACCGAAGGCGGAATGCGGGTGAGGCCAGGGATGGCCGCGTCTCCCAGTGAGGGCTTTCTTGAGTCGGCTGGGACCTCCTGCAAGCGTGATGCGTTTCTGCCGAAGGCAGAATGCAGGCGAGGCCATGGATGGCCGTGTCTCCCAGTGAGGGCTTTCTCTCTTGGGTTGGGACCTCCCGCAAGCGTGACGCGTTTCCGCCGGAGGCGGAATGCGGGTGAGGCCAGGGATGGCCGCGTCTCCAACCCAAGAAAGAAAGCCCAAAGTTTAGTCACGTGTACAACTCCTCGACACCCCAAACCCTCCACGTAAAAACCGCACCTGGCCCATCGGGCCCCTACCTTGCTCCGCATCTAAGTTACTGTTAGGCTTTAAGAAACAGTCTTATTCAGACGGTCCGGGGGGACGAATGGCCAACCCGCAGCTCGCGAGCACGATGCGGCATTTTCTCGCACACTCTTCCGCGACTTTCCTTCGCGCGCGTGTTTCTTGCGTCGCAGTCTCGGCAGTTTTCGCACTCACCTGCTTGAACGCTCCAACGGCTGCGGCCGGCGATGCGCGAAGCTTGAGCAACTCGGATTTGAACATCACGAGCTCCAGTCGTTTTGGACTCCTTGCTTCGAACACAACTTCAGCTCCAACATCGTGGCAGCCACCTGAAGGCGTTCTCCTCGCGCAGAGCGATGGCGACGACGCCTACGATCCCTTCGCCGATTACTCGGAGTTCGAAGAAAGCATGGAGGAAGAAGAAGACATCAACTTCTTCCGCAACGGTCGTCTTTTAACGATGGGTTTTAACTTCGGTTACCGCGGTTGGACCGGGAACCTTCAGTCGATCTACACGGGAAGCCCGAGCTTCGGTCTTTTCATGTCGTACTTCTTTGATCTGCGTTTTGCTCTGCAGTTCGGGTTCATGATGAGCGACCACACCCTCACCGTCATTCCGACGACAGGGGCCGATCCCGTGCAAGGAACGGTGAATTTCACCGATGTCCTCTTCGCTTTGAAATATTACTTCAACACGCAAAACGTAACGCGCGGTCTTGCGGACATGAACCCCTACGTGATCGGCGGTTTCTCGCAGCTTTACCGAACGGCGACGGTCAGCGGTAACGACAAATTCTCCAAAGATTCAGCCTTCGCGTTCGATATCGGCGGCGGACTTGAGATTCCGATCATGCGGAACAAGATGTACTACGGCGTCCAAGCCATGTATCAGCTCGTCAGTTTCGCTGACGAGGGCCGCGTAATCGACGACCAGAACGGAAATCCGACCGGCGTGAATCCGGCAGGCGACTCTTTTAACGTGATTGGTGTTTTGGGCGTGAACTTCTAAAACTGGCCTACAACAGTGGGTATGAACGAGCGCTTTTCCCTAGGGAAAGCGCTCTTTGTTTTTCAGGATCTGGAAAATTCACCGGCCGTAGCCTACGAGGATCGTATCCAACTTACCCACTGTAGTGGGCCAGTTTGCGCTAGATCCCGGAAAATAAAAACGTCCGCACAATCCCCCACCCGGCAAGCAAGAACGCCAGCATGATCGTCGTCGGAGCGGCCCACCGCATAACGAAACACCAGTGCTTGTACATCTTGCGTGTGGCGATTGAGTCGTCGTTTACGAACTCTGCCTCCATGCTCGCGGGCTTTAGCTTGCTCGCGACCGCTAACGCGAGTCCCAGAGCCGCTAAGGGAAGAATCCCGTTGATCAGCACCGTATCGAGAATATCGAGCAAACCGTAGCCGTGAATCTTCACGCGGCGGAAGCTTGAAGTCGAAAGTGCCGGAATGATCGCGAACAAAAACGCGGCACCACCGGTGAGCCAAGTCGCCTTTGCGCGCGAGAGTCCTGTCATGTCGAGAACGTTCGCCACGACCGATTCTAAAAGGCCGATGCTCGCGCCAAGCGCCGCAAGATAAAGACAGATGAAGAACGCCATTCCGAAAAGAAAGCCGTTATCAAGACTCTGCAGGAGGCCAGGGAGCGTCTGGAAGAGAAGCTCAGGCCCCACGTTCTTCGGCGTTGCGCCCGCAAGAAGCGGGAAGATCAACAAACCCGCAAAGAGTGAAATGAGCGTATCGATGCTCGTTACGCGAAAGCCAGCCGACGGCAGATGCGTCTGCTCGTTGAGGTAGCTTCCAAAGGTCACCATCGTCCCGATGCCGATCGAGAGCGTAAAGAAGACGTGACCTAAAGCATGGAGCATTGAAAATGGCGTAAGCTTCGTGAAATCCGGATAGAACAAAAATCGCAAAGCATCGGGAGCTGTCTGCAAACTCAATGATTTTGTTACGAGCACGATGAGCAGCACCACGAAAACCGGCATGGCGTTACTCACCCACTTCTCCATGCCTTCCTGCACGCCTTTTGCGACGACAATCAAAGAAAGAAGCAAGTGAACACTGGCGAGGAGGATTTGGAGCCAGCCGTTTTCACGAAGAACGCGGAGGGAGTTTTCAGCGTCGTAGCTTCCGGACATCAAGTGTCCAAAAAAGAACTGCATCAGAAAATGCAGAACCCAGCCGCTGATGACCGCGTAATAAGCAAGGATCAGCAAACAGGCGAAGGCGGAAAATCTGCCGATCCATGCCCATGAAGTTTTAGAGCGAGGAAGCGGAGCCAGTGACGCAAACGATTTCCCGTCGCCCTCATCGAGCGAGAGGCTGGCCTGCACGACACTCTTACGCGAGAGTTTACCGAGCATGAGCTCCCCGATCAGAAGCGGGAGCCCAATACAAATCGCAAAAAGGACATAGAGCAGTACGAAAGCGCCACCGCCGTTTTCAACGGTGACGTACGGAAAACGCCAAAGATTCCCAAGCCCGAAGGCGGAACCGATGGCCGCAAGGTAAAAGCCGAACCGGGTTCCCCAAAGGCCCCGCTTTCTACCTGCACTCATTCACGGCGCCCCGTCTCGTTCACGTTGCCATCGTCACTTTCGAAATCAGTGTCGTGATCCTCGTCCCCAGAATAAGGAACGTCATCTCCGATG
The DNA here is from genome assembly GCA_005808505.1 of Bdellovibrionales bacterium. Classification (GTDB taxonomy): domain Bacteria; phylum Bdellovibrionota; class Bdellovibrionia; order Bdellovibrionales; family JAMPXM01; genus SYLX01. The sequence continues at coordinate 15,121 of SYLX01000247.1, read as the reverse complement.
TCGTATTCCATCACGCCACTCGGCGGAATGAAATCATTCGCATCAAGATCGTCCGCTTCGAAACCCTCGCCTGCAGAGAGCGCTGTTTCTGGCGCCACATCATCGGTTGCGCGCGTGCGACGGCGCTGACCGTGCTTTCCGCCCATGACGAAGATCCGGATCGGAATGCCTTGAAGACTCCACTCCTCCTGAATGCGCTTCGAAAGAAAGCGTCGGTAAGAAGGCGTGACGCTCTCCGGATGATTCGCAAACGCGATGAACGCCGGAGGCTGTTGATTGGTTTGCGTGAGGTAATAGAACTTCACGTTCTCCGTTTTGTGAACAGGAGCCGGCGCCTGACGAATCGCGCTCATGAAGAAGTCATTGAGCTCGCGAGTCGAGATGCGCTTGGTGATCTTTTCTTCCGTCTCCACGATCGTATCGAAGAGCTCCTTCAGACCGCGGCCCGTGAGTGCACTCACAAACGCGATCGGAAGATCGGGGAAGAAGTGGAACTCACGCTCAACACGTTCGCGAAACCACGAACGGAAAGCGGGGATGTTTTCTTCAGCCGTGTCGACTTTGTTCGCAACAAGCACCACCGCACGATGGGCTTCGAGGATCTTCTCGAGGATTCGCGCGTCTTGAGCCGTTGGACCTTCGTTACCGTCGACAACTAGAAGCGTGATGTCCGCGCGCCCGATCGCATCGCGAGTTTTAAACGCCGAGATGATCTCGATGTCTTCTTCACGCCGAGCGGAGCGACGAAGTCCCGCCGTATCGATCAGAATATACTTGCGGCCTTCATACATGAGTTCTGTGTCGACGGCGTCGATGGTCGTGCCGGCGATATCGGAAACGAGCAAACGCTTTTCACCTAAAAGGCGATTGCAGAGCGAACTCTTTCCTACGTTGGGTTTTCCCACCATCGCGAGCGTTAAGCCTTCACGAATCGTGTGCTCCGTTCGTTTCACTTGCTCGACGATCCACTCAAGAACTTCGTCCATGCCGAAACGACGCTCAAAGCTCGCCGTCACCATGTGCTCAACGCCGAGCTGGTAGAAGTCCATCTTCGCCGACTCAGATTCTTGGATCTTATCGACCTTATTGACGACGAGGAGAAACGGTTTGCCAGATTCCGTCGCGATGCGGATGATGTCGGCATCTTCGGGCATAAAGCCAGCTTTGCCGTCCATCACGACGATCAAGTGATCCACCGATTGCAAGAACTCAAGAACTTGCTCGCGGATGAGCTTTGAAAACGTATCGCGCGCCTCGGTCAAACCACCGGTATCGATGACGTCAAACTTCACGCCCCAAACTTCCGCAGGCTCGATTTGAATATCGCGCGTGACGCCAGGCTGGTTTTTAACCACGGCCTTTCGCGTGTCGGTGAGATAATTGAAGAGCGTCGACTTCCCAACATTCGGCCGACCGATGATCGCTACGCGCGAAGTCGCACGCGAAGCTTTGAAGAGCGGCTCCTGAGTTTCAGTTTCAAGTTTAGGTTCTTTCGCTCTCGGATTGTATCCCCGATTTCTCTCATTCTTTCGTGACGACATAGCCAAGCTCCTTCAGGATTCGGGGATTTTTTGTCCAGCCTTCTTTGACCGCGACGTGGAGTTCTAAGAACACTTGTTGGCCCAAGACGCGTTCAATTTCTTTGCGCGCATGGGAACCAATTGTTTTGAGCATCGAGCCTTTTGAGCCGATCACGATGCCTTTGTGATTTTCTTTATCAACCAACAGCTCGCAGCGAATGCGAACAACGGGCTCTTCTTCTTTGAAGTCGAGAATGCGCACCGCAAGTCCGTAAGGGATCTCTTCGCGCAAGTGTTCAAAGGCAGCTTCCCGCACAAACTCGGCCGCAATTTGGCGAAGAGTTTGGGTCGTATAGAGATCTTCGTCGTACAACGGACCCTTCGACTCCGGAAGAAGCGGCAGAACGCGCGAGAGGAGTTCGTTACGAGCTTCCTCGCCGTTTTTCAAAGTCGAGATCGAAACGAACGGAATTTGTTCTTCCATCAGGAAGTTAAAGAACTTCGGCGTGCGAGTTCCTTTGAGCAAATCCGCTTTCGTGATGATCGCAACCCAAGGCTTTTTCGATTTGCGGATCGTCCCGATGAGTTCCTTTGCGTGCTCTTCGCTGGCTTCCGCCGCCAAAAGGGCGCAAACCACGTCGGCTTTCGCAATGACGTCGACGACTTCTTCTTGCAGGTATTTGTTGATGCCGGACGTGCTTTTGAGCGTTCCGGGTGCATCGACGAAGACGATCTGCGCGTTATCCAGATTCATGATGCCGGTCACGCGCGAACGAGTTGTCTGGGGCTTATCCGAGACGATTGAGACTTTCTCCTCAAGGAGCGCGTTCAAAAGCGTGCTCTTTCCGGCGTTAGGTTGGCCGACTAAGGCCACGAAGCCCGCACGGTAGTTTTCTTTATTTTCGCTCATTGTAGGCTCTCCAAAGCTTGTCTTGCAGCATCTTGTTCAGCTGCCTTCTTACTCTTACCGATACCGGTACCGAGGATTTCTTCATTCAGACGGACGGTGACTTCAAATTTCTTATCGTGATCAGGGCCAAGCTCTGCTTCCACCTTATAGCTAGGCGTCGACTTGTGGAGCTCTTGAATTTTTTCCTGAAGGCGTGTTTTGAAGTCGTGACGGAAGTCGACGTCCGAGCGACCGATTTCATCGATTCTGAGCGCAAACAAAGTTGCGACAACAGTCGACGCTTTCGCGTAGCCCGCATCGAGAAAGATCGCACCCATTACGGCTTCAAGCGTTGAAGCGAGAATGCGCGGCTTCTGCAGACCGCCGGTCTTCGTTTCACCTTTTCCTAGACGCAAACGTTGATCGAGGCCGAGCTCCAGCGCTAAGCGCGAGAGCGTTTCTTCATTGACGAGACTCGCTCGTTTTTTGGAGAGACCTCCCTCGGGGTCTTGGGGGAAGCGGCTCATCAGCTGCTCGCTTAGCGCGAGATCGAGAACCGCATCTCCTAAGAACTCGAGGCGTTCGTTATCGCCGAAGGCTGAGCCACTAGTACGTGGGCCTCCAGCTTGTTCATTTGCATAGCTTTTGTGCGTAAGCGCGAGATCTAAAAGATCTCGGTTCGCAAAGCTATGGCCCAGCGTCGCCTCGAATTCTTCGGGCGGGCGGGGCGCCGTTTCGACGGACATCAAACCTCCCTTAGCCACTGACCATTTAATACGCCCTCCATGCGGCTGGTTTGCGAATCATCGTAACCGGTGATTCGAACTTGAATCTCGCGTCCCGCGAGATGACTTAACTCATGAAACTCTTCGGCCGAAAATTCTCCGCCCGCACTTCCGATCAACTTCACCGGCCAGTAGTCGCGGCTCAAAGCTTCAGCTCCCTTTCCGGGTGCTTTCAAAACGAGAGCGGTCTTGATCTGACCGATCTGTAAATGCGCTTGGGATTCAAGTCTCGCCAAGCTCAACTCGCGAAGACGCGCGGCTCGTCGTGCCCGTTCATCGCGAGCGACCGATCCTTCAAAGCTTGCGGCCTTTGTTCCCGGGCGCTCGCTGTAAGGGAAGACGTGAATCCGTGTCCACGGCAAACGATGAAGACGCTCGAACGTATCGGCAAATTCTTCGTCCGTCTCTCCAGGGAATCCTGCAATGACGTCCATGCCGACAAACGCACCCGGCACTTCGGATGCAATCGCAAGAAGCGACTCTTCCACTTGCTCCGCCGTGTACCTGCGGCGCATTGCCGACAGCACTCGCGTATTCGCACTTTGAATGCTCATATGGAAGTGTGGACACATGCGGTCGTTCTTGTAGAGCTTAAGAATTTGGGGCGTAAGCTCACCAGGTTCAAGGCTCGAGAGACGAAGACGCGGCACCGTTGTTTTCTCAAGCACTTCGCAAAGAAGTTCGTAGAGACCTACGCCCGGCTTCTCTTCGTAATCCGCGATATGAACGCCGGTGAGAACGACTTCGCCTGCTCCTTGCGCTTCAAGCTCGTTAATACGTTTGACGAGATCGCGCACAGGGATACTGCGGCTTCTTCCCCGCGCAAACGGAATCACGCAGTAGGTGCAGAAGCTATTGCATCCATCCTGAATCTTGAGAAATGCACGCGTGTGACTTTCTTCGACTCCCCCACCCGCTTCGAGATCGTCTTTGCGGAAGATGTTCGAACGGAAGACACGCTCTTTCAGTTCACCCTTGAAATACTCATCAAGGAGCCGCTCGAGATGGCCTTTGTGCGAGTTCGCAACAACGAGATCGGCTCCACCAAGGGTGTCGAACGTCTCGCCGTCGACTTGAGCACCGCAACCCGTTACCACCACCGTCGAGAAAGGATCTTTCGATTTGATTCGACGAACGAGTTTAGCGGCTTCCTTCGTCGCTTCTGCCGTGACCGCGCACGTATTGAGAATGTGCACACGAGGAACGCGCGCACCTAACCCAAAGCCACCTAACGGAGCTTTGGAGTGCGACGAAATGTTTTGATGCCCAAGGCGCTCAAAACGTTTTTGCAGAAGGCCCGTGTCGTACGTGTTCACCTTACACCCGAAGGTGTGAATCGTGAATTCGTAGCGCTTTGCGGGCGAAGTCGTTTCGATCAAAGGATCCAACCTCCACCAACGAGCTGGTTTTCACGATACATCACGGCCGCTTGTCCAGGCGTGATGGCCCGAACCGGCTCTTCGAATTCAAGCGCAAATTCTCCGTCTTTGCGGAACACGCGCGCGTATGAGCCTTTGTGCTGGAAGCGAATCTTCACGCGAAGGCGCTCGCCTTCTTCGATTTGGTCGAGAAGGTGCGTTTCAACAACGCGAACTTTGTCGTGGAAGAGGTGCTTTTCGTCGCCGACCCAAACGTCGTTCGTTGCGGGATCAATCTTGATTACGTAAACTGGCTCCGGACGATAAACGCCAAGGCCTTTACGCTGACCGTAAGTGTAGTGATGAATGCCGTCGTGATCCGCGAGCTTTTCGCCAGTCGGAAACAAACGCACGACGCCTTTTTTGGTTGCGAGCACGTCAGCCGAAACTTGATCTTTGATGAAGTTGTCGTAGCCGCGATCTCCCACGAAGCAAATGCCTGTGGAATCCTTCTTGCGCGCGTTGATGAGACCTTGAGCTTCCGCAAGCTTTCTCACGTCAGGTTTCTTCAGATGCCCGATCGGGAAGATGAGCCGCGGAATAATCTCGGGATCGATCGTGAAGAGGAAGTACGTTTGATCCTTCCAGTCATCAGTCGAAGTCACGATCGCGGGCTTTCCGTCGCGACCCGACTCGATCTTCGCGTAGTGGCCGGTTGCGAGGTAGTCGCAACCAAGCTCGTTCATCTTGCGAACGAGGTGATCGAATTTCAGGTACGTGTTGCAGTCAACGCACGGAAGCGGAGTTTTACCATCGAGATACGCGCTGATGAACGGATCGATAACGGAAGCTTTGAACTTCGCTTCGCAGTTGATCACGTAGAACGGAATTCCTAACCGATCCGCAACGGAACGTGCATCATCGACGTCAACACTCGAACAACAAGTTCCGTGGCCTTCTTCGATGTCGCAAGTGGAGTAATCCCAAACCTGCATCGTCACGCCCACGACGTCGTAACCTTGCTCGACGAGGAGAGCTGCGGCGACCGACGAGTCAACGCCGCCGCTCATGGCGACCAGAACGCGTTTTTTGCGAGACTCAGTTGAGGACATGCGTATCCTTTCCGGACTGCGTGTTGAACGATCGAAGATGGAGGACGACGGCTTTCAGTGTTTCTACGAAGCGATCCATTTCATCGCGAGTCGTGCCCCAACCGAGACCCACTCGTAACGACGATTGAGCCTCCGCCCGCGAAAGACCCATCGCGAGAAGAACGGGCGAAGGTTCAGGACTTCCCGAACTGCAGGCAGCCCCGGTCGAAACCGCAAAGCCGCGCATATCGAGATTCATGAGCAACGTTTCGCCATCGACGCCCGGAATGATAAGGCTTGACGTATTTGGCAAGCGCGGACTTTCAACACCGGTGATCGAAATCGCCGGAATTTCTTCGAGGACACGCGCTTCGAAATGATCGCGCAAACGCTCGGTCTCAACCGCGCGGATGCCGACTTCGTCCTTGAGGGCGCACATCGCGCCTAAACTTGCGATGCCGAGGATGTTCTCGGTTCCACCGCGACGGTGGCGTTCTTGTCCGCCTCCGTGAATCAGGCTTTCGAGATTTAGGCCTTTTCTCGTGTAGAGAACGCCGCAACCTTTGAGCGCGTAAAACTTGTGACCCGCAAAACTTGCGAGATCGACTCCTAAATCTCTTAAGTTTAAGTTAGCTTTACCTAGCGCTTGGACGCAGTCGGAATGAAAGAGTGCCCCCACTGAGTGCGCCATCTCCGCCATTTTCTTGATCGGGAAGATGTTGCCAGTTTCGTTGTTCGCGTACATGACGGAAACAAGAGCGACGTCGTCGTCGAGCAGGCGCTCGTATTCATCCAGATCGATTGAGCCATCGCGATGAACGGGAATGAACTCGATCTGCGCGCCGCGCTCGGCGAGGTACTCGACCGTGCGCCGCAAGCTCGGATGCTCAACGGAGCTTACGAGATACTTGCGACGATCTTTCCGCGGAAGGATCGACGGACGTTCGAAAGATTCAAAGACGCCTTTTAGAGCCAGATTGTTGGCTTCGGAGCCGCCGCTTGTGAAAATGAGTTCGAGCGGATTCACGCCGAGCATGCGCGCGACTTGATCGCGTGCTGTCCGCATCAATGCTTTCGGGCCCCGTCCCGCTTGGTGGATGGAGCTCGGATTTCCCCATTGCTCGAGCCAACGAGGAACTTGCTGAGCGACGAGCTCAGAAATCGGAGTGGTGGCGTTGTGATCAAGGTAGACCTGGTCACCGGCGCGTAGTGTCGAAAACGGCATGCGGCCAGGAATGTAGCATACTTAGACGATCTTTCGAAACTGTCTTCTCGGGCTTCTGTTGGTCGTCTAACTCTTTCAAACCACCCTGTAATTGGAGCACCTAATTGCTGCTAATTGCTGATAATTAGATTGATGTCTCCTTTTCTCAACGGAATCGCGCAGCTCCGGGCGCAACCACCCAGAATCTGGCTCGACCGAGGCCGTTTTTGGCCCGTGGCGCCTCGGGCGGCCAGCATTAAAAACTGCAATTAGGTGCGCCACTTCGAAAGGTGCCCCATTTTTAAACCCCCACCCCGCCCAACGACCGGAAGCCAGCCCCAAACCTCAACGAGCCCCGTGCTTTAGCCGATAACGGAGCATGGCACACGCGGATAAATGGACAGAACGATTCGGGATTTCTTCGAAAGACCTCGCTCCGATGGAGAGCGCAAACGATGCGGGCAATGACCCTCTTCGGTGGTGCTTGATGAACGGCAAAGTTCCGGAGTCCGAGTACATCGACTGGGCGATGAGTCGCTACGAACTTCCGTCGGTCAACGGTGACTTCTTCACCATTGCCGCGGACTCGATGTTCTGGGAACGAGTGAAAGATCTTTACGACTGGAACGTTGGTTTCTTCCCGCTTGCGGATTGGGAGGGCGTTTTGATGATCGGCTGCCTGGAGCCGCCAAAGAACTTCCAACTCGATGTTCCTCACCAGTTCGTCCTAGCGAGCGCGCGTCATCTCCTTCTACTCTGGAACACGCTTAACCCACGCACGGTCGAAGGCGCTGACGAAACACCTTCGCTCAATCAAAAAGGTCCAAAGAACGGGTTCACGCAATCAGCCGCAGCTCCTTCCGTGGCGAAAGTAAGTTCCACACCGAAGTCGACGACAACTAAGGCGCCGGTGGTCACGGATCAACCGGAAGGCATTTCGATCTCGTTCGATCTACCAAACGAGCCTTCAAAAAAAGAACAAGCAGCGGCTCCGAACTTTGAGATGCCGGACGGCTTTATGCCCGCGGGAAGCACGAACGCGGCGACCGGCACGGCCGAGATGCCCGATGGCTTTTCGTTTGAGGCAAAGCCTGGAGCCGCGGGCGAAGGCGAATCACAAATCGTCGAGCTGCCCGATCTTCTTGCGGCTCTTCCGGACGGCATAACCTCAGGCGGAAATAAGGAAATTAGTTTTGATTTCACCACCGAGTTTGCAACACCGCAGACAATTGCAAAAAAAGTCGACCACACTCAAGCGCGGCCGCCCGTTATCGATGAGTCGAACTTGGAGAAAACTTTTGTAACGACTCCTCCCGTTCAGATCAAAGCGGAGCCAACGAAGGCAGCCGCAACGCCCCCGACGCCGAAGCCTGCTGAAGCTCCGCGCGTCGCTGCGCCTTCGGTGGCACCCGCTGCCGAACAAAAAGCAAAACCCGAAGTTAAAGTCGAAGTGAAGGCACCGCAGCCCGCACCGAAAGTTGAGGTTCCGCCCGTTAAAGCGAAGGCCGAGCCCGTAGCGCAACCGACCGCGCCCGCGAAGGATCCGGCTGCAAAGACCTCCGAAGAAACAAAGAGTGGTTTCGAAAATCGCGAGCACACCCGCTTTACCCTTTCAACGGCTGAGCCTCGCCCGTTCGAGACTTGCAACACACTTAACGACGTCGGTGCTGTAGGTTGTGCGCACATTCTGAAGCACTTTAACGGTGCGATGATTCTCCTCTTCGATGGCGAAACACTCAAGCCCTGGAAGTGGACCGATCTCCTCACTAAACCTCAGAACAAAGATCTGCCGACGATCGAGCTACAAACTCCCAGCATGTTCCGAATCGTTCACCGCACGCGTTTGCCTTATCACGGCCACGTAGCGGCGAGCGCTGCGAACAACAAGTTCTTCCAAGCTTTCCACGACGGGCGCGCGCCCAAACACGTCACGATCACGCCCATGTTCCGGGATCGTACGTGGGTTGGGATGATCATGGGAGTTTCGAACGCCGAAGTAAATTACAAGCAAAGTCTCCGCTACATGGAAACTCTAGCAAAAGAAATCGCGAGTCACGTAGAACGTGTTCGCGGCGCAAAAGCGGCTTAATTTCGAGTCGTCATCTCGACGACTCGAGATTCACCACCGAGATTTTGGAATTGAAGTTGCTGCGTCCACCACGACCGCGGCAGCTGCCGATATAATCCAAATTCATTTAGCTTCGCGGACCACTCGATGATCACGAGCCCTTCTTTTGCGCGAAAGAAGTCCCAAAAACCGGTGGACTCCAAGTCTTCCTCGCTCTCGAGACGAAACAAATCAAAATGTTCGATCGTTCGATTGCGGCCCACGTAGCTGTTGTGAATAGCGAACGACGGCGAGACCGTTTCGGAGCTACCCAAAGCCTCAACGAGAAATTTGGTAAATTGCGTTTTTCCTGCACCCATTGGTCCATCGAGAAGAAGAAGTGCGCGCGACGGAAGACTGGCTGCACAGGCTTTTGCAAAAGCCCGCATCTCTTCGAGGGATTGGATCGATTTGGTCGTTTTCGGTGAATTCACTGAATCTTCCAGGCTACGCGAGGTTTGAACCGAGACCTATCCGACTCGCGCCGAGCGGGCAAGCCGATGCAGCAGAGTTGGCAGCATTTCACGCAAATCGCTGGCTTGAAGCGATCTTCGATCGCCCCCGGCACGTAGCCACTCGTCCGCTAACTTGCCGTGAATAAAGGCCGCGCAATTCGCCGCTTTCCAGGGCGAAATCTTTTGCGCAAGCAAACCCGCGATCAACCCCGTGAGGACGTCACCCGTTCCGGCCTTCGCGAGACTTGAGTTGCCGGAAAGGATCACGCTGATCTTCTTATCGGAGCCTGAATCAGCAATGACGGTACGGAAGCCTTTTAGCAAAACGATGCAACCGGCCTTCCGTTGCGCTTCTTCAACGAAACGAAAACGGTCTTGCTCAATTTCTTTGGCTGAAACGCTAATCAACCGCGAAAGCTCTCCAGCATGCGGCGTAAGAATCCAGTGCTTAGGTAGCGGGTAGAGTCTTCGCTGGGCGATCACGGTGATTGCGTCGGCGTCGGCAACGACTGGCGCGTCTTCAATTTCCAGCAACTTCTTTATGAGAGCTTCGGTTTCATCACTCACACCAAGACCGGGACCTACGGCCGCCGCGGTCCACTTGCGATGATCCCATAGCTTTGCTTCATCCGCTTTAGCGGTGAGAATCTCGGGGGCGTCTTTTAAAATCTCAAGCGGCTCATCGTGCGAAGCGAGCGTGACGTAGCCCGCACCACTGCGGTAGGCGGTGCTCGCAGATAAGAGACCGGCGCCCCACATTCCAGAGCTCCCGGCCAAGATCAAAGCGTGACCGAAATCACTCTTGTGCTTCGTAGCGCCACGACGAGGAAGCGCTCGCCGGACGAGGTCCTCCGTCATCGCAAAACGATCGCACGCAACTTCACGTACGAGTGGGTTCGGAAATCCGATGGGCAGAATTCGCAGTCGCCCCACCCTTTCCGGCCCTTGATTTACGAAAAAGCCTGGCTTCGCGAGGCCGAAGGACAACGTCTGCGTTGCGCGGACGCACTCGCTTACGAAAGTTCCGCGGTCCGCATCCAGTCCGGAGGGAACATCTAGGCTTACGATCGGTTTTTTCAAAGCATTCAGCACCCGAACGACATCCAGATAGGGAGACTCGATTTTTCCCCGGAACCCGATTCCGAAAATCGCATCGACGAAAAGACTCATGCCTTGAAGAGAGGAAAGATCGTTGGTGCGTTCGAGATCCAGCAAAGTTACGCCCGCTTTTTTGCATCGACGTAATTGCGAATCGAAAAGCGTGCTCCGTTTATTTTGGGGGGCCACTAGGTAGACGCAAACCCTGCGCACTCCCGCGGAGTGAAGATGCCTAGCGATGACGAGACCATCGCCTCCGTTGTTCCCGGGCCCGCAAATAATGCCGACTCCGCCGCGTCGAATTTCTGGAAAATAGCTGAGCTGAATCTCGCGCGTTGCCACCGCACCGGCGGCTTCCATAAGAACGTCGCCCGGCAATTCGAATTCGCGCTGCGATCTTTCATCGATGGCTTTAGCTTGGGCGACGGTCGAAAGTCTCACGAGGCCTCCTGCGGCTGAGTCATCGCTTCTCTTCTCAGCACCTACAGGTGCACGAGAAAAACGATGACTCGACAACAAAACGAAGAGGGCCTGACGTCAAGTCTTCTGGTCAAGATGACGGATTAGGACAGTTCACGCTCGAGAAGATTTGCGATTTCTTCGGCGTATTTGGAAATCGCGGCACGATCAGGGCCTTCAACCAAGACACGGATCACCGGCTCAGTCCCCGAGAAGCGTACGAACAAGCGTCCCTGACCTTTCAGTTTTCCTTCGATCTCTTTTACGAGTTGAAGGTAGCCAGGGATTTTGGAGACTTCCTCACGACGACGCACGCGCGTGTTGATCAACACCTGCGGCATATCGGCCATTTTTTCGTTGAGCTGACTGAGCGACAGTCCCGTGCGTTTCATCACGGCGAGAACATTGAGCGCTGCGATGCAACCATCACCCGTTGTCGAGTGATCCAAGAAGATGATGTGACCCGATTGCTCACCGCCTAAACAGAATCCGTTTCGGCGCATCTCTTCGACGACGTACTTATCACCTACGTCGGTGCGGATGACGTTGATCCCGTGCTCGGTCATGAGCTTATCAAGACCGAAGTTCGACATTTGCGTTGCGACGACCGTGTTCTTCGGAAGCGCATCGCGCTCTTTCAAATGAAGCGCGCAAATCGCCAAGATATGGTCGCCGTTTACGATGTGGCCCTTTTCATCGACCATGACCACGCGATCCGCGTCGCCATCGAGGCTGATGCCAACATCCGCGCGGTACTGGAGCACGGCTTCAGATACTTTCGCCGGATAAAGAGCGCCGGATTTGTCATTGATGTTAAATCCGTTCGGCGTGTTGCCGAGAACGATCGTTTCAGCTCCGAGCTCTTGAAAGATCGCCGGCGCTACTTTGTAGCTAGCGCCGTTAGCGCAATCGAGAACGATCCGCATTCCATCAAGAGTGTATTCGAGGGGAAAAGCGTTCTTCGCGTAGACGACATAGCGGCCATCCGCATCGTCGATTCGCTTGGAGCGCCCGATTTCGGTTGAACCCGCGAGAAGCGGATTCATGTCCGTTTCGAATACGAGCTGTTCAATTTCTCGCTCCATCGTATCGGGAATCTTGTAACCATCCGGCCCGAAGATTTTGATCCCGTTATCCATGTAAGCGTTATGCGACGCCGAGATTACGATACCGGCATCGGCGCGCATGTTCCGCGTAAGAAATCCGATCCCAGGTGTTGGCAAGGGACCCAGAAGTTCAACGTGAACGCCCATCGAATTCAAACCCGATGTTAGCGCAAGCTCCACCATGTAGCCGGAAAGACGCGTGTCTTTTCCGATCACGACTTTAGGGCGCTTATTGCGCGACGGGTGACGATTGAGAATATGGCCCATCGCCTGCCCGACTTTCATAACAATGTCGGGAGTGATTGGGTATTGGTTTGCGGTTCCACGGATGCCGTCGGTTCCGAAGAGCTTCTTACGAGTGGCTCCCTCAGATTTTGCCGTGGCGTCTTTTGCCTTCTCCGCTGACTCTTTTGCCATTTCCCTGAGTTCCTAAATTGATTTATTTACTGAACAATTTCCGGCGTTGCCTTCGGACGCCCCGCTGCGGGATCGGCGTCTTCGGTCCCGGCTTGAACCAAAGTCACGGATACCACGCTCGGCGTGACGGAGAGAACACGCACGCCGAAGGGTACCTCGACCGATCGAGGCGTAATAACGGCTTGCACCGCCCCGGTCCCGCTCTTACTGAGATCTATCGTGATCGTACCGGGATTTTGCGCAAAACGCTTCAAGGCCATGCGTGGTCCAGAAACCTTCACGACCACCCGTCGATCGTTACCGCTTGCGGGCGCCACCGCGACCGAGCGCGGAAGCAGGAACTCGATATCCATCTCTTTACTGAGCACGATGTCGCGACGACCGAGGATCGTGATCCAAAGAATGAGGGTCACAAACAGCGCTACGAGCTTGTAGCTGCCGTTTTCAAAGATCCAAGCTTTCCAGTCCCGAGCACCTTGTCGTTTCATATGAACTGCTTCATCTCTTCTTTTAAGGCTGCGGCCGGTACTTCAATCCGTAGGACTCATAGAGCCCGCGTCTCAACGTCGCGTGATCGACGTCGGCGATCATCTGACCACCTTCCACGATTCCGACTGAGTTGTTCTCCTCGCTCACGACGATCACGAGCGCATCCGTTTCCTCCGTAAGCCCGATGGCCGCACGATGACGGGTTCCTAAATTCTTATCGAGCGCCGGATTTTTCGAGAGCGGAAGAAAACACCCTGCAGCCCAAACGCGACCACCGCGAATAATCACGGCCCCATCGTGAAGGGGCGCCGCTGGATGGAAAATCGAATTCAAGACTTCAGCGCTGATGGCTGAATCAATCTCGGTTCCCAGCTCGATGAAGTATTCAAGGTTGATTTCTTTTTCGATGACGACGAGCGCGCCCATCCCTTTTTGCGCAAGCTGCACGGCACCTTTAGCGATCTCTTCTACGATGTGAGTCTCTTGAACGTGAGAGGCTCCCGTGAAGAACGGATTGGAACCGATATGCGCAAGTGCGCGACGAATTTCACCTTGGAAGAGGATCACAACGATCAGGAATAAGTTGTTGAAGAACTTCTCGAGGATCCAGTTGAACGTGTAGAGCTCAAACCAAATACTCATCAAGTACGCGATCGCCAAGATGCCGAGACCTGAGAGCATCTGCACGGTTCCCGTGTGTCGAATCAAGATCAACACGCGGTAAACGACGGCCCAAACCAAGATCATATCGAGCAGATCGCGCGCACGAAGCTGCGTCATGATGAACGTAAAGTTATCGATGATGTTGCTTAGCATGGCGTTTAATTGCTCCGAGATCGAGGCTGGTCCCCTATTAACGCAGGAACGCGCCCGAAAGCCAAGCGGAAGTCAGCGAAATCACGAGAATATTGGTCTTAAAGAGGATCGAGCCGTAGGCAAATTTTGCCCGCCAAGCATGGATCCATCACTCAAGCTGCGCGCAAAAGAAAAAGGCCACCTCGACAGGTGGCCTTCACTCGTTCAAAACCTGGCTCGTCGCGCGTTACGCTGGAGCCGGCGTTCCGACGGGATCACTTCCGCCAGAAGATTTCTTGGCTTCTTCTTCCTGTGCCGCACGGCCTTGCGCCTGCTCACGGGCCATATCTCGCTCTTTCGCCGCGCGCTCACGACGAAGATCATCGAGAGTGCCGCCCTTGCAAAGAAGCTCGACTTCGCCGCCGTCGATCGTTTCGTGATCGAGCAGAGCCTGCGAAAGACGATGGAGAAGATCGATATTGTCCGAGAGGATTTTCTTCGCTTTCTCGTAGCCACCGTTGACGAAGCGGAAGACTTCCGCGTCGATCTCTTCGGCTTTCGACTCCGAGTACTGTGGATTTCCGCTCGATTGCATACCCAAGAAGACCGGTCCTTCACGTTTTTCGTACGCCAGCGGCCCGAGTTTTTCGCTCATGCCCCATTCGCAGACCATGCGTCGTGCGATGTCGGTTGCACGCTCGATATCGTTACCTGCGCCCGTCGTGATGTCTTTAAAGACGATTTCTTCAGCCGCACGTCCACCGAAAAGGAAAGCGATCATATTTTCGGCTTTCACTTTCGAGAGGTTCAAAGCGTCTTTTTCGGGCAACGTTTGCGTCACGCCCAAAGCCATTCCGCGAGGAATGATCGTCACCTTATGAATCGGATCTGTTCCGGGGAGCATCTTACCAACGAGCGTGTGCCCTGCTTCGTGATAGGCCGTGATGCGTTTGTCTTCTTCCGAGATCACCATCGAGCGGCGCTCGGCACCCATCATGACCTTATCTTTGGCATGCTCAAAGTCGTCTTGCGTAAGCTTCGTCTTGTTCGTACGAGCTGCGTTCAACGCCGCTTCGTTCACGAGGTTTTCGAGATCCGCACCGGCAAAGCCGGGTGTTCCGCGCGCGACTTTCTCAATATCCACGTTCGAAGCCAAAGGCGTTTTCTTGACGTGAACTTGGAGGATCTTCAAACGGCCACCGAGATCAGGCTTGTTCACGACTACGCGACGGTCAAAGCGTCCCGGGCGCAAGAGTGCCGGATCGAGAACGTCAGGTCGGTTGGTCGCCGCAATCAAGATGACGCCGTCGTTAGATTCGAAGCCGTCCATCTCAACAAGCAACTGGTT
>SYLX01000026.1 GCA_005808505.1 Bdellovibrionales bacterium | reverse complement strand
GACTGCGACTTCAGCTTCGACTTCGCAGACACGGGAGCAGACGCCAACGTGAAGTTGGCGCAGACGAAGACTGCAAAAATTTGTCTACCGAACCCGGCAAACGCCATTTCAGCTCCTGGCTTCCCAAAACAATACTGTCTTGTTTCAAGAGACCTATCGGCTGCTCATGGTGTTATATTGAGAGACATCTGTCGAAAGTCCTGAAGATTTCTCGTCTCATTTTGAGACAAGCCCAACGTCCTCAGGACTTTTAAACTGATTTATTTGAGAAGTCGAAGCGCCCAGCCCAAGAACCAAGCGCGAAATCGAAAATAGGCTTTATGGCGCCTTCACGACCTGCTGGTCGATGGTCCCAAAGAGATTGCGTCCCTGGGCATCCTTCATTTCCATGCGGATACGATCGCCGACTTTCATAAAAGGAGTGTCGATCTTTCCGGCGTTGATTTGTTCGATCATGCGCTTTTCCGCAAGGCAGCTCGAGCCCGCAGCAGGGTCTTCGTTAGAGACCGTGCCGCTACCGATGATCGTTCCTGCCGTGAGGTTACGCGTGCGTGCCGCGTGCGCGATGAGCTGACCAAAATGAAAGTGCATTTGGCCTGCGTTCGCCTTCCCGAAGAAATGCCCGTTGTACTCAACGTGCAACGGTAGATGCACTCGACCCTCTTTCCAAGCGGAACCGAGCTCATCGAGCGTCACCGCGAAAGGTGCGAACGCAGAAGAAGGCTTCGATTGGAAGAAACCAAAACCAGCAGCGAGTTCATCCGGAATCAATCCCCGCAAAGACACATCGTTCGCGATCATGACGAGGATGATTTTCTCAAGCGCTTTTTCTGGCGTGACTCCCATCGGAACAAAATCGGTCACGACGGCGACTTCACCTTCGAAGTCAGTTCCATGCGCAAAGTCCACCTGCGGGATCGATTCGCGAGGCGCCAGGAAGTCATCGCTTCCGCCCTGATACATCAAAGGTGTCGTGAAAAGAGTCTCTGGCATGGGAGCTTTACGCGCCATCCGCACGAGTTTTACGTGGTGGAGAAAAGCGGAACCATCCGCCCACTGAAACGCGCGTGGCATGGGAGAATGAAACTCTTCTTCGTCCACTTCAAAAGCATCGGTGCGACGGCTCTCTTCGAGTTCGCGCGCTAACTGCTCAAGCTTTGGTTTGCAGTTTGCCCAGTCTTCAACGGCCTCGCGCAAACTAGGCGCGATGTGAGTCGCTTTGACGGCCGTTGTGTTATCGCGGCTGATGACGACGAGGTCCCCATCGCGGCGTGCGGGATTTTTTAATGTTCCGAGTTTCACGGTTCACAACCTCTTCGAAGTGGGCTCATACGAAAATTGGACTGGAGCCGAAGCTCTGCGCCAGACAACAGTTTTTAGCCTTTTTCCTCTAGGCTTGTCCACGATGCAGCGCAAGGCTGATTCCTAAACCAGGATTGTAGCACCTAAACTAAGAGAACCTTTCCACCGGAGGTTTCATGAACGAATTCATCCTCTACAGTTACTTTCGTAGCTCGGCCTCTTATCGCGTGCGGATCGCGTTGAACCTCAAAGATATCGCCTTCGAATACAGAGCGATCCACCTTCTCAACAACGGCGGAGAACAGAATCAAGAGGATTACCGGAAGTTAAACCCAAGTGGCGAAGTTCCCACGCTCGTTCACAACGGAAGAGCCCTTGCGCAATCGATGGCAATTCTCGACTACCTCGATCATGTCGCACCCACGCCTCGCCTCTTTCCGGAGGATCCTTACCGACGTGCGCTCGTGATTCAGGCCTGCGAGATCGTGAACAGCGGCGTTCAACCGGTTCATAATCTCAAGGTGCTTCAGTTGCTCGAAGAACGGTTTGATGCTGATCAAAAGCGGAAGAATGATTGGGCTGCCCATTGGATCACGAAAGGTCTCGATTCACTCGAAGCTTTCCTCAAGCCGCACGCGGGAGATTTTTCATTTGGTCATGAGGTCAGCGCGGCGGATTGTTTCCTGATGCCGCATTTAGTGAACGCGGATCGCTTCCAGGTGAGCCTTGCGCCCTACCCGACACTTTCGCGAATCCGCGCCAATTGCGAAAAGCTAGATCCCTTTAAGCGCGCAGCACCCAACGTTCAGCCGGATACTCCGCCGAACGTTTGAGCGCCTGAAATCGTAACTCCCGACTCGTGAGCCACAGCGCGAGTCGGAGCCGCTGCAAGCACGCGAGCTACCAAGAAGACACGAATGTTGATCGCGAGAAGCAAGATCGCCACGCTCTGGTGCGCGACCGTGAGCCATGCAGGAATGAAGAGCATCAAGTTCGCTACGCCGACTCCCACTTGCAGGAAAACGACGAGCGCCGACCAGCGACTCAAGCGCAGAAGCTGCGGAGTCATCCACGTTGCGTTTTTCTTAGCGTTCAACACGATCGTGAATGCCAAAAGCGCAACTGCCAAACCGTAGGCGACGAATCTGTGAATGATCTGATGACCGATCGCTCCCTGCCACGTGGGAACCCACTGACCATTACAAAGTGGCCAATCCACACAAACAGAACCCGCAAAAGTTGAAGCGACCACGCCACCTAAAAAGATCTGCGTGAAGACGGCAATCGACAAAAATCCGGCAGCGAACTTCACCCACGAAGGCGCGGAAGCTTTTGCTTCCTGAACCGACGGGCGAATCGCATAGAGCATCCAGAGCACGCAAACGAAGAACAACGTCGCGAGCATCAAGTGCGAAGTGACGGTTGCCCACTTCACTCCCCAAAGAACCGTCAAAGCACCCGCTGCAATTTGCAGGAATAGAAAAATGAATCCAAGCGCCGCCGCTCGTTTCGCAGATGCGCCGGTAGTCTTCGACGTCCAGATGACGAGCGAAACTCCGAAGAACAAGATCGCAACGAGACCGGCGTAGGCGCGGTGAACGAACTCAAACCAAACCGCCGGGTGAAAATCAGGAATAACTTTACCGAAGCAAAGCGGCCAGTCCGGGCATGAGAGCCCTGCGTTCATCGCGCGAACCCCAGCACCGAGAGCCATCAAACCGACGATCATCACGAGAAGAATGCGAAGAGCGAAAACTAATTTGCGATGCGATTTCAAAGCAAGGGAGGCAGCCATCAGAGATGCTCCTTTTAGTAAATTCCCATGAAATAGCGGTACCACTTGTCGATCACGGGTCCGATCAAGAACACGAGTAGCGAGAAGTTCGTCCACAAGAAGAAAGGCAACCAACGCTTCTGCGCTTGCGCCTGGTAGTAACGGATGAACTCATAAAGGATTTTGAATGCGAACGGGATCACGACGAAGAGATAGAAGAAATACGCGCTCGTAAACCATGGCGATGCGATCGCAAGGCCTACATACGCGAACATGTAGAGGCCCATTTGAAAGAGCGTGGGACCTGTACCGAAGCTCACGGGCAAAACGGGAATTCCACCTTTACGATAATCATCTGCGAAACGAATTGCGAGCGACCAGTAGTGCGGCATCTGCCAGAGGAACATCACCAAGAACGCATAAACGATTTCGGTGCGGAAGAGTTCGTTCGAATTTGCGGCGTAGCCAATCACTACTGGCATCGCGCCGGGAATCGCTCCAGGCACGGCACCGAAAGCCCACTTCTTCTTCCAGTACAAAGTGTAGAGCACGTTGTACATGATGACCGTTGCGAGCCCGAGGCCGGCCACGAGGGGACTGACAAGGAGTCCAAAGAAAGTGCCGAGCAGAACAAAGCCGACTCCCAAAACCCAAGCCTGGAAAACTGAGATCTGACCGCTGGGAATAGGTCGACCCACCGTTCGCGGCATTGCCGCATCGATGCGCCACTCTTGAGCTTGGTTGATGGCGAAGCTGCCGGAAGAAAAGAAATAAAGAGAGATCATCGCGAGCGCTAAATGGAACAGATCCCACGGCTCATACGGATTCGCGCTAAGCGCGTAGCCAGCAAGTCCGCTGACCAGCACGAAACACACGATTCCCGATTTGGTGAGGTCCAAAAATAGCTTCATCTACGCCTGTCTTCCGATGCGACCGGTGTATCGCAGCTACGCCTCGAACGCAAGGCAGCGTGCCCTGAATCAGGCAATCGGGAAGTTCCTATCAGGCCTAGCTAAAAACAAAAAAGCCCAGGCTATTTGCCCAGGCTTTTTCGTTGGTTCTTTTTCGCTTTTTCTGAATCGCGAGCTTGATTAGAGCGTCGACTTTTGAACGATCCGCGTAGATTCGTCGATGATGCAGAAGAAGTAGAGAACGATCAGGAAGAACGCGCCGCTCAAGATGATCACGCGGTTCATCATGTTGTCGTACTTCAAGTGCATGAAGATCGCGAGAACGAGCGTCGCTTTCACCGTCGCGATGGCGAACGCTACGATCGCGTTGAACGCGCCGAAGTCGATCTGGGCCGCGCCAACGGTGACCACCGTCAACACGATCAAGGCTCCGAACACTTTTAAGTACGTGTCGAAGGGAATGATGTGGTGAGCGGAACCTTCTGAGTGTCCAGTATGTTGTGCCATTTGCCGACTCCTCTTATGTCACCAGGTAAAGCAGCGGGAAGAGATAAATCCAAACCAAGTCGACCAAGTGCCAGAACAATCCGACACCTTCGACCGCCGTGAAGTGATGCGGCCCGAACTCGTTGCGACCCATGCGGAACCACACCCACAAGATCAAGCCCATTCCGAGAAGAACGTGGATCCCGTGGAGACCCGTCATCATGTAGTAGAACGAGAAATAGAGCGGAAGGTTGTCGGGAACCGCCGTGATGTCCTTGTAGCGTTCAGAAACGTGCTTGAGGACTTCGGCTGCATCCGCCGTGTACCAAGAGCCCGGCTTCAAACCGAGGTGAATCTTGTGCGAATATTCGACGTACTTGATGCCCATGAAGATCGCGCCGCAGAGGACGGTGATCAGGAGCATGTTCATCGACTTCTTCTTCTCGCCTTTTTGGATGTAGTAGATCCCCAAGGCCATCGTGAGCGAGCTCGTGAGAAGAACGACGGTGTTCGCCGTACCTAAGCGCCAGTCCGTGAACGTCGAACCGATCTTGAACACCTCAGGATAAAGGTGGTGGAAGATCGCGTAGCCGACGAACAAGCCACCGAACATCAGGATTTCGGTAACCAGGAACGCCCAAACGCCCTGTTTCGCGGTTTCGTACTCGTGCTCCGCGCTCTCGAAGTGGTGCGCGTGATGATAACCAGAGGTGCCGGTTGGTTTAGCGGTACTCATAGGGTCCTGCCGTTACGATGGGTGTTTTTACGAAGTTCTCATGCGGAGGCGGAGAAGCCGTTGTCCATTCGAGCGTTTTCGCGCCCCAAGGATTCGGGCCAGCTTTTTCGCCATTCAACAATGCTTGGATGACCGCGATCAACGCGACCACGAAGCCGATACCGATCATGTACGAACCGATCGTCGAAACGCGGTTCAAGTGCTCGTACGCCGGCAGGTAATCGTAGTAACGACGGGGCATCCCCATGCTACCCAAAACGAACTGCGGGAAGAACGTCACGTTGAAGCCAACGAAGATGAAGAAGAACGAGATACGACCGAGCGTCTCGTTGATCATGCGGTTGAACATTTTCGGGAACCAGTAGTAAATCCCGCCGACGATCGCCATGAGCGTTCCACCCACCATGACGTAGTGGAAGTGCGCAACGACGACGTAAGTGTCGTGGAAGTGAACGTCGATCGCCGTAACCGCGAGGAAGATCCCCGTTACGCCACCAATGGTGAAGAGGAACATGAAGCCGAGAGCGTAGAGCATCGGCGACGCCAAGTTGATCGAGCTCTTATGAAGAGTCGCGAGCCAGTTGAACAACTTGATCGCTGTTGGAACCCCGACCAGCATCGTGAGGAACGAGAAGATCACGCCCGCAATCTCCGATTGGCCAGACACGAACATATGGTGTCCCCAAACGAAGAACGAGACAGCTGCAATCGCAACCGACGAGTAAGCGATCGCCGTGTAACCGAAGATCGTCTTGCGCGAGAACGCAGCGATGAGCTCGGAGACTACGCCGAAGGCCGGCAAGATCATGATGTAAACGGCCGGGTGCGAATAGAACCAGAAGAAGTGCTGGAAGAGGACGGGGTCACCACCCAAAGCCGGATCGAAGAATCCGATTTGGAAGATGTTTTCCATCGCCAAGAGCACAAGCGTAATCGCAAGAACCGGAGTCGCGATCACCTGGAGGATCGCCGTCGAGTACAACGCCCAAACGAAGAGCGGAATACGGTTCATCGTCATGCCGGGCGCACGCAACTTATGCGTCGTCACGACGAAGTTTAATCCCGTGAGGATCGAAGAGAAACCCGCGATGAAGGCACCCGAGACCATTAAGACAACGGCTGGCTTCAGCGTGATCGAGTAAGGTGTGTAGAACGTCCAACCTGTATCAGCTCCGCCGAAGAACAAAGACGCGAGAGCTACCGTCGCACCACCGAGAAGGCAGTACCAGCTCGCGAGGTTCAAGCGAGGGAAGGCGACGTCTTTCGCTCCGATTTGCATCGGGAGGAAGAAGTTGCCCAAGAACGCCGGAATCCCGGGAATGATAACCAAGAAGACCATGATGGCCCCGTGATAGGTCATCACGCGGTTATAGACGTTGGGATCCATGATCGTTTTGCCCGTCGAGAACAACTCGGTCCGGATCGCGAGTGCGGACAAACCGCCCACGAGGAAGAAGATCATGACCGTGATGAAGTACATGACTCCGATGCGCTTGTGATCAAGCGTCGAGAGCCAAGACCACAGGCCTTTCTCGTGATTCAAATAGTTGTGACCACCGTGGTCGCTTCCGTGTGCAGCTGCATGTGCAGTATTGTTAGCCATGCCCGCCTCCCTTACTTAATCGTCTTGATAAATTCGATGAGGGAAAGAACCTCTTCATCGCTGAGTGTTCCAGCGAATTGAGGCATCTGTCCCTTCGCGTAGCCGTTTACGATCTGCGCGTTCGCGTTCAGGATAGACTCACGCAGATAGTTTTCGTCGACTTTTACTTGGCCTTTGTCGGTCGTTTCCGTTTTGCCGAACAATCCTTTGAATGTCGGGCCCGCGCCAGGCGAGCCATTCAAAGTATGGCAACCGATACATGCTTTCGAAGCGTAGAGCTGCTTACCCTTTTGCGCCATGGGCGAAAGAGTCGAAGCCGCTGTTACAACGCCGGGACGAGCTTCGCCCGTCAACCAGCCGTCGAACTCGTCTTGAGAGACGACGCGAACACGGGCTTTCATATCGTAGTGACTTGCTCCGCAGTACTCGGCACAGAACACCCAGAAATCGCCGACTTTTTCCGGTTGGAACCAGAGAGCCGTGAAGCGACCGGGGACAACGTCTTGTTTCACGCGGAACGCGGGAATGTAGAAGCTGTGGAGAACGGGGCGATCATATGGATCGTCGTTCTTTGCGGGGTTCATTTTCTCCGAAGACATGATCAGTTTTACGGGGCGTCCTACGGGAACGACCATCGTCGGCGGCTCGATCTCGCCTTTGTCATTCACTTCGGCCGTGACTTCTTTTCCGTTCTTATAAAGGAAACGCCACGCCCACTTCTTAGCTACGACGTGAACTTCGAGAGCGTTTTCCGGGAACGCGCGCATTTGGTGGTAAACGATCCAGCCCCACGCGAACACGAACATGAACAAGCAAAACGGAATGAAGCTCCAGAGGAACTCAAGCGTGTGATTGTGCGTGATGTACGCCGTCTTATCGTTGCTCGAGCGACGTTTGTATTTGAAGACGAACCAGCACATTCCACCGATCAAGATGATGAACGAGATCACGCTCGAGATCAGGAGGAACGAGTAGATCCCGTCGATCTGAGTGGATACGGCCGTACCCTGGGGCGGCATGAACACGCTTGATGCGTTTGCAGCAGATGACCACCACATATTTAAGCTTCTCCTTGAAGACGATTCTCACCCAGCTTCGGGCCAGGAGGGTTCTTTCCCGGCCCGGAGCCGGAAGAATTCCGTGATTCGCGCTCTTCGCGCCGGTTGCGGAACCAAAAGGGAATCAGGAACAAAGCCAAGATGAAGACCGTCAGCGCGCCGCCGGCCCTCATGACGTTAAACGCCGCGATCGCGTACTTGTTTCCCTTCGGATCGAAGTGGAAGCAAAAGAGCGTCAGCTTGTCGACGATCGTTCCGATTTTGCCGTCGGAAGCTTCGACCATCGAGAGGCGCAGAACTTTGGGATCAAAAACGATCCCGTAAAGGTAACGAGAAATCTTTCCGTCGGGAGTCAGGACATAGGCCGCTGCCGTGTGAGCCCATTGCTTCGACTCTTCATCCCAGCGGTATTTAAAGCCCACTTGCTTTGCGAGCGCGGTGATCTGCGCCTGATCGCCGGTCAGGAAATGCCAGCCTTTTGCTCCCTCGGGGCGACCGTACGATTCGATGTAAGCGGCCTTCTTTTGCGCTGCGAGTTCGGGATTTTCTTTTGGTTCGATGCTGACGACGACGAACTCAAACTCCTCGCCTAAGGGAGCTTTGAGATCGCGGAAAGCATCGGTTAACCCGTTGAGATGAAAGTTACAGAGACTTGGGCAACTGTAATAAGCGAGGCTTAGAAGGACAGGCTTGTGACCTTTAAAGAAACTTGCGAGCGGAACGGTCTCGCCTTTTTCATTTCGGAAAGTTAGCTGCGGATCAACCTGCGCCCCGAGCTTCTCTTCGATGCCGATATCTTCAAGCGGTTTTGGGACGACGTTCTCTGTTCCCGTTTCTTGAGGTACGAAATTTCCGTGTGCGTTCGCGTGAGGTAAACCACTCCCCTGCCCGATCGCAAGGGCGATCAAGAGGGAGAGAGCCGGAATCATGGCGAGCCGTTGCGCTGGCTTCATTCTCATTCCGTCCGCTTGAATCTTAGTTCAAGCTTGCCGCTTTAAGTGCGACGTCGGTGTCGTTGTCGGCGATTTGATTTTTTGTGATCGAGCGAACGTAGTGAACCATTGCCCAACGATCTGAGGATGGCATGTAAGAATACGATTGCATGGGAGTGCCCTTGATTCCCTCAGCGAGAACTTCGTAGAGGCCGATGCGAGTGCCATCGCTCTTCCAATGCCCTTCGATGAGGTCGCGGGGCTTCGGGCTGAGGTTAGCGGCCATGGGGCCGTCGCCTTTGCCTTCTTTGCCGTGGCAAGAAGCGCAGTTGTCGGCGAAAAGTTGTTCTCCGCGCGCGATGAGATCGTTCGAAGGAATCCAGGGCTCGTTAGCACCTTGTCCAGCAGGCTGCTGAGCAGGAGCTTCTGCGGGCGCGGCAGGAGCTGCGCCTTCAGCCGGTGCTGCGGGAGCACCGGGCGCCGCTGCGGGTGGCTTCACTTCTTTCAGATCGATGCCACCGCTACCGAACGCTACGTAGATCATGATGCCGAGGCTGGCGATCATGCTGAGAATGAAAGTGATCATTCCGCCTTTGTTGTAATCGTTTTGGTCAGCTCTCATGTTTGATCCGCTCTCCTGTACGATCCCGGTTGCCGTTTTGGCGCTCTCACCGAGACGAGACCTTCACCCGCTGTCGTCGTTCAGCCGTGCATCTCCGATCATGATCTTTTTTGGACCCGGATCTGAAGCTGTAGAGGCCGAAAGCGCCGCGGACGAGTGGCCGGACTCTAGCCTTCTCGAGGAGTCCGCTGATCTCCCCTAACTTTTCGCAAGGGCAGCGCAGATGAAGACGACTCGAGCCGAGAAACCGGCAGTTGTTTGACGCTCTCTTTACTTCTCACTTCCTTTTCATGAAGGCAAGTTGATTCAAGGCTTTGATCATTCCGATTGAGGCAAAACCGGTTCATGTTTTTTGCGAAACTCAGTGCAGGATTTCCGCCACTCCGCCGAGAATTGCTCGACTAATTTTCGAGTCTGGTTTTACGTCGTTTGCTCTCGCAAACATCGAGCTGAATCGCAGACATTCCGTTGCTTCCGTCTGCACCTCGCCAACATTTTTCTGAAATCATTCCGTCGCGGAAATTCAGCCGAGAAAACCGGAGATCCAAAAATCGCGACAGCGTCTTGAAGACCCAATCGCACGGCCGTCAAGACAGCGATGGATCACGCGCGCAGAGGCGACTGGCGAATCGACCGTTTTCTAGAGCTTTTGCTCTGAGTTTCCCCTGAGAAATCGCGCAGATCGAACGTATTGCGCCTCGCTTGAGTTCACACCCGTGCTGCGGAGCATCTTCTTGACTGAATCTTGAACTGGAGTCTATACGCCAGTTCCATATGAATATCCGCTTCGACTTCTCGAATAAGAATGTAGTCGTCACCGGTGGCGCACGCGGCATCGGACTCGAAATTTCTCGCCGCTTTCTCGAAGCGGGCGCACACGTTGCCGTGTGGGACTACGCTCCGGAATCACTCGAAGCCGCTAAAAAAGAGTTAAGTGCCTTTGCGGGCCGCACGCACTTCCAGCAAGTTGATGTTTCTAAGCTCGCGTCTTGTGAACAAGCAGCGCAAGCCCTTCCCTTTGAGATCGATGTTCTCGTCAACAACGCGGGAATCACTCGCGATAAATCGTTCGCGAAAATGACGCCCGAAGATTTCGAAGCAGTGATTCAGACAAATTTGAGCGGCGTTTTCTACGTCACGAAATCCTGCTCGGCAAAGTTCAAAGCCGCATCTACGAACAAACGCATCATCAGCATCTCAAGCGTCGTTGCTCTATACGGGAACTTTGGTCAGACCAATTATGTCGCGGCAAAAGCGGGTGTGATCGGAATGACGAAGACTTGGGCGCGCGAACTTGGGCGCAAGGGTTTCACCGCAAACGCGATCGCTCCTGGTTTCACGCTCACACCGATGGTCGAGGCGATGCCTGGAGAAGCACGCAAAGCGATGGAAGAGAAAATTCCCGCAGGCCGTCTTGGAAAAACGGAAGACATCGCTAACGCCTGCTTATTCCTCGCTACGGATGAAGCGTCGTACATTAACGGCGCTACTTTGAGCGTCGACGGCGGATTAGTCGTCTGAGGCTGTCAGCCTCGAGGGAACGAATACCGTCGGCAGTGATTTTCACTCGAGGGACGACGGGACTCGGTCGGAAGAACGAAAATTAGGATTTCTGGTTAGTTGCACGGATTCGGTTCGCCGGTCCGACAGGAGGGGTTCTTGAAAGCATTCGCGGCTCGCGCACTTGGCTTCATCACGGGTCTATCATTGGCCTTCGCGTTTATCGCATCAACCGCGACAGCGTCGGAAACGGCGTCAAACCCACTTCGCAGCAAAACCGATGCGCGGCAAGTCGGCTTCGTTGAGGTCGGCGATCACGCCCTTTACGTTGATTACATCAAGCCGGCACCCGGGAAGCCGATTCTCGTGCTCCTCAACGGTTTGACCTATCGCCTTGGCTGCTGGGACGCTTTTGTCCGCGCGCTCGATGGCGATGGATACGGCATTCTTCGTTACGACATGGTCGGCATGGGGCAAACGCTTTTGAAAGAAGCTCCGCTCGTGAGGCCTATTCCTTTCGACGAGCAAATTGTCGATCTCAAAAATTTACTCGAGGCTTTGAACATCAATGAGCCTGTGCACCTTATCGGTCTCTCTTACGGAGGCGGCGTCGCGATCAAATTCAGTGCCGACTATCCAGAGCTCGTAGCGTCGGCTGTTTTAATGGCTCCCTACATCGCACCTCTCGAGTCGCAAGATAACTGGATCCGTTTGCAGATTCAGCAAACGCGTCTCCTGAATCCGGCCAACCCGGCATCCTTTGAAGACCTTTACGATTACTTCCTTCGTATCATCGTCTTCTCAACGTATCCGATTGCGGAGCCGATCGTTCTCGAAAATCCATTCAAGCTCGAGGCGACTTACCGTTTGGCGCAAGGGGCTCGCACCTTTGATGCCGCGAAATTCATCGACGAGATGCCGCCCGGAAAACTTCACCTCGTAGTTGCGCGCAACGATCAGTACGTCGAAAACGGCATCCACGACGACTACTGGGAGAAGCTTGATCCTTCAGCTCGTGTAAGTCGTCTTTACATCGAAGGCTCGGAACACAAAATTCCCGAAGCGGTTCCTCGCTTTGCTGCGGATTGGGTTAAGCGAATTGCCGAAGGCGATCCATTGATCTCGGGCGATCGTACTTTCATCGGCAAGCCTTGGCGTTATTCGGCGGAATCAGGCTCAGACAAGATCGAAAACATCGGAAAATAAACGGAGGCTGGGACCATGGCGATGATCCAACTCGGCGACGACCAAACAGGGACTTTTTCTCTGAACGTGGATGTCTTCGAAGGCCTGGTCCCAATCGACACCGTTTTTCTGCACGGAAATCTCGCCGCAAACGTCTGGTGGGAACCTGCGCTGGAAATTTGGAAAGCACAGGCAAAGCCTACTCATGAGGGTCGATTGATCCTTATCGAGTGGCGCGGCTGTGGAAAGAGCGATCCTCCCCGCTCCACTCGCGACCTCGCACCTGCCGCATTAGCGCACGACACTTGTCTCGCCTTGAAAAAACTGAATGCGAAAAACTCATGTCTTGTTGGTCACTCGACGGGCGGCTTAGTCGCGCTCTGCGCGCTCCTCGAAGCTCCAGAACTCTTCGATCGCGTTGTTTTGCTGGATCCAGTTGGCCCCACGGGAGTGAAGTTCGATAAAGCGATGTACGACGCTTTCACGCAGATGAGCCAGGACCGCGAGTTTTGTGCAACGGTCATGAACGGCACGATCCATCAGAATGATCCGACGACGGATTTCTTCCGTCGCATCGTCGATGCGGCATTCGGTATCGATAAATCGATCTGGCACGGGATTCCGGATGCCCTTCGCGATGTCGATATCACGAATCAGCTCTCGCGAATCCACCATCCAACGCTTATTTTGCACGGCGAACACGATCCCGTTTTGCCCAAGGAAGTTTCCGCAAAACTCGCAACGCAACTCCCGCACGCTCGCTATAAGGAGCTTATGGGCCAAGGGCATTCAACGAATGTCGAAAATCCTGAGCTCTTCGTCCGCGAAGTTGATCACTTCTTATTTGATCGCCCCTAAAGCCCTCAAGGATCAAGGGTCACGAAAGGAATTTACATCATGGCACGCGCAACCATCGCAGGCACCGGCATCTACGCGCCCGAAAGAATCGTTGAGAATGACTTCTTCTCGAAGAAGTACGGTCGCGAAATGAACGCATTTCTTCGTGAACAACGAAACATCTGCCAACGTCGATTCATGGCGGATGATGAAGCAACTTCGGATCTCATCGTGCCTGCCGCGGAAGAAGCTTTGAAAAACGCCGGCATCACCGCGAAAGATCTAGACCTCATCATCGTCGCGACCGATACGCCGGATTATAT
Organism: Bdellovibrionales bacterium; assembly: GCA_005808505.1. GTDB lineage: Bacteria > Bdellovibrionota > Bdellovibrionia > Bdellovibrionales > JAMPXM01 > SYLX01. Next base: position 6,128 of record SYLX01000026.1, on the reverse strand, counting down.
CTCCCCTTCCACGGCAGCCGTCGTGCAACACAAGTTGAACGCCGTAAAAGCGGGAACTTTCGATATGAATACGGCGTGCGCTGGATTCGTGACCGCAACTGACGTTGCGAGCAAATACATTGCGGCGGATGAGCGCTACCACAACATTTTGGTGGTTGGTGCCTACGGGATGTCGAAGTACTTTGACTGGAACGACTACAAAGTCACGAGCGTCTTCGCTGACGGCGCTGGCGCTGCTGTCATCCAACGCGCGACGGATGAGAGTGGAATCTTGGCTTCGCAACTCTATACTGAAGGCGTCTACCACGACTACATGGGCATTTACGCTGGCGGCACGAAAACGCCGATCACTCATGACGTCGTTGAGAAACGTCAGCACCTTCTTCAATTCACGAAACGAATTCCGCCGGAAACCAACGGCGAACACTGGCCGCGTCTAACAAACATCATCCTCGATCGCGTGCACGCTCGCGTGAGTGATGTAAATCACTTCTTCTTCACGCAGATCAACATTAATTCGATCGTCGAGACGATGCAAAAGCTCAATGCTCCTCTCGAGAGAGCCCACAACATCATGGATCGCTTCGGCTACACCGGAAGCGCGTGTATTCCGATGGCAATTGCTGATGCAGCTCGCCGGCACAAGCTAAAGAAAAATGATCTTGTCATGATTTTGGGTTCGGGCGGAGGTATGTCAATGGCCGCAATGGCAATGCGTTGGAGCTACGACACCTGATGATCGAGATGGATTGGCTCAAACAATGGGCGCGCTACTCCCCGGCGAACGTCGCTTTCAAAAGCGCGGAGACGGGAACCGAGTATTCGTACTCAGCGCTCTTCCATCTGAGCTGCCACTTGGCCGCCCACCTCCGTGAGAAGTTCGAAATCGCCAAAGGCGATCGCGTTGGCGTAATCGCAACAAACGAAATCGAATTTTTGCCGTTGTTCTTTGCGGTGCAGAGGCTCGGCGCGATCTTGGTTCCGATTAATTTCCGTCTCACAGCTCGAGAGATTGAGCACATCCTCCGAGATTGCTCTCCCAAGGTTCTCATTCATCAACAACAATTCGCGAGTGTGCTCGACAGTTGCGATGCGGGTGTTGTGCCCGAACGACGTTGGAGTTTCGATGGCACTTCGAGCCTCGCGGAATTCCTGGCTCATCGGGATTCTTCGACATCGGAGGCCGTGAGCTTTGCTAGAGAATTTGAATCTCCTTGCATGATTCTCTACACGTCCGGAACAACCGGAGCACCTAAAGGTGCCATCATCACTAATCAGATGTTGCACTGGAATTCGCTCAACACGACGTTGCGGCTTAATTTAAGTCAGAACGATGTCGGAATCGCGTTCTTACCATTCTTCCACACAGGTGGATGGAATGTCTTGGTCACCCCGTTCGTGCATCGTGGCGCGAAGACCATTCTCCTCCGGAAGTTCGATTCAGCACGGGTTCTTGAACTTTGCGAAAGTGAACGCGCTACAGTTCTTTTCGGTGTGCCGACGACGATGGACATGATGTCTCGAGCGCCAAAGTTTTCACAAACGAATCTCTCAAGCCTCCGTTACGCGATCGTTGGCGGTGAACCGATGCCGATCGAATTGATTAAAGCGTGGCAAACCAAAGGCGTGCCGATCCGTCAGGGGTTTGGCCTTACGGAGTTTGGGCCAAACGTTTTCTCGCTCAACGAGGAAGACTCCATTCGCAAGATTGGTTCGATTGGTTTTCCGAATTTTTACATCGAAGCGAAAATCGTCGACGATCGTGGAGTCGAAGTTCCGGCTGGGGAAATCGGTGAACTCGTTTTGCGGGGCCCGGTTTGTACTCCTGGATATTGGAATCGTCCGGAAGCGACAGCGCAAACAATCAAAGAGGGTTGGCTGCACACAGGCGATCTCGTGCGCCGAGATGAAGAAGGTTATTTCTTCGTAGCGGGTCGCAAGAAAGATATGTTCATCAGCGGTGGCGAGAACGTTTATCCAGTTGAGATCGAGCGATTTCTCAGCACGCATCCGGCCGTGCGCGAAGTGGCCGTTGTCGGTGTGAAGGATGGTAAGTGGGGCGAAGTCGGAAAAGCTTTTGTCTCACTCCATTCGGGCGCGAAGCTTGACCCCGAGGAGCTACTCGCCTTCTGTCACGGAAGCCTCGCCAAGTTCAAGATTCCGAAGACGATCGCCATCCTTCCCGAGCTGCCTAAGGGGGATAGTGGGAAGATCTTGAAGCGGAAGCTTCAGGATATATAAGGTGCGGAAGCTTCTCGAAGTCTCAGATTGAGACAGCGCTCCCCGTGAGATTTTTCATTGGCTCACTCAAAAGGCCCTCGTTTTTCTGCGTTGTCGAATACCTGGACGCTCGCCTAAGAGCGCAGCATCGCGTGCATTCTTGCCGAAAGCCCTCTCGGAAACTCTCCCGATTGACGGTATACTGATTCGACTAGGAATTGCGGAGGCACTTTCCATGGTGTTTTCTTTGAAAAAACATCTCGTGCGTTACGGCGCGCTCATCGCGTGCCTTGTCGGCTTCACCGCCTGTCAAACGCCGCAACACAAGCGATTCGAAAATGTGCAGCTCGGAATGGAGAAGCTCGACGTTGTAGACGCCGCTGGAACTCCGGCGAAGACGAGACGTTGGCAAGGTAAAGACCGCTGGACCTATGAGATGTGGAACAAAGCCGACCGGACAACCATCGTGAGAGAAGTTCATTTTCAGAATGGACGGGTAACGTATATCGGCCGACCTGTGATGCCCGCCGTCTCCGCCGAGGAACAAGACAAAATTAACGAAGCGATCGATGCAGAAGAAAATCGCCGCATCGCTGAGGATGAAGAACGCCGCGACAAGGAGCTTGGAGTCGCGCGTGTGAAAAAGACTTCGCAAACTCAAGTACAGCCGCTTGATGAGCACGACGAACGTCTTCGCGAGTCGCTCTACGGAATCCCCGCCAATAAAGAACGCGAAAAACGAAAACGTGCTCCCGTCTTCGAACCAGTAAAATAGATTTTATTTGATTTCGGCAGGCTCGCGAACGCTAGACTCGATTTGCGCCGGTGCATCCGTCACACGACGTCGGTTTGAAGGCGCCGGGCCCGCGGGTTCTGAGCTGAATTTGGAATCATTCAAAGCTTCGCGCAAGACGGGAACCCGCAAGCAGTCGAGATCCCCTGGCTTCACCGAAACGTTCGTAAGAAGCTTTCTGCATTGATCGAAATCGAACACTTTCACTTCGCGGCCGCCTTCCACTTTCAAAATCTCGGTTGGAAGACAATGCCCATTCCGCATTTCAAATTTTGATTTGTATAGGTGTTGCTGCTTAGTTCGCAAGGCCCCGGGCGCCCAGAGAAATGCAAGCTCCGTTAGCCTGAAAATTCGCGGCTCACCCTTAAGATCATCAACCTGAAGAATCGAGTAGGTGTCACCCTTGCCGATCACTTGCTGGAACGTGTGCGCAATCTCACTCTTCCAGTGCTTGAAACCTTTTCTTTTTACTATGTCGTCAGCAACTAAGACGCCCTGATCCGAGTCGGTTACAAAAACTTCGGCGTATGAACCCATCGTAGGCGTAAAGTTCGCTTGCTTCAGATATTCACGACAGACTTTAAAGCGGTTGGTTTCATTTTCATTGAAGGCCGAAGCTGGCAAAGAGGCTGCGAGAAGGATGGCCAGCGTCGTTAGCGTTCTCATACGTTCACTTCTTCAAATGAACTTGATCGGGAGCATCTTCGTCGATGGGCTTTGAAGCCGGTAAACGAAATGGGCCGACTTTCCGCTCGGGCTTCGTTTCTTTTTCGGGGATCGGGAACGTCGCGAGAACGCGGGCCTTGAGTCGATCGAGACGGCCATCAAGACCCATCTCACGCTCAAGATCTTCGACCGTTTTGAACTCGTGACGAGTGTAAACTCGTTCGACCGTTTCGTTCTTCTCGGGATGTTGGAAACGGACGTGCTGACGTTCTTTTGCGTAGTCTTCGGTCAACGTCTTCAGGGCGGCATGTTTATCCGCGATTTCTTTGATGATGCCTTGAAGTTGTTTTGTGTCGTTTGCGTGGCGCTTATGTTCAATCAGCGTCTTGATGTCGTGTTCTTGCGTTTCGATCTGCTTCGACATCTGCGAGAGTTTGGCCGTGTGCTCGGCCCAGCTACCCGCAAAGGCGGACGGAAGAATAGCGAACAACAAACCCACCGCGAGGGCTGCTTGAACTCCGCTAGCTTTCATCCATTTGGGTAATGGCATGTTGCTCCCAGACGATCTTCACCGGGAGGCGCTTGATTCGATTGATCAAGATCGTCGCTTTCACCGGCGAGACATTCTCGATACTTAAAGCGCCTTTGCTGATGGAAGCCATCAGCTGGTCAGCGCTCCAGGCGAAGCGAGAGTCTTCTAATGCTTCTCGTAAAGACTCGCGCAATTCTTTAGAGTCGATTCCCGAAATGAGAATTTTGAAGAGAAGAAGGCCGTCTCGCGCAGAAGAAAGCTCTGAGTTGGCGTAGGCGTTCAGGCCTAAAGGATCGCCAGGTGCACCGAACTGGTCTTCGGTCGAGGTACTTTCTTCCGGAGCCGGCTCACCGTGATTGACCCGCCAGGCATCCATCATCGAATTATCATCCGCTTCGACTGGTGAATGGAGATCAGCTGGTGCTTCGGCGATGTCTTCATTCGGAGCTTCGGAGGAAACGCCGTAATTCATCTCTTCGGCCGGCTGCGGGCTTTCTGTTTGAGCGTCTCTTCTATCCAATTCATTAAATGAGTCGACGGGCTGATATTCATTCAGGGAGGCGAGCTCTTCGGGCGTTGATCCCGTGAACGGCTCTGGTGCGGCTTCGGAGAGCTCATCGGAAGTCGCGAATTCAAACGGCGCTGGATCTAGTTCTTTTGCCGGCGCCGCGATTTTCGATTTTGTGACTTCTGATATTTCCTGATTTTCCTGAGTTGATTGTGCCGATGCATGGCTTGAAGCGTCTTCGTAGATCTGGGCGATCCCATCCATGTCAATGAACAGGATCGCTCCACAAGATGCGCACGTGGCCATCCCGTAGTCTTCTTTCAAGACCGCTTTGCACTTCGGGCAGTGAGGTGTCATCGCGCTTGCGCCGTCTCCCGCTTAGAAGCGTTTTTTCTTTTTGTCGCGCTCTTGGCGACGACGCTCAGATCGCGAAGGACCACCGCTCGGATCGGGATCCGAACCGCCGCCCGAGAAGACCAAACGCTGGCGCTGCTTGGGCTTCAAAGCTTCCAGCTGCTCGTCGACTTGATCATCGACATCTTCGCTTGGGCCTTCGTCAGCCAAAGGAGCTGGTCCTGCGCCGGATGCACCTTGTGCTTCTTCTTGCTGCGACACGAGCTGGATTTTGAAGAGCTTCTCGAGCGTTTCCGCTTTCACCTGGTGGTTCATCTCTTCGAACATCGAGAACGCTTCTTTTTTGTACTCTACCAACGGATCCTTCTGCGCGTAGGCACGCAAGTTGATCCATTCGCGAAGCTGGTCGACGCGTTGGAGATGCTCCTTCCAACGTTGGTCGATCGCCTGAAGAAGCAACATCTTCTGCACTTGACCGTAGTACGCGCCGAGATGCGCCTTCTGGTTCTCGAGAACGCGGCTCACCGCTTCTTTCACCATACCGGCGAGTTCATCCGAAGTCAGGCCTGTGACCTTCTCTTTCGGAAGTTCAAGTGTCGCACCAAACTGCTGATTGAGAGCGATCGCGAGACCTTCGAGATTCCACTCTGAAGGACGCTGACGCTCATCCGCATGCGTGTCGAGAATTTGCGTCGTCACGTCACCGAGCATGTCTTTGATGATATCTTCGACGTTCTCACCTTTGAGAACTTCGCGGCGCAAACCGTAGATCACCTGACGTTGTTTGTTCATGACGTCGTCGAATTCGAGAAGATGCTTCCGGTAATCGAAGTTCTGACCTTCTACTCGACGTTGCGCACTTTCGATCGAGCGCGTGACCATGCCGGCCATGATTGGCTCATCGTCGGGAACGTTGAGTCGATTCATGATCGATTGGATTCGCTCTCCGTTAAACTTACGCATCAAATCGTCATCAAGTGCGAGATAGAAGCGCGACTCACCCGGGTCACCTTGCCGTCCTGCGCGACCACGAAGCTGGTTGTCGATACGACGTG
>SYLX01000246.1 GCA_005808505.1 Bdellovibrionales bacterium | reverse complement strand
CCCATGACTTCGACTTCCGCGTCGTTAACTGGGGCTCCGCTACGCATGTGCTGAACGAAGACGCTGTGAGTACGATCATTCATCTCTTTGACGATAACGCCTAGATCTGTGAGGAGAACGAGACGCTGATCGTCCTTGCCCGATGTTCTGTCGCCCACGCTCATGTAGAAGAGGCCTTTCTTCGATCCGCCTTCGCGGTTGAGGTAAGGCTCTAGGTCAAGCGAGAAGTATTGCGTCTTCGCGGGACTCACGAACGGAACGGTTTGCTCTTCGTTGAAGATTTCAGAGAGAGTTTCGGGCTGAATATTCCCGAACTCCGGCTTTGCGAATTGCGCATCGTAGCGATAGTTGTTGTGGATAAACTGGTTCAACTGCGTAGGCAAAATGCGGAAGAGTTTGAAATTCACTTTGTCGAGGTTGCGACCCAAGAGCGGGATCTTCTTATCACCGGTGAGGCTGAGGAGCGCCCCTTGCGACATGATCATGAGCTCGCGCGGATAATCGGGAAACGTCACGACTGCGTCGTACTTCTTCAGGAGTTCGTATCCACCGTACGATTTAAGACCTGCAGGAACTTCGATAAGAAGGAAGCGACCAACAGGCACATCGATCTTAAACGTATGGCGGAAGGAGTTCTCTTCCGTAGCCGGCACAACCTTGAAGGCGACGGGCTCAAGCTTTGCGCGGACTTCGGGAGTCACTTCGGATGCTGATGACCAATAGGAATAGCGACGATCTTTCTCCTCCCCTTTCTTGAACTTGGGGAAGAGCCAGAGCTTCATGGTCTTTGCGATCGTTTCGGTCGGAAGCTCAGCCTTCGTATTGAGGATTAAAATCTGCTCGGGTTCAAACTTCTCGTTCCGCGCAAAAGTGACCTGGGGTTCTTGGAATTTGAAGCGTTCAAAAATCCCGGGCACATCCACCGAGGATTCGATCTTGGAGTTCGCGGTACCACCTCTCGCAGCGCGAACTCCTTCAGCGATCTCGAGTTTTGCAACGGAATCCGCGCGTGGGATCGGAATGTTTTCGGAGACGATGAACGCTTCGTTCTGGTGTTTTCCAAACGTGACAGTAAACGTGATTTTCTTTGCGCGCTCTTTAAGAACCGCATCGTCTTTCGGTTGCAGCGTCAACGTAAGGCGTTTTTTAAAGTCTTCAGTATCGAGCGGATAGTTGTACGATACGTTGTAGACCGCTTGCTTGATCGAGGCTTCGCGCGGGTCTTGGTAGAATTCCTCTTTTGTGATGCGTCCCGAGAGCTCGGGCGTGCTGAATTCGTATTCGAGTTCTTTGAGGAGAACGTGTTTTGGAAACAGGTCACGGCTCAACTCAACTTCGTATTTGCGGCCGATCTGCCAGTGCTCGGACGGTGTGAAGACGAGCTCGCGATCGTCGATCCACTTCCACGATCCTTTGATGGCGGGACTCAACTCCACTCCTTTTGGAAGCGGCTTATCGAGCTGATCGATCTTGGCAGCCGAGCTGCTGAACACGATCGAAAGATTTTGGGGCTTGTTCGTTTCGAGATCGGGCTCGCGTGGAGCACGTACCTCGACGGTGACGTAATCGGGTTTGGGAAGCGAGTCGAGATACTTCGTGATCTGATCATACGCGACCCAAGCGATGGCGAGTGCGGCGATCGTTGCGCCAACGATCTTGGCTGTTCGCTTGGGATTTTCGTTGAGCTTCGTGCGCTGGCGTGCGCTCCACTGCCCGACCCGCGTGTTGCTGAAGCGGCTTTGTGCGCGCTTCACCCACGCTGGGGGTTGGTAGTTCACGTCGCCGATGACGGCTTTCAGGAATTGAAGCACGCGTTGGAAAAAACGACGCCAGTCGAACTTCAGTCGATCGAAACCCTTCAAGATGCACCTCACGTTGCTCAGAGCTGCCCCTTGATCGGCTCATTTCGGGACGAGCGTGAGGTCGAGTTAGCTGATTTTGTTTACGGTGTGGGTGTGGGTTTGGTTCGCTGCGTGCGAACGCGCTTAGTGCACGACGTAAGACTGGTGTTGCTCCCTTACCGTTCGGAACTTATTCATATGCTCGCGACCGAAGTTGAGTTCAGCCGCGTGCATGTTGTGTTGGCGGCACAGGCACCGGAGGTTGCTGAGTTGGTTGGTGCCACCTTTCGCCTTCGGGATGATGTGGTCGACTTGTAGGTTGTGTGTGGAGTCGCAACGTTGGCCGGTGACGGGATCTCGGTACTCGCAGGTCTGCGCTTTTTGGATGACGTAGCGGCGAAGTTTCTGTGGGATGGACTTCGCAGCGGTTTCGCGGGGCGCCGTCTCTGGGCTGTCGAGTTGCTTGAGGAGCGCCGTGAAGGCCTCGTCGAGAACTTCGGCGGAGTTTTGGGTGCCGAGGAGTTCTTTGAGGCGTTCGAGTTTCGCGCGTGTGGCTTGTGGAAGATCCGTGGTGAGTCTCGATTGATCATGGTTCAGTGCACGGATTGAGTCTTTGCCGGTGTTGGTTTCGGGGAACTCGGTTGCGAGAAGTTGCTCGGTCTGCGCCGAAGTTTTGCGCTCGATCTTTGCGACGAGTTCGCTTTTGGCTTCTTTGGTCATGCGTTGTCCGGTGCGCTTCTCTTCTTTGCGAATGACCGTTGCGACCTGTGTGAGTGTCGTGAGGTTCACGTCTCCACTCGTAAATTTCTCATCGGGCACGAGCGCGAGGAGTCGCGAGGCTTGAACTCTACGATGGGCCGCTGACTCAGAGAACTTGTGTCGTTTGATGAGCCAGTCGTAGACGGAGCCGAAACCGAGTACCACGAAATGTCTTTCGCGTTCGCACGCCTGGATCCCCACCAAAACTTTGTGAGTCGCTTCATTCGAGCGACGTACATCTTGAGCAAACTCCGCATCAAAACCGTATGCATCCATCTCGCACCTCTTTCGAGCGAGAATGTAGCACGGGTTTTTCACGTAAATTTTTTACGCCTATTCGCGCCGTAAAGGAGAGTTTTTAGAAAAGTCGCGAAGGATGGTTCACACGCTTAAATATTTCTTTGATGACCGTCTTGCGCTTCAGAGGCCACGGCTCAAGGGACGTCTCGTGCATGAGTCGCCACGGGAAAAACTCCGCACTCACTACCCCGCAAGCACAAAATCAAAATTATTTATGGTGGTCCGAACTCCGGACACGCGCACCCACTCAACTGCCGCTCCGGTTTCGCACCGCTTCTGCAAAAGGAAACTGGTACCGCCGAAAACCCGCCTCTAACCAAACCGATGCTCACTCCCGCGTCGGTACCTCCGCGCGCCCCGCCTCTAACCAAACCCTCGCTCACTCCCGCGTCGCCGACACACCCACCGACACCGCTCCGGTTTCGCATCGCATCCCGGAAAGGTGCCAGGCACCCTCCATCCCCCAACCCAACCAACCCAACACCGCGCCGCTTCTGCAAAAGGTAACTGGTACCGCCGAAAACCCCGGCCCAACCATTAAGAATCCTACGCATACTGCGGGCCCAATCGTCTCCCGCAAGACCGTGCGCTATTATCCGCCCCACTTGCGCCGAAGCAGCGCACTCTCCCCGCCGGAGGTGAGCCCATGACTCTCGCCGATTTGTCCCTGAAACGTCCCGTCTTCATCACAGCCATACTCGCGGTCTTGATGGTCGTGGGGCTCCTCGCGCTGAACCGGATGCCGGTCGATCTCTTCCCGGAGGTCGATCTTCCGATCGTGACCGTGACGACCGCGTATCCCGGAGCCGGACCAGAAGAAGTTGAAACCCTCGTCTCCAAAGTCATCGAAGACGAACTCAGCACGGTGCCGGGACTCAAAACTCTGCGCTCCGAGAACAACGAGAGCTTCAGCATCGTGATCGCGGAGTTTGAGCTCGAAACCGACATCCAGTACGCCGAACAACAAGTGCGGGATAAAGTTTCATTCGTGCGGCGGGATCTTCCAACCGATGTGGAAGAGCCCGTCATCCGACGCATCGATCCGGCCGATCAGCCGATCGTGATCTTGGGACTTCAAGCACCCCAGCTCACCGACGCACAGATCTACGATCTCGCAAATGAAACCGTGCGACCCAAGATCGAGCAAGTCGATCAGGTAGGAAAAGTCGACATCGCCGGAGGACGTCAGCGTGAAATCCACGTGGCTCTCGATCGACGAAAGCTCCTCGACTACGAACTCTCCGCAAGCCAAGTGGCACGCCAAATCGGTCTGACGGGACAAAACATTCCCGCGGGCACCGTGAACGAACAAAACCGTGAAACGAGCTTCCGCACCGTCGGTCAGTTCCAAGACATCAAAGACATCGGCGCAACCGTCGTGAGCTTTTTCGGAAACGACGTGCCGATCACACTCAATCAAGTGGGACGCGTCCTCGACACGGTCGAAGACGAAACCACTCGCGCCTACGCCAACGGAAACCGCATGGTGTTCATGCTCGTTTACCGCCAATCCGGTGCGAACACGATTGCGGTCGCCGATGCGGTCAAGGCACGCGTGGCGGAGATGAACAACGAGTTCAAAACCCAGAATCAAGGTGTCACATTCAGCGTTCTTCGCGATGGCGCCCGCGCGATTCGCGCAAATGTGTACGACGTTGTGGAATCCATCGTGATCGGGATCATCCTCACCGTAATCGTCGTCTACTTCTTCCTAGGAAGTGGACGCTCCACGTTCATCACAGGGCTTTCACTGCCGACTTCGCTTATCGGAGCGTTTTTCCTGATGTCGCTTGCGGGATTCACTGTGAACATCATGACCCTCCTGGCGCTCTCGCTCGCGGTGGGCCTCCTCATCGATGACGCGATTGTCGTGCGTGAGAATATTTTCCGCCACGCCGAAATGGGAAAAACCCCGATGCAAGCCGCATCGGAAGGAACAAAGGAAGTCACGCTCGCTGTTGTTGCGACGACCTTTGCCGTCATCGCGGTTTTCGCACCGATCGGTTTCTTAAGCGGAATCGTGGGACAGTTCTTCAAGCAGTTTGGACTCACGGTCTGCTTTGCGATGCTCATCTCACTTTTTGATGCGCTCACGACGGCGCCCATGCTTTCTGCTTATTTCGCGGTGAGTGCGGATGATGGCCACGGAAAACCCAAGCGTGGCCTGTGGGGCCGCACGATGGGCCAACTCCTCGCCGCCTTCGATCGATTCCAAACGTGGCTTGAGCGTGGTTACGAGAAAATTGCGGGTGGAGCCCTTCGCTTCCCGCTCGTGACCCTTGCGTCAGCCGCCTTGATCTTCGGAATCAGCGTTTGGTCGGTGAAGTTTATTCCGAAAACGTTCCTTCCGCCGAATGACACGGGCGAGTTTTTGGTGACGCTCGAAACTCCACCGGGAACAAACCTTGAGGCGATGAGTCGCCTCGCGCAAACGGTGGATCAAACCATCCGGCAGAATAAAGAAGTCGCGCAATCTGTTGTCGTCGTCGGTAACGAGACAGGGCAAGCGAACCGCGCGAACTTCTTCATCACTCTCGTTGAAGCCGATCAGCGCTCGCGCAACACGACCGAGATGAAGAACGCGGTCCGTGAGCAGCTGAAGCAATACGCGGATGCGCGACCCATCGTGACCGACGCCGCACTTGTCGGCGGAAACCAACGAGCGTTCGCCGTTAACATCACGGGAACTGATCTCAAACGCATTCAGGAAGTTTCGCAGCAACTCTTTGAGCGCATGAAAGATTCGAAGGCCCTCACGGACGTGGATGTGAGCTTCCGTCCCGGCCGTCCTGAATTCCAAGTCGTGCCGGATAAACAGCGCTCCCAACTTCTCGGAGTTCTTACTTCTTCGGTCGGCGGAGAGCTTCGTACGCTAGTAGAAGGGACGGTTCCCGCAGTGTATCGTGAGCAAGGGCGCGAGTACGATATTCGCGTGCGTCTACAAGACGATCAAAGGAACTTGCGCGATGCTTTTAACGAAACTCTTGTTCCGAACGTCAATGGTCGCAACGTTCGCCTCAAAGATTTTGCCAAACCCGTTGAGGCAACGGGGCCCGCAACGATCTCGCGCCAAGATCGTACGCGCTATTATCAAGTGACCGGCGATATCAATCCCAGCGGGCCAGGCATGTCGGCCGCGATCGCGGAAGTCAATCAGTTGCTCGGAAACGACATCAAGCTTGACCCCGACATGCGCTACGAGTTTGTGGGCCAAGCCGAGAGCTTCCAAGAACTCACGGCAAGTATCACGCTTGCGCTCGGACTCGGGATCATCTTCATCTACCTGGTGCTGGCGTCACTCTACGAGTCGTTCGTGACACCATTCACGATCATGCTCGTGCTTCCGCTCGCGATGTGCGGAGCGTTCTTCGCGCTTCTCCTCACGGGACAATCGCTCAGCATGTTCTCGATGATCGGAGTCGTGCTGCTCCTTGGGGTGGCGACGAAGAACTCGATTCTCCTCGTCGATTACACCAATCATTTGATCGCGGAAGGAATGGATTTCAAATCCGCCGTCATCCGGGCCGGTGTTGTTCGTCTGCGCCCGATCCTGATGACTTCGATTGCGCTGATTGCGGGCATGATTCCGATTGCAATCGGTCTCAACGAAGCGGCTCGTCAGCGCACCGGCATGGGCATTGCGGTTATCGGAGGTGTCATCACTTCAACACTTCTCACTTTAGTCGTTGTGCCCGCAGCGTTCTCTTACATTGAAAGATTCCGCCGTTGGAGCTTGCGCCGCGTTCGCAGCAAAGTGGGTCTCGATAAAGTCGAAGAGGCGCAAAAGCCACAGACCGAACCAAGCACCCCAGACGACCATCGCTCCAGTGACTGGACGGAGAGTCCGGTTCACTGACTTTGGCTCATTAACGAGCCGCCAAACGACTTGCTTCGGGCGGGCGTTGGACTATCTTCGAAGACATGAAAATCTTCGATGTTCCAACGCTGAATGCCCGACGCGAGCGACTCGCGTCTTTGGTCACTCCCGCACTGAACGATGGCGACATCGTTTTGTTCTATGCCGGTGAGCCGGTTCAAAAGCCGGGAGGCTTGGATCAAACGTATCCCTTCCTCCCCCACCCTGAATATTTTTGGCTCACGGGTTTGCGCCGCATCCGCGGGATCGTCGCGTTTAGCAAAGATCTCGGTTGGAAAGATTTCGTCCTGCTCCCGACCGTCGAAGAACGTTTGTGGGAGGGTGGCGAAGACGAAGTCACCGGAACCGACGTCTCACAATTCGAAGCATGGTTTCGCTCGACCAAAGCCAAACGCGTCTTTGCCTATGGTCAACCAAACGAAGCCGCGAAAGCAGCTCTCATTTCAATGGGTGCCAAGCTCAGTGCCGATGAATCGATCCACACGAAGATTCAAGAGCTGATCAATCGCGCGCGGAGACCGAAAGATGCCGCCGAGATCGCGATGATCCGAAAATGCGCGAGCTTTGCGGAAGCAGGTTACCGCAAGCTCGCAACCTTCATCCGCGCAGGTGTCAGCGAACGCGAGATTCAAATCGAGTACGAGTCAGAAGTCTTGCGCCAAGGAGCCGAGAAGTTCCCTTACGACACGATCGTGGGTGCCGGCGTAAACGCCGCGGTTCTTCACGCGATTCCTACCGCAAAGAAAGTGAAAGCGGGAGATCTCGTTCTGATCGACGCGGGTGCCGATGTTGAAGATTACTGCGTCGACATCACGCGGATCTTCTACGCTGGCCAGCCAACCGAACGCCAACGCGCGATCTACGATCTCGTTTTGCGTTCGCAAGAAGCAGCTATCAAAGAATGCCGACCCGGTGTCGAATGGCGTAACGTCCATGAGACGGCGGCGCGCGTTTTGGCCGACGGACTCAAAGATCTTAAGATCCTCAACTGCTCGGCCGACGCGGCCCTTGAGACCGAAGCCATTTCAGCCTTTCTTCCGCACGGAGTTGGCCATATGGTCGGCCTTAAGGTTCGTGACGTCGGTGGCATCGCCGGCCGGCCCGCAGGTCGCGTCAGCGGCGTGCGCTTGCGAGTGGACCTTGCTCTTGAAGAAGACTTCGTGATGACCGTCGAGCCAGGTCTTTACTTCGTGCCGGCACTTTTAGGCCGCGAGGAAACTCGCACCCGCTTCAAAAACGAAATCAATTGGAGTGAAACGGAGAAGTGGCTCGACTTCGGCGGCGTTCGCATCGAAGACGATATTTGGGTCCGCAAGGCAGGTCCCGAAAACCTCACCGTCGGTGTTCCGAAGTAACTCATAACTAGGCTTCAAGCGCTCGCGCAAGAATCTCGAGTCGCAAATCAGGGGCCCGCATTTCGAGGGCTTCTTGCATCTCGTCCGCGTCAAAACGGATGATCTGGAAGATCAAGAAGCTGAACTCTTCGGCCGAAAGCTTTTGCCAATTTTGACTCTCAAGAAGCATCGCGAGTTCGCCTCCTCGCTCACTGCTCATCTGAACAAGACGCGCGTTGATGCGCTCGCGAAGGTGCTCGGCCTGCTCGATGGAGCGCGGTCCGGGCTGATCCTCATACCTCCGGCAGCGAGCGATGCGATACGGTAGCATCTGAACGTCTTCGATGAACTCGTAGCGTGAATCCATCGCGATCTGAACCATGAGACGTCCATCAGGCAAGATGTCGAGGATCTCCGGAACGCCCGCCGAGAAAACCTTGAACGGATCGTAGGTTGCCTGATTTGAACGCAAAGCCTCTTCGGTCGACTGATTCGTTTTCGCAGCGTGAATCACTTTTCGCGTATGGCAAATACCAACGCGGCGATTGAGACGAACAGCATCTTTCATCAACATGCGGTAACGAGGCTCGAAGATATGAAGCGGTACCGTACTGAGGGGAAAACTCACCGAGCCCGGAATAGGAAAAAGCGCGATCTCAAAGATCTCGTTCCCGTCTTCGTCGAGCTCGTCTCCAAGATGATCTGTGGGCGAATCCAAAACTGTAGGCACCATCGACCGATCCTCCCCGATCCTTGCGATGATTTCACTTCTAGATATCATCCGGCGCGATAAGATGCGAGGGAGTTGAGCGAAGTCGCGACGCGTGTCGAACCAAGTCGGTTCACAGAAAGTAAACAGGGGCTCTAAGTCGCACTCCCACTTAGTTAAAGGCGAGTTATGCAAACGTCTGCCATTGGATCTTCATCCCGATCAGTTTTGAAGGTCGAGAGTTTAGCGAAAAGATACGGCGAAAAGATCGCCGTGCAAGAGATTGGATTCGAGGTTCGACGCGGAGAGATCGTTGGACTCCTGGGACCCAACGGGGCCGGAAAAACAACGAGCATCAATATGGTTCTCGGCGTGCTTGAGCCAACTTCTGGAAAGATCGAAATCGACGGTTACCCCCTCGCGACACAAAGATCGGCAGCTCTCGCTCGCACCAATTTCGCTGCCGTGTACGCTCCTCTTCCTGGCAATTTGACCGTCCAACAAAACTTGCACGTCTTCGGTCTCATCTACGATGTCCCGAATTTAAGCGCGCGCATCGATGAGCTGATCACGCAGTTTGATCTCGAACGCTTTCGCTCGACAAAATGTGGCGTGCTTTCTTCCGGTGAGCAAACGCGCGTCGCCCTTGCGAAAGCCATGTTGAATCAACCGACCCTCCTCCTCCTTGATGAACCCACAGCCTCGCTAGATCCTTCGACAGCCCAGGAAATTCGCGTGAAGATTCGCGCCTTCGCCGATCGAAAGACAAGCGGCGTGTTGTGGACCTCGCACAATATGCTGGAAGTCGAAGCCGTTTGTGATCGCGTCTTGTTTTTATCCAAAGGTCGGATCTTGCTCGAAGGAGATCCGAAGTTGCTCCCGGGCGAGCACGGAAAGAAGAACTTAGAAGAGCTTTTCATCGCGGTTGCGCGCGAACCATTAGCGTTGGGAGTTTGATCGTGAAGTTCAACCGCGTCTACGCCATTGTCCTTCGTCAGTTCTACTTGATCCGGGGAAGTTTTACGCGAGTCATTCCGCTCTTTGCGTGGGTGGCGATCGATATGGTGCTTTGGGGATTCATCACGAAGTTTTTGAACAACGTCACTTCATCAGGCTCGGGTGCAACCTCCCTAAATTTCGTCCCGACCCTGTTAGGCGCTGTGCTCTTATGGGATTTCCTAACCAGAGTCATGCAAGGTGTGACGATGGCCTTCTTCGAAGACGTTTGGTCACGCAACTTCCTCAACGTCTTTGCCTCCCCCTTGTCGATTCGCGAGTATCTCTCAGGCCTGGTCGTTTCGAGTCTTCTCACAAGTTCGATCGGTCTCAGCGTGATGCTGATCGTGGCGGGGATTTTCTTTGGCCTCTCGTTTTACTCTTACGGATTTTTGTTCGCTGGTTTTGTCTTTGTGCTTTTTCTTTTCGGCATAGCTCTGGGTATTTTCGCGACCGCAATTGTCCTTCGCCTGGGACCCGCGTCGGAATGGTTCGTCTGGCCGATTCCGGCGCTGCTTTCGCCTTTTGCGGGAGTGTTCTATCCGCTCTCAACATTACCGGAATGGATGCAATGGATCTCGAAGCTTCTTCCGCCCAGCTACGTTTTTGAAAATCTCAGAGCTCTCGTGACTGGTGGCCAAGCATCGCAATCAAGTTTGGTCATCGGGCTTGCGATCGCATCTTTTGAGCTTTTATTGGCTTGTTACTTCTTTGCCCGCACGCATCGCTTTGCCGTGCGTACGGGTTTGATTGCGCGCTACAGTGCCGAAACGGTTTCTTGAGCCGCGAGCGGAAGCTTGAACGGAACCGTCGCTTTCGCGGCGGGTTTCCAGCTTCGTTTTTTGCGGCCGAGGATGCGGCCCTTGCGCGTCTGGTTTAGGTGAAGTGTCCGCGTGTGGAACTGCTCGAGACCCGCTCGGTGACCGATGGAGAGCACACTAGAACCCTTCAGCTCTTCCGTAAAAATCGACATCATGAGGGCTTGGTTTTCGTCATCGAGCGCGGACGTCGCTTCATCCAAGAAGATCCACTTTGGGCGATGAAGCAAAAGGCGCGCAAACGCGAGTCGCTGCTGCTGACCAAGGCTCATGAGTTTATCCCATCGAGCGTTGTCGTCGAGCATCGGAATGAACGACTCGAGATTCACTCTCGCCAGAGCACGCGCCAACAGAGCTCGGTCCCAAGTTTCTGCACCATTCGGGTAAGCGAGTGCGGTCGCCAAAGTTCCGAGCGGCATGTAGGGTTTTTGCGGCAAGAACATCATGTCTTTTTCTTCCGGATGAAGAATCGTGCCCGATCCCCAAGGCCACAAGCCCGCGACGGCGCGGAAGAGAGTGCTCTTTCCCGACCCGGACTCGCCCACGAGCAAAACCCGCTCGCCTGGCTCGATTTCCGCAGTCGCCCGCGCGATCACGACTTCACCGTCGATGAGACTCACCTTTGTTTTCTCAAACGCGAGACGCCCTTCGGGATGAATTTTGCGCGCGATCGATTCCGCTTGCTCAAGCTTTTCATCGACGCTTGAAATCGATTCGCTAAAGACTACCACGCGGTGGAGAGCTGCTCGCCAATCGGCGATGCGGGCGAAGTTCTCAACGAACCAACGAAGCGACTGCTGCACTTGATCGAAGGCGCCCACCACCATCATCAAACCACCGAAGTCCAATTTCCCCTGCAGATATCCAGGGAGAGCCACGAGAACCGGTAAGATCACGACCATCCAACCGTGACCGCACGTGATCCACGTGAGCCTTGCGTGCGCAAAGGAGAGTTTTTTCATGACCCGCAAGACTCGGCTCAGGGCCGAGTCGGCGATCTTGCGCTCATCTTTTTCGCCAGAATAAAAGGCGATGCTCTCGGCGCAATCGCTGATGCGCACGAGCGAGTAACGGAAATTCGCCTCTTTCGTATAGCGATCTTCGTTCATCGTGATAAGGGGACGACCCACTTTCAGAGTGAGCCAAGCGCCGATCGCCGCGTAAAAAATCGCAAACCAAACCATGTAGCCGGGAATTGCAAGACTGTGTCCCGCGATCGGCAAAACGATGCCACTCGACATCGACCACAACACACCTACGAAACTGATGAGTAGAAGTGTTGAGCGAGCGGCGCCCAGGCCGAGGTCCGCCGACGTTTCGCTGAAGTGCTTTACATCTTCGTGAATCCGGTGATCGGGGTTGAGCCGCTCCTCCGAAGTCATGTTGAGACGGTAGGCACGAGCGGGCTTCATCCACTCATCCATGAGGTTATTCGTAAGCGCCTCGCGCAGGCGGATTTTGATGCGCTCAATGAACCAGTTCTGAGTGATCACAAACGAAAGAAGCACGGCCACGATGCAAACGAAGAAAAACGCCTGGCGCCCGATCTCGCCGAGGTTTTTATGTTCGATGGCGCGGTAGAAAGCTCCTCGCCACGTGTTCATGCGGATCTCGCCGATGACGTTCAAGACCAAAACACCAATCAAGAGCGTGAGAAGCAAAAAGATGCGCCCCGCAAGCGGTGATTTGCGCAGGTAACGGACTAGCGCCTTCAAATCCGCCACAACGGTGGTCTCGGGAGATTTCTTCGATTCCGGTAGAAGAGCCTCAGCTGGCGGACGATCCACCAGGTCTTCATCGTGGGCGAAAGCTTTGTAGATCGAAGTCACAACGCTCTCAGGAGCGTGCGGCTGAGCTTTGCGATCACCAGGCAAGTCATTGCTCAAACGAACCTCCCTGTTCATTCAAAAACACGTGGTCTATTTAAGCCGATGTAAACGCCCCCTCAAGCTCGGCGTCAAAACGTCTCTCCTTCTCCACATTTCTGACGAGAAATCTCGAACCCTCCTGACAAGAAAAGTCGTAGAACGAACCTGACCTTTCTGACTTCAGAGCCCAAAGGGGTTGGGAGGCTCGATGAAACTGCCCCTACATGCGCCGAAACAGTGGAATGCGAAAAACCCTCAGCCGCGTCGAAGCGTCGTCCGGATTTTATTTGTTATGGCCGCTGGACTTTTCGCGCTGACGGCCATTGCCGAAATTCCGGCTAAGTCTTCCGCCAAACCGATTCGCATCACGGACCTTACGGCAATTGAAGAAAGAGGGTTACCCCCGTCGGAACTCGAGGCTGAATTCAACACCGCCGCTGGCGGAAACTATCCCGATGCAATCACTCGGGGGAATTATCCGCAGACATATACGAGCTCGAATTACCCTTTCACCGTGACTTCGGGCAACCGACCCAATGTGATCACCTCGGGCAATATGCCAAACGTTTATGTTTCCGGTTACGTTACGGGTCGTAAGCCCGAAACAACCGGAGAAGTCGCGCAGATCCCGATGCCGAAGCTGAATTTCTAAAAATTTAGGTCCCTTGGTACTCGGCGAGGATGTCGAAATTCTCATTCAGAGCGAGAATCTCTTCGTGCGTGCCGCCTTTATCCGGATGAAAAACGCGAGCCAGAATTTTACGCGCGTTGCGCAGGGCCTCGATTTCCAGCGAGCCCTCGAAGGTAAAGCCATTCTCTGCGAAGTAATCGAGAGCTTTTTGAACATCCTCTGGATAACTCGGAGCCGGTGCCGCAAATTTGCTCGCGCGCTTCTCCGGCTTTGCAAATTGATTCGAAGCTGAAGTTTTGCCCTCTTTCGCACGCTCTTTAAGACGCTCTTTTTGTTTCTGATATTGCTGTTTGCGGTACGCAGATTGCTTCGCTTTGAATGCCTCTTGCGAACGAACCTGGGCTTCGGTCGGCGGTCTGGGTGTCGGTTTTTGACTCCACGAACTTTTCGGCTTCTCCGCCTTCATCGAACTTTCGACATCGGATGAAGCGGCTTCTAATCTTTCGACTTCAGTCTTCGAGTCGAAAAAATCTGGTGCTTTCTCTTCAGCCGTCAAAATCGTAGCCCAGATGTGCTTGCAGAACTGGCCCTTCGAATACGGCGGGCAAGAACATCCCGCGTGGAAGACAGGACTGCCGATGGAAGACGAAGACAGGGAAACTCGAAGCGATTTCGAGGCTCGCACGTAAGCTTGAATTTGCGTATCGCCCACGATGGAGAGGTGAACAGCGCCTTCGCCCGCAAGGTCTTCGCCGGCTTTTCTAACTTCAGGTTTGAAAAAGTGTGCCCAGAGTGTTTCGGCCTTCATAGGCAATCAACTTAAAAGGATTTCGCAAGCGATTCAAGTTTTCACGCTTCGGTGTTGGCATTTGGCCGGACGTCCCTCTATGCTAGGCGCCTGATGACATCTGACCTCGTTTCCCTCATCAAGAGAAAGCTGACCGCGATCCCGGCCGAGGACCTCGCTCAAGAGTTCGCCGAAAAAGCCTGCGTTGCCGTTTTACTTCGGGGTTCAACGCTCGACACGCTCGAAGTCGCCTACATTCGACGCTCGATTTCGCCTCACGATCGGTGGTCCGGTCAGGTTGCTTTCCCAGGAGGGCGAAAAGATGAGTCTGATGAAGACGACTTTGCAACCACTCGCCGCGAAGTGGCCGAAGAAGTCGGCATCGTGCTCGAAAAATCAGAGTGGCTCGGCCACTTAAGCGACCTGCGGGCCAGAAACCAAGGCGGCTTTCTCGACTTTTTCATTCGTCCCGCCGTTTTCTACTTGGACCGTTCCGTCGGCACCAAACTCGATCCGGAAGAAGTCGCGGACTTCTTTTGGGTTCCACTCGAGCATCTCCGAGATCCGCGCTCTCGTTGCGATTACGAATGGCGCCAGGGAGTCAAACTCCCCGCGTTTCAGATGCCTGGCCAGCGTCATGATCAGCCGCCACTTTGGGGACTGACCTACATGATGACGTTAGATCTTCTCACTCGACTGAATTGAAGACGCTTTCGCTGGGCGCATTCAACTCCGGGAGTTTCGCCCGACGTCCCGAGGCGATGGCAGCGAAAGCCTTTGCGAGCTGAGCGGATTCATCAAACCCTTCGTAGTTCGCAAGAGCAATGGCGCTCATGCGACGCGCGGGAAAATACATATTCATCGAGATGTAGCCCGGAATTCCGCCGGGATGATAATAGATGGTTTCCTTCGTCACTTCATCTTTTGAAATCATAATCCCGTAACCGTAGCTCATCCCGGGCTCAGCCACGACGTGCGCGGTTGTCATCAGTTTCAGAGCGTGGGCACTCAAAACTTTTCCGCCGTAAAGCGCCTCGTTCCAGCGAGCTAAGTCGGCGGCGGTGGACTCAAGTCCACCGGAGCCGTGCGCCCAGCCCCGCTCGTAGTACGCGAGATCCGAAATCGGCACGAGGGCACGATCGAGAGCCATCGTGTGGCCCCGGATCACGGTGTTTCGATCGACGTGAAAACTTGTTTGTTTCAACCCTGCGCGCTTGAAGAGTTCGCGATCGAGAAAGTTTTGCCAGCTTTCGCCGCTTACCACTTCGATGATTCTTGCGAGAAGGACGTAGTTAGAATTTGAATAGTCCCACTTAGCGCCAACCGAAAAAGCCGGTGGGAGATTGACGATCATGTTGACGAGAGGGTCAAGTTTTGAAAACCGGGTGCGTTTGAGTTTGGAAAATTCCGGACGCTCCGTCATCTCGGCGAGCCCCGAGGTGTGCACGAGCAGATGATGAATCGTAATGCCGTTCGGCACGCCCGCCACGTAACGGGAGACGGCGTCACTGAGCTGAAGCTTACCGAGATCCAGCAGTCGCAAAGTAGCGGCTGCGGTGAATTGTTTGGTCACCGATCCGATTAAGACCAAATCGGAGGCCTTGATCGGAGCCCCCTGCTCAATTCCAAAACCGCGCTCGTAACTTCCCGACGGAGAATAGACGCCCGCCGTGCCGCTAAAACCCGTTCGTTGAAAGTAGTCTGAAACTTCAGCGAACGTTTTCGCTTCCGTGAATGTCTCTGAAACGTTTGTTCGCGCTGACTCGTTACTCATCGACTCGGGCTCACCAGTTTCTTTCAGATTCGCAATCACGTCCGTTGCGGAAGCCATCCACACTCCAGCGGTCAAAGTCGGAACAAGCAAAAGGCGGAGCAAAGCTCCAACCCACTTCAGACAAGCGGAAGTTACAATCGGTTTTTTTTGCATCTCTAGAGAAGACGCGCCCAGAGCGGATTACGCAAGGTTGCTGCACGTAATCTCGGCAATTCTGGCGCTTGGTCTAGCTCTAACACAGCGTCGACATAAATAATTTTTGTTCACATCGAAATTTCTGAGATCTTTGGCTCAACACGACCAGGAAAACCAAACTTGACGTTACCGACAGCGAGTCGAAGTGGCTACAGAAGCGCTTTCACGACTGTTGAAAAACGCCTGAAGCGGGATGATGAGAAACACTTTGGTCTCGGTAAAATGAGTCGCTGGCGCTCCTTTGCTCATGCGTTACTTCTCACTTCGCTGTGAAGTGTTCCCAACCCTGCCGCCGAAACCTTGAATGGTAATCAAAACCTATTTACACCGATGGATCTGAGACGACGTGGATTTTTCTCACGGCGATCTCCGGCAACCACAACACATGGAGGAACTCCAATGAAGATGAAACAGATATTCTGCGCGTTCGCAGCGTTAGCGATGGTCTCAACCGGCATCACCGCTCAGGGCGAGACAAACACGATCCCCGTCGAGGACCTAACGGTCGTTCACGAAGACGGACAGGCCATTGAGCATATTCCGGATGCGGAAGAAATGGATGCTGCCGACGCTGACGCGAGCGTAGCTCCGCCGTACCGTTACTATCGCCCATACCGTCCCTATCGTTACTACCGTCCCTACCGCCCGTATCGTCCGTATCGCCCTTACCGCTACTACCGTCCCTATCGTCCTTACGGCTACTACCGGAGCCTTGATCAGATGGACCAAAACACAACCGAAAGCTTACCGGCACCGGGAGTTCAGATCGAAAAATAAGTCATTCGTAAATACCTCCACCTCCGGGGCGCCCCTTACGAACGGGACGCACTCTTAGCCCCCTTGGCCACACCCCAAGGGGCTTTCCGTATTCAGCGTGATCGATCGAAGATCAGAACACTCAGAGGATTCAAAAAAGAGGAGAAGCAACTTGGCGAGCTCAGCTAACGAATCGAAAACAACGGATCAGAATCAAAAAAAGAAAAAACGGCTTTGGCTCTCGGCCGCGCTCGTGCAGCTTGGCTTAATGACCGCCGGTGCCACGCACGTCCCACTCAACGAAATCCCGCTTGTCGGTCCCGCTGTGGGTTATTACGGCGATCTTTCGGGCGCGAGTCACCTCTACGGTTTCTTCTCGCCGGGTGTGTACTCTCAACTCCAAGCCGTCATCGATGTTTATGATTCAAAGGGAACGAAGAGCACTCAGCCGATCGAAGCGAAAGCAAATCGCGAGTTCTTTCTACGCATCAACGACATCTTCGATCAGTTCATGAATGAATTCGATGACAAGGTGAAATTCCAGCGAATCCTCGCGGCTTCTTTGGCTGGCTCCGTTTTCGCGAGAACGCCCGAAGCCGAGCAAGTTGGCGTCCGCATCGAGCGCTACACGGCTCCCTCTAGAAAAGCATTTCTGGAGGGCAAACGCACGAACTGGGAGAAGGTCTACTCCGCCAAGTTTGTTCATCGTTCATCCAAAGCTAAAAATTCCCAATTATCGGAGGAGGCACCATGACACAATTGTTTTCCACACTTGTTCAGTCGCCTCGCTTCGAGCGGACAAAAAATAAATTTGAAGGCTTCTTTTTGAAGCCAGCATCTCCGCTTCCGCTCGCGGTTCTGCGGATCACTCTGGTCATCGTCCTGCTCATGCAAGCCTGGTTTCTCAAAGATGCCGTGATTCCTCTTTTGTCGAGAAGTGGCCTTGTGCAAGGTCCACTGGCCGACGCGCTTCGCATGCCGTACACGCCAACGGTCGGCTGGATCGCGCAGCTTTTTGCGCCTTTCGGCGTTTCGGAGGTGACTTGCCTTCTTGCGATCTGCACGGCCTACGTCGTGAGCCTTGTGCTCCTCGGATTAGGGCTCTTTACACGTTTTGCGAGCGTCTCCACGTGGTTTCTGCACTGGACATTGATGATCACGGGCTATTCGAGTGCCTACGGGGTTGATCTCTACGCGCACGTCTTTTTGTTTTACTTGATGTTTATGCCCTCGGGCGCGGCCCTTTCTCTCGATAATGCTTTCGCCGGAAAGTCGTGGCACGGAACTCCGAGCTGGGTCGCGCGCTTGGCATTACGCACTCTTCAACTGCATCTCTGTGTCTCGTACGCGATGTCGGCGATCGAAAAAGTTCAAGGTGTTCAGTGGCGCACAGGTGAAGTGCTCTGGCGCTCTTTGAGCTTACCGATCTTCCAGCAATTCGACATGAGCTGGATTGCGCAGTGGCCGAAGCTTTTGTTCGCCGCAAGCTGGTCAACCCTGATCCTGGAAGGCTTTTTCTTTCTCTTCATCTGGCCGAAAACCACCCGTAAATTTTGGATTGCGGGCGTCCTAAGTCTTCACATCGGAATCGCAATTTTCCTAAGCTTGCACTTGTTTGGGCTCATCATGTGCGTGTTGGTCGCGAGTGCGTTTGCGGTGCCGGCGGATGTCGGCTATGAGCCAGCTCATGCGGATGAACGGGCACTTGAGAAGGCAAATAGGCAGGAGGTCGCCGAAATCTACGATAGCGTTTGGTCTGAGGTACGTTAAAAGAAAGGCGGGCTCCTCGTGGATCCCGCCTTTTTCCGTTCGGATTAAGGAGCAGCCGCTACCATCAAATTTGCGACCTGCTTAGCGAATTTCGCAGGATCCTTCAGCGGCGAGCCTTCGTTAAGAAGAGCTTGGTTATAAAGGATCTCGATCCAGTCGGCTTTGTGAGTCTCCGTGAGGCCGTTGAGCTTTTCGAAAACGGCGTGCTTCGGGTTGATCTCCAGAATCCGTTTCGTTTTTGGCATCACCTTCCCCATCGCTTCCATTAAACGCTCCATGCGCGCGCTTGGGTCTTGGGTTTGCGAAACCAAGCAAACGGGAGACTCCGTCAAACGCTCGGAGAAGCGGACTTCTTTAACGTGATCTTTGAGCGTTTCTTCGATGAACTTCTTGAGGCCGCCCAGCTTTTCTTCGGCTTGCTTGAGTTCTTCCTCTTTCGCTTTCTTTTCTTCTTCCGTATCGAGATCAAGCTGATCCGACGCGATCGAAAGAAGCTTCTTCTCCTTGTAATCAGTCAGCTCGCGCGAAACCCACTCATCAATATTGTCGGTGAGGAATAAGACTTCGTACCCTTTAGCTTTGAGACGCTCTAGGTAAGGCGAATCTTTGAGAGTCTCGGTCGAATCACCCGTGAGGAAGTAAATCGACTTTTGCTCAGGCTTCATGCGCTCAACGTATTCAGCAAGCGTGGTCCAGCCTTCGGCTGCGGACGAGCGGAAAAGGAGCAAGTCCTTCAACTTTTCTTGGTTCGTGTAATCGGTGACCACGCCTTCTTTGATCGAGGGACCAAAGTTTGCCCAGAACGTCTCGTAGTCGCTACGCTCTTTCGTTTGAAGATCTTTGAGAGAGCTCAAAACTTTAGAGACTAGCGCCTTTTGGATCTTCTCAACGCGCGAATCTTTCTGGAGGATTTCGCGAGAAACGTTCAACGGCAAGTCGCTCGAATCAACGAGCCCTTTTACGAAGCGCAAGTAACGCGGCTGGAGATCCTCGCAGTCAGCCATGATGAAGACGCGGCGAACATAGAGGCTTAGGCCGTACTTCTGCTCTCGCTGATAGAAATCAAACGGCACATTCTTAGGAATGTACATGAGGGCCGCGAACTCTTGCGTACCTTCGGCTTTGAAGTGAATGGTTTTAAGAGGCTCCGACCAGTCGTGCGCCACGTGGTGATAAAACTCGTTGTACTCCTCTTTCGTCACTTCCGAAGGGCTGCGGAGCCAAAGAGCTTTTTGGCTGTTG